>CAUFMB010000034.1 GCA_959026535.1 uncultured Collinsella sp. | reverse complement strand
GCCTGGGCGGGGGCATCCTGAGCCTGGGCAAGCTGAGCCTGGGCATCGGCAAGCTGCTGCTCGGTAGCAGTCAGACGACCCTTAAGGTCGACGATCTTAGCGAGCATAGCGTCAACCTCAGAGGACAGCGTCTCCAAGAAGACGTCGACCTCGGCGGGATCATAGCCGCGCTTGGCCTCAGAGAAAGTCTGAGCCTGGATGTCAGCAGGGGTAATAGCCATAACAAGTTCTCCTTTATCATCGCCTTGGCGCCGGGCGCCCGACGTAAGTTACTGAGCCAGTACTATACGAGTATACCTATAAGAAGCTGCAGAATCAGCCTCTGCACCAACTGCAACGCAATAATCGCAACGACCGGCGAAAAATCAACGCCGCCCATCGGCGGAATAAACCGACGAAACAGGTTGAGCCACGGACCGCAGACGCTATCGAGCACCGCGGCGATATCCTGCAGCAGGCCGCCCTGCTTCATGGGAATCCACGTCATAAAGCAATAGACCACAATAAGTGTGGAGTAGAAGTTGAACAGCGTGTTGACCAGCTGGACAATGGTGTAGATGTTGATGAGAATCTCCTCGTCTTGGGTTTACTTAAGGTAGCCGTCGGCGCGCAGCTTCTTGAGGTCCGAATCCTTGACCTCGCAGCCGGCGGGCAGCACCATAAACACGCGATCGCCCACCTCTTTGACCGTAGCGCCCAGGCCGCAGGCAAAGCCATAGCTAAAGTCCAGGACACGCTTGGCGACCTCGGTGCGAACGCCAACAAAAATCAGCGCAACGGGCTGCTTGGTGCGCACGCGGCGGACAACGGTCTCGACATCGTCATAGCTCTCGGGGCGCAGGACATAGGCAGGCAGCTGCGGCGTGGCGTTAATGATGTTGTTTGCATAGGCCGAGGCGTCGCTCGGCGCAGAAGCGGGCGCAGGTGCCGCGGCACGAGCGCGGGCGCTCTCGGCATAACTCGACGGCGTGTCGTAAGCGCCGGGGCGATAGCCGCCTGCGGCACTATCCTGAGAACGCGACGGCGGATTGTACGTCGTTGCATGACGCGAGTCATCGCCGACCAGCTGGCCGGAGCGCGTATACACGGCGACCGACTCGGCCTCACCGCGGCGCGTTTGGCCCAGCAGGCCGTTACTCGGCTCGTCCTGGGTATAGAAGCCCTCGCCCGAGGTACCGCTGTAGCCGTTGTTCTGATAGCCATCATCGTAGCCGTCATCGTAGCCGTAGTCGTCATCCTGGTCATAGCTCTGGTCGTAACCCTGCTGGCCGCCCAGGTGCATCTTATTTTTAATCTCGTCAAGGAAGCCCATGGTTGTGTCCTCTCACGGTTTAGTGCAGGCGCTCTGTAAACCAGTGCGCACTTCAGAGCCCTATTTTACTGCAAACTCCGGGCTAAATACTACCCTGCCCAGGCGAACGAGCGTAGAGCCCTCCTCAAGGGCAGGCTCAAAGTCCTCGCTCATGCCGCAAGAAAGCTCGGGCAGCCTCAGATCGGGATGCGCCGCCTCCAACTCATCCCTCAGCTCTCGCAGCCCGGCAAAGGTGCGACGCGCCACATCCTTGTTCCCCCGAGGGGCCATAGTCATAAGGCCCTGCACACAAATTCCCTCAAGTTCCGCAAGCTCGCCGGCAGCGCCACGAATCTCATCGGGCGAAAAACCGCCCTTGGACTCCTCGCCGCTTACGTTAACCTCGATCAGCACCTGCTGGGGGGCGGCGAGCTCGCCAGCTTCGATCTTGCGAATGGCACGGCTCGAGATCGCCTGCGCCAAATGAAGCGACCCCACCGAATGAATCAGCTCGGCCGAGCCCAACACCGCGTTGATCTTGTTGGTCTGAAGGTTGCCAATCATGTCGAAGCGCACCTCGGGCAGCTCCGGATGATCCGCCAGACCTGCAAGTTTGCGGACGAGCTCTTGCGGGCGGTTCTCGGCAAAATGGCGATATCCCACCTGGATGGCCGCGATGGTCTCATCGACGCCGACGGTCTTGGACACGGCAATCAAACGCGCGGCATCACGGGGCCTCCCGGCGCGATCGAGCGCGGCATAGAAACGCTCGAGTATCTGCTCGCGGCGAGCGCGCATTACATTCAAATAGTTATCCATTGCCAATCGCCTCCGCTAACAGCACAACAAGTAGTCCCATGCTAACGCAAGAGCGCAGCCCCGCATCCGCAAGGCCGCGCTCCCTTAGGTATTTACAATCTCTCAACGAACGGGGTACCCTACTCCTCGTCGTCCTCGGCATCATCCTCGTCCTCAAGATGATCCAACAGGTAGCGAAGACCCTCGCTCACCTCGTTAGCGGGCACCTTGGCAACAAAGCGTGCATCCACGGCGGGCCTCATAATGACGCCCTCGCCCGAAGGCACGCGCATGCTCTCGAGCTCGTCCTCATCCGTACAGGCGATATCGCCGGCAGTCATACGCTGTCCGGTCAAAAGGAAGGTCAGACGGCAGGCGGCATCGATGGAAATCGAGGCAATGCGATCGAGGTAGCGCGAAACCATGATGGCACGGCGCAGGTCGTCATAGTTGCTGTCGTCGTCCATAAAATCGCCGGTGTCCATGCGGTTAAAGGTACGGAAGAACTTCTCGTACGCCGCATGTACCGGCTCATCCTCAACGGCCAGGTTGCAGATGATGGACATGTCGTTGGTGACGAGCGCGGACAGCGACGAGCCCAGCACCTGGTACACGGCCTCGGCCTCGGCCTCAACCGTGCCGACGAGCTCCTGAGGCAGCGAGATGTCGGCCTTGACCATGTGACGCGTGGCGCGGCAGATCTGGCGAACCTTATCGGTCATGCGCTGCAGGTTAAAGTCGACGTAGATAATCGTCTGCAGCAAACGGAAGTCGGAGGCGACCGGCGACTGCGTAGCGATCAGGTTGTAGCACACGGCCTCCAAGTTGGCGCAGCGAGCATCAATCGAAAGCGTGCGCTTCTTGGTCTTAGTGGCGAGCTTGCGGTCGTCGGTCACATAGGCCTTCACGGCATCGTGAAGGGCAAGATCGACGGCCTCGTAGATGCTCAACATCTCGTGACGGGCCTCGATGAGCTGACGGGAAAACAGTTTGCGCATGGTTCACTCCAATCAGTTGGGTGCGGTCATGCCGCCCGCACAGTGAATACGCACCGGACCAGGTCCGATCGGCTTGGGACTAGTCGCACCGATCAGCCAAAGCGGCCGGTGATATAGTCTTCCGTCCGCGAATCCACCGGGCTGGTGAAGATCGCGTCGGTTTGACCATACTCGATGAGCGTGGCGGGCTCACCGGCAACTTCCTGCAAGAAAAATGCGGTGTAGTCGCTAATGCGAGCGGCCTGCTGCATAGAATGCGTGACGATGATGATCGTCATCTCGGGCGCCAGCTCGGCCATCAGATCCTCGACCTTAGATACGGACGTGGGGTCGATGGCGGAGCAGGGCTCGTCCATCAGAAGGACATCGGGCTGCACCGCAAGCACACGCGCGATGCACAGACGCTGCTGTTGACCGCCCGAGAGCGCCAAACCATCCTTGTTGAGCTGATTGGATACCTCTTTCCAGAGGTTGGCGCGCTTGAGCGATTCTTCCACGATGTCGTCGAGGTCACTTTTGCTAGTCACGCCCTGCAGACGAGGGCCAAAAGCGACATTCTCGTAGATGGATTTGGGAAACGGGTTGGGCTGCTGAAAAATCATGCCCACGCGGCGACGAAGGTCGACCGGGTCGACGCCCTCGGCATAGATATCGTTGCCGTCGAGTGTCATGGTGCCCTCGACGCGAGTACCCTCGATAAGGTCGTTCATACGGTTGATGCAGCGCAAAAACGTCGATTTACCACAGCCCGAAGGACCGATAAACGAGGTGATGGCGTTTTTGGCGATGTTGAGGTCGAGCCCCGTCAGCGCATGAAAGTCACCGTACCAAAAGTTGAAATCCTTGGCCGTGATGGCCGCTTGCTCCGGCGTGGGAGCGGACTGATAGACGGACATGGGACTCCTTAACTAGCGGCGCTTGCGCGACAGATAACGCGCAAACAGGTTGAAGGCCAGAATAATCGCCATCAGCAAAAGCGCAGTGCCGTAGGCTGCGTTCATGTTGATGCCGTCGTTGGCAAGCAAATAGAGGTGAACGGTCATGGGACGACCGGAATCGAGCGGCGAGATCGGCAGATTGATGGCCTGACCCATGGTGTAGAGCACCACCGCGGTCTCGCCGATGGCGCGACCGATGGCAAGGACGATGCCGGTGGCAATGCGGCCAAAGGCAGAAGGAAGCACGATCTTGGAGACGACCTGCCACTTGGTGGCGCCCAGGCCATATGCGCCCCAACGGATATAGCGCGGAACGGCGCGAATTGCCTCCTCGGTGGTGCGCATGACGATGGGCAGCATCAGAAGCGCCAGCGCCAGAGCGGCCGAAACCATCGAAAGGCCCAGGCCCATGGCCTCAACAAACAAGGCGTAACCAAAGAGGCCCATAACGATGGAAGGCACCGAGGCCAGGGCATCGGCAGCATAGCGAATGATGTCGACGACCTTGCCCTGCTTGGCGTATTCGGCCAGATAGACCGCAGCCAAGACGGCAACCGGCGTGCAGATGAGCATGGCGAGCGCCGTCACGTAGATGGTCGAGACGATCGTGGGCCAGATGCCACCCTCGGCGTTTACGCCCTGCGGCCAGCCGAAGATAAAGTCGAGCGAGATATGCGGAAGACCGTTGATGACCACGTAGGCGATGATGGCAAGCAACACCAGGGTGGTGATATAGGCCGCGGCGCGAAACACGCCGAGCATAATCTTGTTGGACAGGTCCTTGTTGATGCGGCCCTTCTTGCCATGGGAAAGGGCACGCTTGATGAGCTCGCGCGACGATGTCGTATCGACCGTCGTGTCAACGGAATCGGACATAGCCTACCCCCTCTTCTTTGAAATCAGGCGAACGATACCCACCAGTGCAGCTGAGATGATAAACAGGACCACGCCCATGCCAAACAGAGCCGAGCGATGCAGGCCCGAGGAATAGCTCATGTCGAGTGCGATCTGGCTCGTGAGCGTCGAGATGGGGCTCGAGATGCTATCTGGAATGACCGGGGCGTTGCCCACGACCATCAGCACGGCCATGGTCTCACCGATGGCACGCCCCATACCCAAGACAATTGCATCGACAATGCCCAGCTTGGCTGCAGGCAGCACGACCTTGTAGATGGTCTGCCACTTGGTGGCACCCATGGCATAGGACGCCTCGCGAATGCCCATGGGGATGGAATTGAGGGCATCGATCGTGAGCGTGGTAATGGTGGGAACGATCATGATGGCAAGCACAAACCACGCCGTCAGCGCGCCAAAGCCAAGACCGCCGGTCAGCTGCGCGATAAACGGGCGGATGATGACCATGCCAAAGAAGCCGTAGATGATGGAGGGGATGCCCGCCAGCAGGTCGACGGCGGGGCTGATGAGCCTGCGCACGCGCTTGCTGGCGATCTCGACCAGATATACAGCCGTGCCCACACCCAGGGGCACGCCCATGGCGAGCGCACCGACCGTCACCAGACCAGAGCCCGCCAGCAGCGACATGATGCCGTAGTGGCCCTCGGATGGCGCCCACGTAAAGCTAAAGAAGTCCGCCAGGCCGATGTCGGTAAAGACGGGCAGCGCCGAGTACGTGGTAAAGACAAAGATCAGGATAACGGTGACGACCGCCAAGAACGCGCAGGCAAAGAAGATCCACTGCAGCGCCTTCTCCTTGAGATAGGTGCTACGCGACACCAACGCCAACTCACGCTTTTTGGGCGTCTGAGCCTCCTGCTCAATCTGGGGGGTTTCCTGTGCTTCCACGCTACTCACTCCCCTTTCCGTCGTTGGTGACGGGAATAAAGCCCGCCTCGCGAATCTGCTTGTCCATCTTCTCGGACGTCACATAGTCAATGTAGTCCTGCGCCTGATGCGAAGGCGTACCCTTCACAAAGAAGTAAAGGTCGCGCGAGATGGGATAGCCGCCACTTGCGACCGTCTTCTCGGATGCCTCGACATGGTTGACCGAAACGGCCTTAACCGAGGTCGTGGCGTTGAGGCTCTCGACAAAACCCAGCGAGATGTAGCCAATGGCGCCATGCGAGCGGGACACGACGTCGCGCACTTGGCCCGTACCCGAAAGAACGGCCGAGCGGCGATCGAACGGCGTGCCGTCCATCACGATGGTACGGAAGGCCTCGCGCGTACCGGACGCCTCGTCGCGGTTGATAACCTGAATCTTCAGGTCCTCTCCGCCGACTTCCTTCCAGTTGGTGATCTTGCCGGCGTAAATATCGCGGAGCTGCTCGGTCGAGAGATTGTCGACCGGGTTGTCGTCGTTCACGATGACTGCGATGCCGTCGTGCGCGATTACGATCGGGGTCAGGCCCAGGTCTTGTTCGTCGGCATTGAGGCCACGAGACGAGCTGGCGATGTCGGCCGTGCCGTTGCTGACGGCCTCGATACCCGCAGAGGAGCCAAAGCCGGAGACGAGCACATCGGTGCCGGCCTCTTCCTTAAAGCCCTCGGCTGCGATCTCGGCAATGGGAAGGCACGTGGTCGAGCCGGCCACGGTAATAGAAGATGTGGAAGATCCCGAGGAGCAAGCACACAGCGTGAGCGTAAGCACTGCAGCACTCAGGACCGATGCGATCTTTCTCATAGCATCACGCCGATCGCAGCATGGCGCCCACAGGTGCCGCCCTCGTTGCGGTAGGAATAAAAGCGGTCGTTCTGACGAACGGTGGAAAGCTTGGTGTCCACAATGCTGCTCGCCTCGACGCCGGCGTCCATCAGCGCCTCGCGAATGGCGGCGGAAAGATCGAGCATACGAGAAGCAGAGGCATCGATGCACGCGAACTCGGCGGCAAAGCGATCCATAAGTTCTTGGGACACCTCGTACTCGTCGCCCAGGATATGGGGCCCAATGTAGGCAGAGATGTCGTCCGGCTTGCAGCCAGCCGCCTCGCAGAGCGCTTGGCACGCCTTGGCGGAAATGCGCGCAATCGTGCCCTTCCAGCCAGAGTGCACCACGGCAAAGCCGCCGGGAGCCACCAGCACCACGGGAACGCAATCGGCAAAGCAGAGCATCACGGGTACCTCACGGGCCATGCAAACGATGGCATCGCAGCCCTCGGCAATCTGCTCGCGAATGTTCTCGAGATCATCAGCACCGTTCGAGGTCACCGTCACGACATGGTCACCGTGTACTTGATTGGGAACAAGCAGGTTGTGCTCGCACTCGGCGGCACCCAAGGCCTCGAGTGCGCGGCGACGATTTTCTTGAACGGCAAAGGGGTCATCGCCAACATGCGAGCCCAGATTGAGTGAGGAGTACGCATCTTCGGAAACACCGCCGGCGCGTTCGGTAAAAGCAAAGCGAACATCGTGCGTCGCGCCCTCTACCAACGTAACTCCATCATGGTCGACACGCGAAACGCTGTCCGCACGTGCTGCCATACTAAAGCCTCCTAATAACACAAGTATCGCGGCGACGCCGCAGCAGTCCGTGCCACACGGCTGCCATACTTCGTCAAAAGGATACCCGCAGCGGTAGGGGCTAAACGTAAGGGGAACGTAAGGAGATTGGAGGCTTTCGTTTACAAAGGCAAAACACAACAAAAAGGGTGCGCCCAATCGGACGCACCCCATACAGGTCGCTGAGAAAAACGAACTAGAAGCTGCCGCGCTTGAGGAAGTCAGGAAGCTCAAACTGGTCGTTGCCAAAGTTGGGGAGCTCGGTACCACCGACGTTGCGAGTCGGGGCAGCCTGAGCCGGGCTCGTGGCAGGAGCGGTGCGCTGCGGCTCGGTAGAAGCAGCGGCCTTGCTCTGGGACTGCTGTGCAGCGAAGAGCTCGTCCTGACGGTTGACGTTGGAGTCGGAGAAGCCCGTAGCGATGACGGTAATACGCACCTGATCGCCCAGGGACTCGTCGACAACGGTACCGAAGATGATGTTGGCCTCGGGGTCGACGGCGTTGGCGACAACGTCGGCGGCGTCGCTGATCTCCTGGATGCCCAGGTCCTTGGAACCGGCAATGGAAAGCAGGACGCGCGTAGCGCCATCGATGGAGCTCTCGAGCAGCGGGCTGGAAATAGCCTGCTGGGCAGCGTCGACGGCACGGGTGTCCCCAGAAGCGGTACCGATACCCATCATGGCGGTACCGGCCTGCTTCATGATGGTCTTAACATCGGCGAAGTCCAGGTTGATGATACCGGGGACGGTGATGAGGTCGGTGATGCCCTGGGTGCCCTGGGAAAGGACGCCATCGGCGATTGCGAAGGCCTCAAGCATGGTGGTCTTCTTCTCGGCGATGTCGAGCAGCTTGTCGTTAGGGATAACGATCATGGTGTCGACGCAGTCGGAAAGCGTCTTAATGCCTTCTTCGGCGCTCTTCTTGCGCTTGCGGCCCTCAAACGTAAAGGGCTTGGTCACGACGGCGACGGTCAGCGCGCCGACCTCGTTCATCGCGATATCGGCAACGATGGGGGCAGCGCCGGTACCGGTGCCGCCGCCCTCGCCGCAGGTGATGAACACCATATCGGCGCCAGCGAGCGCCTCGGCGATGTCGTCGCGGGACTCATCGGCGGCCTTACGGCCGACCTCGGGGTTGGCGCCAGCGCCCAGGCCGCGGGTCAGGTCGGTGCCGATGTGCACCTTGATATCGGCATCAGAGATCGCGAGTGCCTGAGCATCGGTGTTGATGGCAACAAACTCGACGCCGCGGATACCCTCTTCGATCATTCGATTGACCGCGTTGGTACCGCCGCCGCCGACGCCGACCACCTTAATGACGGCAAGGTAGTTGTTGATCTCTGTCTCGTGCATGTCGGTCCTCCGAACAAAGGTTATTGCCATAGCATGGGTTGACCCCTGCGCACATTAACCTTCAAGTTGAAAGTAAATGCAAAGGTAAACCGTATTATGTTTGCACATTATGAACGTATCAGTCAAATAATTGACGGTGAAAACCAAACAAACCAGATAAACGGCGCGGTATGCCCCGTCAACAAAGGACAGAAGACGCTACGAGGTCGGTGCGTTCCTAAACGTATAGTTGCCAGGAGATCGAACGTTGATATACGTCACGCCCTCCACCTGCGAAAGCAGCTTGGTAACGATACGCTCCTTTTTGGCAATGTCATCCGAATCTCCGAGCGACACCTCGATACCGTTATCGAGATTCGCCGAGATGGCCTCGACCGAGGGCGTGGAAATATCCTTGACCTGGCCCAGGAACTCGCTCGAGAATCCACGGACGTAATCCAGGCCGGCCTTGACCGCCTTGGAATTTACCGCTTGCCCCGAAACCGGCGCGACATCGGCCGAGACATCGGTCAGCAGCACGGCTCCGTAATGTTTGGCGAGCGCCAGGGCGGCATCGATGCCGTTTAGGGTGTTGGCACCCTCCCCCGTTGTGATGACATTGCCCTGGTCGTCAACATCGACCGAGGTAGACAGCGGTGCAATCCATGTGTCATCGTCCCCGATCGCCCATGCAAGATCGTCGGAGCTAATGTAGGCAATTGCGATAACCTTGCGTTCCGTCGGCGTGATGATGAGCGTATGGGGAAATTGACGCTGAACATCCACGCCCGAAACCCACGGATTTTGCTTGAGGCCCTCGGTGATCTGGTCGGGATTCACATTGAACAGCGACGTGTCCTCGGGCAGATCGATCAGCTGGATGGCATCGTGCTTGGTCACATGCTCGCTGCCCTGGATCTGAATATCGGTAGCGGCGAACAGGCCAGAGTTAATGACGACGACGGCAACGACTGCAAGCACTGCCAGAGCGGCAAGGATGCCGCCCGCGATTTTGCCCTTGCCCTTAACGGCAGAAGCGGCACCCACCGCATGATTTGCCAGGGCGCCGATCGATGACAACGGATTAGAGCCCTTTTTGCCCGATTGCGGTTTTGCGGAGGCCGACACCGACGTCAGCATACGTGGCTTAGATGCACCCAGCGCGCGACCGGGACGCGTCACCTTTGCCCCCAACGAGGGCTTGGGCGACGCTATGGGGCGAGAAGGTATGGCGCCCATCGCCGGTTTGGGCGTCACCGAGGGACGTGCCACCGGACGAGCAACATTTTTGGCCGCGGGGCGTCCGCCAAGCTGCGAACCGACAGTCGAACGTTTGGCAGGCCGCACGGACCCAGCAGGCTTAGAAGGCATAACGGACTTACGTTGAGGCTGAGACGGTGCGCCGGAACGCCCTCCGGCGCGGCGGAAGGTTGGTTTCGATGCTCTAGAAGCCGAGGAATTTAACTTCCGGTCTGAGCTCGATGCCATACGCCTCCCTCACCTTTCCGTGCACATGTCTGATAACCGCGGCCACGTCATCGGCCGAGGCGGTTCCGTTATTAACGATAAAATTAGCGTGTACGGGCGAAACTTCCGCGCCGCCAACCGAAAAACCCTTTAATCCACAATCCTCGATAAGCTTGCCCACGCTCGCATCGGGCGGGTTGCGAAATACCGACCCGCAGGATGCACAGCCCATGGGCTGTGTGCGCTTACGCCGCGTCAGGTACCGCTCCATACGTTCACGGATATCGGCCTTGGGCGCAAGTTTGAGCTTGAGCACGCACTCCAGAATGATCTCGTTACGCGGCAGGCTGCATTCACGGTAGCCCCAAGCGATCTCCGAGCCCGCGTAATGCTTGATGCCGGAGCTCGGGTCAAACGTAACGACATCTTCGACCAGCGAGCCAATCCACTCGGTTCGCGTGCCGGCATTCATGGACACGGCGCCGCCAACGGAGCCGGGAATACCGACCGCAAACTCAAGGCCCGAAAGGCTGCGCGACAGCGCGTCGTTGACTAGGCGAGCGAATATCACGCCCGCACCGACCGTCAGCGTACAACCGTCTTCGGCGACAACCGTACGCTGGAACTCACGCCCCAACGAAATGACGGCGCCGCGATAGCCTGCATCGGCAACAAGCAGATTAGATCCCTTGCCGATAATGACCCACGGCACCTGCTCACGATCGAGCACCGCCACGGCGCGACGCAAGGCATGATAGCTGTGACACGTCACAAAGAGGTCCGCCTTGCCGCCGATACGATAGCTCGTATGGCGCGCGAGGCGTTCATCCTCAATTACGTCCGTATCGATCATGCCCGAAAGCGCCATGACGGCGTTAAACAGACCCATGGGGTTTAAGCGTCTTTCTTGGCAGTCAGATACTCGATGAACTCGGGGCCGACCGTCGTGACGTCGCCGGCGCCCATGGTAAGCAGCAAATCGCCCTCGCCCACCATCTTCTCGAGCTCCTCATTGAGCTCAAGACGGCTCGAGCAGTACACGACCTCCTTGCCGGGATGCTTGGCGCGCACGGTATCGGCAAGCATCTTGGACGTGACACCCGGGATGGGCATCTCGCCGGCAGAGAACACGTCAATCAACAGCAGCTTGTCAGCATTGGCGAATGCGTCGGCAAAGTCATCGCACAGAGCCTGCAGGCGCGAATAGCGGTGCGGCTGGAACACGACGTCGACATGTTTGTAGCCCAGCGAAGAGGCAGCAGCGAGCGTCGCCTTGATCTCGGTGGGATGATGGCCGTAATCGTCAACCACCGTGATGCCGTCGATATCGCCCACGTGGGTAAAGCGACGGCGGACGCCTTCAAAACTCGAAAGTGCCTTAGCGGCGGCGTCGATATCGAGGCCTAGGACATGGGCGACGGTCAAGACGGCCGTGGCGTTGAGCATGTTGTGACGACCGGGGTTGCTCTTAATCTCGACAGCGTGCTCGGTGCCGTCCTCAAAGCGAACGATAAAGTCGCTCTGGATGCCCTTGACATCCGGATGCACGCAGACGATGTCGTTGGTCTCGGCAAAGCCATAGGAAAGCACATGACGGCCCGTCGACTTGGCAAGCTCGACCAGATGCGGGTCCTCGCCACAGACGATGACCGTGCCGTCCTCGCCCACCAGACTCATAAACTTGGCGAAGGTGGCCTCGATCTCCTCGATACCCGAGTAATGATCGAGATGGTCGGCCTCGACGTTGGTCACGATGACCACATTGGGGTTAAGGAACAGGAAGGAGCTGTCGGACTCATCCGCCTCGGCGACAAAATAGTCGCCCGAGCCGTTCTTGCCGTTGGTATCGTAGCCCTCGACAATGCCACCGATCAGGAAGCTGGGGTCCAGACCCATGCGGTCGAGCATGGTGGCACACATCGAAGAGGTCGTGGTCTTGCCGTGAGTACCGGCGACGGCGACGGTGGTGTAGCCGTGGCCCAGAGCCGAGAGCATCTTGGCGCGAGGCCACACGGGAATACCCAGCTCGCGAGCACGGACGAGCTCGGGGTTGGACTCGGGAATAGCGGTAGAGACCACGACGACGTCGGGCTTGACCTCGTCGATGGTGGCGGCCTCATGGCCCACATGCACCTTCACGCCGGCGCGGGTAAGCTGGCGAATATAGCGCGACGTCTTAAGGTCGGAGCCGGTAACGACATAGCCGCGTTCGTGAAGGACGAGGGCGATGCCGCTCATGCCGGCGCCACCGATACCGATAAAATGGGCGCTCTTGAAATCGGGCGCGGAGGTTGCAGTCTGGGAATCAGCCATGTGCTCGTGTACTCCTTGCGTAAACACTGCCTGTAACCCGTCTACTGTACCGCACCTACCGCATCCGCGCGAGGGCGACCCGCGATATCCCGTCTAACTAACGCAATCCTTCTACCGCGTCTGCCAAAAGGACGGCAGCGCGGTCCTGGGCCAAACCGCGAGCCGCCTGACGCATGGCATCGCGCGCCTGCGCATCATCGATAAGATGCAGCAGCTCATCGGCAAACGCCCGGGTGTCGATATCGGCATCGGCGCAGAGCACGCCAGCACCGGCATCGACCAGATAGCGGGCATTGGTGGTCTGATGATCGGCCGTCGCATGCGGATACGGCACCAGTACCGAAGGTGTGGCAAGGGCCGCGATCTCGGCAACGCTCGAAGCGCCCGAGCGCGAGAGGACCAAATCGGCCGCGGCCAGCATATCGCCCATATTGTCGATGTAGGGCTGGACGCGATACCGCTTCGCCTCCTCGGGCATCAGGGCAAGAGCACGCTCGGTGTCCTCGAAGCCATCGGCGCCCGTCGAATGCAAAACATAGAGATTATCGCGCGAGAGCAACTCGTTTTTAAGCGAAGCCACGCGCTCATTAAGATGTTGAGCACCAAGTGAGCCGCCAAAAACCAGCAGGAGTGTGGCGTCCTCAGGCACGTCGAGAGCCCTGCGACCGCGAACCCGATCCCCCTCGATCACAGAACGGCGCACGGGGTTGCCGGTCATGAGCACATGGTCAGGATCGCCCTCGCGCTCAAACACGGAACGTGCTGCCGGCACCGAGATGCAAACGCGGGCGGCATGCGAACTCATCATCTTGTTAGCAAGGCCCGGAACGGAGTTCTGTTCGTGCAGCAGATACGGAATGCCCGCGTCTTTGCACCAGCCCAGAAGCGGGACCTCGACATAGGCGCCAAAACCTATAGCGACATCGGGCTTGCAGGCTTTAGAAAAATGGCTGCCGAGCGTGCGCTTCGCCTTATAGACACGCCACAGCGAGCTCAATGCCGTCCAAGGGCGAGAGCGGTCGAAGCCCGTAACCGTAATCGGCACAAAATCGAACCCTGCCTCGGGAACCAGACGACCCTCGAGCTTATGCGACTGACCTACAAACACAACGTGATGGCCACGGTCACGTAGCTCCTCGGCCAAGGCGAGTGCAGGGTTGATATGTCCCGCCGTGCCGCCGGCTGCGATAGCAACGGTCATCTTATCGGTCATGGTAGTCCCTTCGTACGCGCGGCCCCTGATCGTCGGTGCGCAAGCGCGCCGACGGGTCCGAATTCAAGTCGATTCGATTATATCCGCCACCCGTATTGCGCGGTGCCGGTCGTTGCGGGCGACCCTGCGGCGCAGAGCGCGGCCGGGGACGGGCATCCGACTCCGAAGCAAAACCGTTCAAGACGGTAAAACCGCCACGCGACGAGCGCTCCCCACGCGTATGGGGAACACCGGCAGTGCTCTCGTCCATAACGGCAAAGCTATCGCGACGACGATCGTATTCATCGCGTCGAGCGCTCTCGTGCGAGACGCGTAAAATAAGCCCGGCGAGCATGAGCGACACGATAATCGACGAGCCGCCATAGCTGATAAACGGCAGCGGCTTACCCGTCATAGGAAACACGTTGAGAATACCCAGCGCGTTGATCAAAAACTGCACCGCGAGGATAACCGCAGAGCCCGAAGCCATGAGCGCCCCGCGACGATCGGCGGCCTGCTCGGCAATTCGAAACGCCGAGTAGATCAGCATCGCAAACACCAAGAAAAACAGCAGCGTCCCCAAAAAGCCAACCTCCTCGCCAATGATGGCCAGGATGTAGTCGTTGTGTGCCTCGGGCAAATACGAGTACTTCATGGTTGAGTTGCCGATACCGCGGCCGAACAGTCCGCCCGAAGCAAACGCCATAATGGCGAGCGTTGCCTGATACCCGTCTCCATATTCATCTGCCCAAGGGTTCAAGAGAACCTGAATGCGCACCATACGGTACGGCTCGACGACAAGAGCGATCACGATGATGACGGCGCCAGCAAGAATCGCACCGATAATGAATTTTGGGTCAAGACCGGCAAAAAGCGCCATGCACATGATCGTCAACAGAATAATCAGGATGGTGCCAAAGTCGGGCTGAATAAAAATCAAGACGAGCGATATGCCCAAATATAAGCCCATGCCCTTAAGGAACTCATTGATGTTACCGCCGGGCGAAAACACGCGATCGAGCATGATGGCAGAATAGGCAATGGCAAACGGCTTGAGAAACTCCGATGGCTGAAACTGAATGCCGGCAATGCTCAGCCAACGCGTAGCGCCACGGCTGCCGCTACCAAAGAGGAACACCGCAAGCAGCAAGATCATCATAGCGATAAGGGCAAGTTTAAGCGCCCCTTCGCCAAACCAGTTATCGGGTGCAACGCGCGCGATGAACTCGAGGGCAGCAACACCGACGACAGTGAACATAAACTGCCGGAACAAAAAGTAGGTCGCGGAGTCGTTCTCGTGAAGCGCCTCGACTGAAGAAGCCGAGTACACCATAAGCAGGCCAAAACAGACCAGCGAGAACAGGCAGGTCAAAAAGACCAGGCGGGGTCGCATGATACGTGCGGGGACGCCGGCGATATAACGTTCGCCGATGCCCTGCGTGCGACGACCGGCGCGCGGCGTGATGCACTGCGAGGAAGCACGGTCCGAGTCGGGCCTCCTCATATTCTGTCGGGGGCTCTCCTCTCTCACCGGCAACCCCTATTCCATTTGCGTATTGGACGCAGCGGCAAGCTGGGCCACATAGTCCTTAAACACGCGACCGCGCTCCTCGTAGCCCGAGAACTCATCGAACGAAGAGCAGGCGGGCGACAATAAGATCACATCGCCGCGGCTCGAGAGCGAACGGGCAACGTCCACGGCATCGCGCAGGTCGTCGGCCTGGGCGATATCGACATCACCGTCGACATCCGCCTCGTCCATAGCGGCGGTAAAGCGCTCGCGCGCGTCGCCAAAGCAGACCACCGAGCGAACGTTATCCATCACAACGCGGGCAAAGGACTCGAGCGGCGTGCCCTTATCGTGACCGCCGAGCAGCAAGATCACATCGTCATCGGGAAACGCCGTCAGGGCCTTTTCGACCGCATCGGTGTTCGTTGCCTTGGAATCGTTAACATAGCGCACGCCATCGATCTCGCCACAGGGCTCAACGCGGTGCTCCAGCGGCTGGAACGAGACCAGGCCGCGACACACACCGTCAACATCGGCGCCGACCGTCAGGGCCGCCGTGGCAGCACACAGGGCATTGATTACATTGTGATGGCCCGAAATCTTAAGCTCGGACGTATCGACGAGCGGGGTCTCGACGCCCTTCAGGCGAACGACCATCTTGCCATCGCGCACAAATGCGGCGTCCTCGCCCGCAGGCTCGTCAAAAGCAACCTTGCAGATGCGACGGCCCGGAACATAGATGTACTCATCGAACTCGTGGATACCGGCATCCTCGACGTCAACAATCACCAGGTCATCGTCGACCATATTCTCGAAGAGCTTAATCTTGGCGAGCGCATAGTTCTTATGGCTCTTATGCCAGCCCAGATGGTCGGGGGTAATGTTGAGCAGCACCGCCACACGGGGGTGAAGCTCCTGGGTCGTTGCGATCTGATAGCTCGAAAGCTCCGCCACAAACCACTCGTTATGCGCACGGCCATCGATCTCGTTCACCGGAGGCTCGCCAATGTTGCCGACAGCAACGCTCGCCTCGCCCGCCGCCTTAAGCAGGTAATCGGTCAGCGACGTGGTTGTCGTCTTGCCGTTGGTGCCCGTAATGGCAATCCAATTTTGGGGAGACAGACGGTAGGCAAACTCGGGCTCACCCATAATCTGGGCAGCGTGATCACGGCCAGCCTTAAAGAATGCCGAGAACTCCGAGATGCCCGGACACGTCACGCATACATCAAACGCGCCCTCGACCTGCTCGGTTCCGTAGACAAACGATGCCCCGTGCGCCTCGAGCGAGCGCGTGGCATCGTTGGGCTCGGACGTGCCGCCACCGTAAACGGTAACGGCACTCACGCGCTCGGGATGCGCAAGCGCCCAGCGAGCGACATCAAGACCGGACTTACCCTGGCCCAAAACGAGCAGGCTAAAGACATCAGCAAGAGGCATGAAAGACCACTATCCCAACTGGAAGAACAACGCGAGGCCCAGGGCTCCGAAGGCCGCGGCGACAATCCAAAAACGGATGACGACCTTGGTCTCGGCCCAGCCCTTCTTTTCGAAATGATGATGAATGGGCGCCATAAGGAAGACGCGCTTGTGCGTAAAGTGGAAATAGACAACCTGGATCATGACCGACAGGGTCTCGACGATAAACAGACCGCCGATGATGAGGGAAACGACCTCGGTGTTGGTCATGATGGAGGTGCAGGCAAAAGCGGCACCCAGGGCAAGCGAGCCGGTATCGCCCATAAAGATGCTCGCCGGATAGCAATTGAACCACAAAAAGCCCAGGCAGGCGCCGGCGCACGCCGTGCAGAAGATGGACAGGTTCACATCGCCGTGCAAAAACGCCATGGCAGCCATGGCCAGCATGGCGATCATGGAGGTGCCGCCGGCAAGACCGTCCAAGCCGTCGGTGAGGTTTACGGCGTTGGAAAGGCCCGCGATCATCAGCCAGCAAAAGACAAGGTAGAGCCACGGAAAAGAGAGGCCGCAAATGGTGGTCGAGAGCACACCAAGGTCGATCGTCAGGCCACCGGGGAAACGAATCTCGGGGGCGACGCCGCACCAGTTGACAGCAAGCACGGTAAAGGTAACGCAGATGAGGGTAAGGCCAATCATCTTGGCGTGAGGCGTCAGGCCGAGCGAGCGGCCGTGCGTGACAGAAGTCAGGTCGTCGATGAGGCCAAGAACGCCGGTTGCCAGCGTGGCGAGCAGCACAAGCACGAGCTCGGTGGTGAGCTTTCCCATCAAAAGGCAGGTCAGCGAAACGGCAACCAGGATGATGACGCCACCCATGGTGGGCGTGCCCTGCTTAATCAGGTGACGCTTGGGGCCATCGGCGCGAACCTGCTGGCCGATGCCCTCGACCTTCAGGAGCTTAATCCACCACGGCATAAGCAGCATCGCGATGACGGCGGCGATGCCCAATCCCAAAAATGCCTGGTACGTAGGATACGAAGGATTGCCGAACATGGACTAGCACACACCTTCCACAAAGCGATCGAGCTCAACGAAGCGTGAGCCCTTGACCAGCACGACATCATGCTGCTCAAGAGCGCCGCCCATACGGTCGAGCACCTGCTGATAGTCGGAGAACACCTGAATGCGGTCCTCATCCATACCCATCATGCGCGCGGCCTCGGCCATACGCTGGGCAAGCTCACCGCCGACACATGCGAGCATATCGAGCTTCTTGGCCGCCGCATAGGCGCCCACCAGCTCATGCATGCGAGGAGCCTCGTCGCCCATCTCGCCCATCTCGCCCAGAACCGCCATGCGCGAACCCGTGCACGAAAGCGAACACAGCAGGTCGAGGCCGGCTGCCATCGATTCGGCACTGGCGTTATATGAGTCGTCGATGACGCGAGCGCCGCTCTTGGCGCGCTTGATTTCCTGGCGATGCCCGGTAATCGTAAGACCCCTAAAGGCGGCATCGATCTGCTCGGGCGTCACGCCAAGACGATAGGCAACCGCCGCGGCCTTGACGGCATTGGGAACGGACTGCGCGCCGGGAATGGCAAGCAGTGTGTCGATAGTCTCGCCCAAGCCAAAATCGAGCGTAAAGACCGGGCGTCCCTCGTCATCAATGCGAATGTCGCACGCACGGACCTCATCGTCGTCCGAGACGCCCACAAGCATCACGTCGACGCCCGCAGGGGCGGCAAAGGTGTCGCGGATGAACGGGGTAAAGTCGTCCTCACCACCCAAAACCAGCAACGGGAGAAGGTCTCCGGCGGCGCACATGCCGCCAACAATCTCGGATTTGGCACGAGCGATATTCTCGCGACTGCCCAGAATACCGATATGGGAGGTGCCGATCTTGGTCACAATGGCAAGGTTGGGATTGGCGGACTGAGACATGCGCTCAATCTCGTGGAAATGGTTCATGCCCATCTCGAGCACCAGAACCTCGGTGTCGGCAGGGGCCGCCAGCACCGTGAGCGGCATACCGATCAGGTTGTTGTAGTTACCCTTGGTTGCCCAAACGCGATAGCGCTTGGCGAGCACCGCGGCGAGCACGTCCTTGGTTGTCGTCTTGCCGATAGAGCCGGTAATGCCAATTACCAGGCAGCCAAGCTCCAAACGATAAGCGTGAGCCAGGCGCAGCAAAAACTCCTCGGGGTCATCGGTATGCAGGATGGCGCAGCCCTTCTCATGGGCCAGCGAAAGCAGCTCGGCATCGGGCTCGCGCGTCATCACTACGGCGCCGGCACCCGACTCGATGGCACGGGAAGCAAAGTCGTTGCCGTCGACCTTTTCACCCGGGAAGGCGACGAATATCGTGCCCTCCTCAACCTGGCGCGAGTCGATAACGCAACCGCGGCATACCCGATCGGCTTCTCCCGTCACGGTTCGGGCCCCTGTTGCGGCCGCGAGATTGTTGACGGCGATCTCTATCATTGCAGCTCCCCTGTAAACCTAATAATGCTATCGGCGTATTGTATCCCAGCGCCGCCTACGCGTGGTGCAGGGCGTGTGAACAACCCGGATTAACCGACTGGCCATTTCATAGATAGTAACCCCCTACTTGGTGCGCGGGACACCCAACACGTCAAGCGCACTGGCCATAATGGACTGGAACGGCACTGCGGCGGCATCGGAGCCTGACGGGGTTCCGTCAAGGGTGATATAGCACAGGACCTTGGGCGACTGCGCCGGGGCAAACCCCATAAAAGACGACATGTAGTTCTCTTTGAGGTAGCCGCCGTTCTCATCGGCGCGCTCGGCCGTACCGGTCTTGCCCGCCACGTCGTAGCCGTCCACCGCGCCGCCAACGCCCGTTCCCTCGGCAACGACCGTCTGCATACACGATGTCACCTGCGAGGCGGCCTCCTCGGAAATCGCGCGATCCCCCTCGCCCCAATCCTTTTCATCGCCCTTGCTCGACTTATAGAAGTGCGGAGTCATCATCACGCCGCCGTTCGCGATGCCGCCCACGGCACGTGCGACCTCAATCGGCGAGACGGACAGCGCCTGGCCAAAGCTCATAGCACCCAAGGTGGCACCATCGTACTGGTCGCGCTCCTTGACGATGCCCAGACTCTCACCCGGAAAATCGACACCGGAGCTATGACCGATACCCCACTTGTCCACATAGGTGGCAAAATCATCGGCACCGATCTTGCGCCCCACCAGGACAAAACCGACATTGGACGAACGGCGCATCATCTCGCGTACGTCCATTGTCATGGTGTAGTCACGCTTGTCGGCATCGGTAACGGTATCGTCGCCCACCTTGATACTCGCGGGAACCTCAAACGATGTGCTCGGGCGCACAACGCCCAAATCAAATCCGGCGCCCGCAACCAGCGTCTTAAAGACCGAGCCGGGCTCGTAGGCATCCGTCACCAGACGAAGGTTCATGTCCTCGGTCTTGGCGTTTTCCAAATTGGTCTGGTCGTAGGTCGGATACGAGCAGGCGGCCAGGATCTCTCCAGTCGTCGGGTCGGTCACCAGGGCCGACCCGTTTTTGGCCTTCGTCTTCTCGACCGCCTCGGCCAAGGCATCTTCCGCGGCGCGCTGAATGTTGACGTCGATCGTCGTCACGATATCCACGCCATCAATCGCGGCAACCTTTTTATAGGCACCGCCCGCGATGTAGCCACCATCTCTTGCGCGCTCGCGCACAAGAGAGCCATTCGTTCCGGTCAGAAGCTCATCGTATTGTTTTTCGAGTCCAGTCAGGCCAGCGTTGTCCACGTTCACGACGCCCAGCACCTGAGAAGCCAGGTTTCCATACGGGTAAACCCGCTTCATCGCCTGCTCAAAGAGCACGCCGGGTAGATTCTTCTTTTCCAGGGCGGCAGCGTCATCCTCGTCGACCTGGCGCTTGATATACACCCAGGAACCATCAGACAGTACCAGCTTGCGACAGGTCTTTTTATCGATACCGGTGGCCTTGACCAGCGCCGAGACCGTCTTGTCGACGTCCTCGACAAGCTGAGGGTTCACGGCGACATTGCGGCATTCGACTGACGACGTCAGCACGTTGCCGTTGCGGTCGTAGATAGTGCCACGTTTGGCATAGAGCGTCTGTGAAAGCAGACGACGCGCGTCCGCGCGCTCGCGCAGCTTGTCAGCATTCACGATCTGGTATTCGGCAAGACGGAAGACGCCCGCGGCAAGGCCAACCCCGATACAGCCCATAACGACATCGCGGCGAGGCAGCGGCGTTCCCGTAACCCATTCAGACGACGACCCCTTGCGCGCGCCCGTATTGCGCACCCGAGGTCCGCCCGAACCACGAAGACGCGACGCAGGGTCGTTGCCATAGGACGGCCCCGCGTTGTAAGATGGCCGACCCGTTCCTTGATAACCAGAACGTCCCCGCGAGGAGGGACGTCCAGACCCGTGGTCCCCGTCGGAACCGCGGCGATAGTCATTTGTCATACTCAGCTACCGTCTTATTTACTGAGCGGCCGCAGTCGAGCTAGCGCCCGCGGCTGCATCCTGCGAAAAGTCAAGCGTAACGCTCTCGCTGGGCTCCACCATGCCATAGGCGCCCGCAAGATCGCGAATACGCGTGTCGGCACCATAGACCGAATGCATGACCTCAAGGTTAGAACTCTCGTCGGTCGCCTTCTCGAGCGTGTTGGTAAGCTCTGCGTTGCCGTTAAGCACCTGGGCCGTGACACCGGCAAGTGCCACGCGGGCGACACCGATCGTCATGAAGACAGCCGCGATGATGCAAACCGTTTTAAGAACGCTCATGAAAACCGGGCTTACCGCCTGGTTTGCCTGACGGCCCGCGCCCGTGTAGACATCAAAACGCGGCGTGCGTTGCTCACGAGGGGCAACGGGCGCCTGCGGTGCCTCGCGGTAGGCGGGCATGGCGTTCATATCATAGGCGAGTGCTGCGTTTGAGGTGTTATAGCCCATGATATGCCGCCTCCCATCCCGAGTACGTTGGTAGTGTGTTTAAGCTTCGTTTATGGTGCGAGCGGGAGGTCCAATTTCGCGCGGTCGCGCCTACAGGCGCTGCGCCACGCGGATTTTGGCTGATCTCGCCCGAGGGTTGCGCGCGACCTCATCGGGTTGGGCAACCAAGGGTTTGCGGGTGATGACCTTGAGTATCGGCACGTTGCCGCACACGCACACCGGAATCTCCGGCGGACACGTGCACCCCTGGCTCATCTCCTTAAAGTGGTTCTTTACGATACGGTCCTCGAGCGAGTGATACGAGATGACGCAGATGCGTCCGCCCGGGTTGAGCCACCTGGTGGCGGCATCAAGCCCCCTCTCGAGCACATCGAGCTCGTGGTTGACCTCGATGCGAATGGCCTGGAAGCTCTTCTTGGCCGGGTGCCCACCATGCCGACGAGCGGCAGCCGGAATGCCAGCCTTGATGATCTCGACAAATTGGCCTGTAGTTTCGATCGGTTCTTGCTCGCGACGGCGCACAATCTCGCGCGCAATCTGCGAGGCGAACTTCTCTTCGCCGTAGACGCGTAGAATCCGGGCGAGGTCGTGTTCGTTATAGGTGTTGATGACCTCAGCTGCGTTTAGGGTGTTGTTACCCGGATCCATCCGCATGTCCAATGGGGCATCTTCGTTATACGAAAAGCCCCTGCCAGGGATATCGAGTTGCGGTGACGAAACGCCCAAGTCAAACAGGAAGCCATCGACCCCGGGCACCTCGGCCGAGCAAAGCAGCTCGTCCAAGTCGCCGAAGTTGCCCTTCAGCAGCTGGTGCGGGACGCCGGGAACCTCGCGGTCCAGACGGGCACCAGCGGCCTCGAGGGCCATGTCGTCCTGATCGACGCCGAGCAAAAGGCCCGTCTCCCCCACCTGCGCGGCCATCTTTACCGAATGACCGGCACCGCCAAGGGTGCAATCGCAGACAACGGAGCCGCTCTTGAGCTGCAGCGACTCAAGCACTTCGCCGAGCATGACAGGTTCATGCCGATATTCTTGTGTCAAGATCCCACGCTCCATCCGTTACTCGTGCCTTGCCCTTACGAGAAGAAGAGGTCAAGCAGAGCCTCGTCGTCATCGTCCTCATCGGCCGCGGCGCGGTCCCAAACCTCAAGGTGGTCGTAGTTGCCCACAACCGTGACCTCGCGGTCAAGGTTCGCCTGCTTGCGGAGAGACTCAGAAAGACCGATACGACCGGCGCTGTCCACATCCATCGACGTGGTGCGCTTGTTGATCGCCCTCATGAGCTTCTGGTCGTTGATGTCACGCGGGTTAAAACCCTCGTGGCCCTCACGACCCGCGAAGAGTCCTTCGACCCACTTATCGAAGGCCTCGGCAGAGAACACGTACAGAGCATCGACATCCAGGGCTTTGAACACGCGAACGTGCTCTCCAAGTTCCTCGCGAAGGGGTGCAGGCAGGGACAGACGACCTTTTGCATCGAGATTGCGCTCGTATGCACCAGTCATTCCCATGTGCGCCCTCCCCTCGGTTACTCAGATGGCACGTACGCGGGGAACCACCCCGCCTGTCGACGTCATTAATAATATGGGGAACTGCCCCATTTTTCAACACC
>CAUFMB010000033.1 GCA_959026535.1 uncultured Collinsella sp. | reverse complement strand
AGATATGGCACCGTGGGGACACATGTATGTCAATCCTGGTCTAACAGAGCCTTTTCTTTTCTGCCTTTATTTCGAGCCCTCGGCCTGCGCGTCCACCTGCGCATAAGCGTGCACAATGCGAGAAACGGTACTTTTGCCAATCCCCGTATATCGCTCAATCTGACGCACCGTAAAACCGGCATCGTGCAATCCAAGAATCACGGTATTGCGCTGCGCCGACGATGCGGCTTTAACCACGTCGAGCGGGACCCCGAGCCCCTTCGCCAACTTTTCGGCAAAGGCGTGCCGCTCCCACTCCGTCTCTTCCAGATCGGGCATCGCCGACTCGCCGTCGTCGAGCGTCGAAAGCGAATAGACAATAAAGGCCTTGGCAGAACCAAAAAGCTCAAGCACGCAAGAAGGGTCGGAAAATCCCCTCGTCATATCGTTATCATAGGCCCGTAGATACTCGGCAAAGCTGCTCCACGGATAGCACTCGACCAGAGCAATACCCGCCTCCTGCGGATTAGCATGCACGGAGCGAATAGCCTCCATCACCTGCCAGTCGGTATCGAGCGAGCGGCGCTCAAAACGTTCACGAAATAGGCAGCCCGCGCGCCCGGCACGCTTATTGAACCGACGAGCATACGTCAACAGCAGCCGCTGCATGGCTGCGCTCATCATGTCCTCGTAATCCAAAAGCACCAGATCCACGTGGTCGTCCATGAGACACCATGCCACGATCGTTACCTGGGCATCGCGGCAGCAGTCGCGCATCAGCTCCAAAAACTCCCACCGGTCGTCATCAGTCTCAAAGATGTCCTGCTTTCCGGTGCCACGGGCACAAACATGGTAAAAGCCGGTGACCGTTCTCCAAACGCGCTGCACGGCGCCCCCTTCAGCGGAATCAACTTGCGCCCTCCAATACACCACGATTGAAGCGTGCCATCAAAACATTCACGCAAAATGGCATTCGCGCACGGCCAATGGCAGCAAACAACCGGCGAACGGCACCGCAGCACAGGTCAGACAATGCGACGTTTCCGCAAACTGGCCAAAAACAACAAAATATGGGACACGCTCTTCTGATGAATATATCTCATTTAAATCGTTTCAATTGAAAGTTACGCGCTTCTCGATACGAAAACTGAGCCGTTCGCCGAATATTCCGTGCATTTCGCGGTATTATAGGGGCTGCATGTCATGTCCCTTTCGAAGGGTCGCCCGGCAATCGCCAGCCACGACCCCCAGACGGGACGCCAACACGATAGAGAGGAGAGGCATGCAGTACTCACAGGAAGTGGAGAACATGTGCCCCGTTGCCAAGGGTGCATACCACGGCCCCGCACCCATCCCCGAGGAGGGCAAGTGGGTCCAGGCTAAGGAGATTTCCGACATCTCCGGTCTTACGCACGGTGTGGGTTGGTGCGCACCTCAGCAGGGCGCCTGCAAGCTCACGCTGAACGTCAAGGACGGCATCATCGAGGAGGCCCTCGTTGAGACCATCGGCTGTTCGGGCATGACCCACTCTGCCGCCATGGCTTCCGAGATCCTTCCCGGTAAGACCATCCTCGAGGCCCTCAACACCGACCTCGTCTGCGACGCCATCAACGTTGCTATGCGCGAGATCTTCCTGCAGATCGTTTACGGCCGCAGCCAGACCGCGTTCTCCGAGGGCGGCCTGCCCGTGGGCGCCTCCCTCGACGACCTCGGCAAGGGCCTTCGCTCTCAGGTCGGCACCATGTTCGGCACCAAGGCCAAGGGCGCTCGTTACCTCGAGCTCGCTCAGGGCTACGTCACCCGCATGGCTCTCAACGACAAGAACGAGATCATCGCATTCGAGTTCCTGAACCTCGGCAAGTTCACCGACGCCGTCAAGGCCGGCAAGACCCCCGAGGAGGCCATCGCTGGCGCTATGGGCCACTATGGTCAGTGGGAGAACGCTGCCAAGTACATCGACCCGCGCACCGACGAGGAGACTCACTCCGTCGCCAGCGTGTTCCCGGTTCACGAGTAGAAAGGGAGGGAAATAACTATGACTGTTACGTTCGAAGGTTACGAGCGCCGCGCTGACAAGATCAACAAGTGCCTCGCCGACAACGGCATCGCCTCCCTCGAGGAAGCTCTGCAGATCTGCACCGACAAGGGCTTCAACCCGCGTGAGATCGTCAACAACACCCAGTCCATCGCCTTCCAGAACGCCGAGTGGGCCTACACCCTCGGCTGCGCTCTCGCTGTCAAGCGTGGCGCCAAGACCGCTTCTGAGGCTGCCGCCATCATCGGCGAGGGCATCCAGGCCTTCACCGTTCCCGGCTCCGTCGCCGAGGACCGCAAGGTCGGTCTGGGCCACGGCAACCTGGGCGCCATGCTGCTCTCCGACGACACCGAGTGCTTCGCCTTCCTGGCTGGCCACGAGTCCTTCGCTGCCGCTGAGGGCGCTATCGGCCTGGCTCTGAACGCCAACAAGGCTCGCAAGAAGCCGCTGCGCGTTATCCTCAACGGTCTGGGCAAGGACGCTGCTCAGATCATCGCCCGCATCAACGGCTTCACCTACGTAAAGACCCAGTTCGACTACTTCACGGGCGAGCTCAAAGTCGTCGAGACCATCCCCTACTCCGATGGTCCCCGCGCCGCCGTCAACTGCTACGGCGCCGACGACGTCCGCGAGGGCGTTGCCATCATGTGGCACGAGAACGTCGACATCTCGATCACCGGTAACTCCACCAACCCCACGCGCTTCCAGCACCCCGTCGCTGGCACCTACAAGAAGGAGCGCCTCGAGGCTGGCAAGAAGTACTTCTCCGTCGCTTCTGGTGGCGGCACTGGCCGTACCCTGCACCCGGACAACATGGGCGCCGGCCCTGCCTCTTACGGCATGACCGACACCATGGGCCGTATGCACTCCGACGCCCAGTTCGCCGGTTCTTCCTCCGTGCCTGCGCACGTTGACATGATGGGTCTCATCGGCATGGGCAACAACCCCATGGTCGGTGCCACCGTCGCCTGCGCTGTCGCCGTCGAGGAGGCCCTCAAGGCCTAATCGCGCCCGCGCGATGCTCATATAGTTGAGCTTTGGAGCCGCTACCCACCCAGGTAGCGGCTCTTTTTGTTTGCGCTGGCGCAGGGTAGCTAATGCCGGTATATCAGCTGGGGCGAAATACGAGATGTGAAGAGATGGAGCGTCCGAGCGTCCATGACGCCCACCTGCCATATTTGCCCTTTACCGATTTGCCGAGTCTTTGCGGCCCCATTGCCGATCACCCGTGCGACAATGCGCCGGACGAGAAAGGAATCCGATGGAATCGACTGATGTACTGGTAATTGGATCTGGCATTGCGGGCCTTTGCGCCGCCATCGAAGCGGCACGCACGGGCGCAACCGTCACCGTGGCAAGCGCCGGCAAGACTATGAGTGGATCGAGCTTCTTCCCCGGAACCTGGGGCCTGGGGCTTATCGGACCCGTTAACGAAGACGACGAACAAGACCTCATCGACACCATTCAGACCGTTGGTGGCGGCGTCGCCGACCCCGAGCTTGTCCAGACGTTTGTCCACGGCATTCCCCATGCAATAGAATGGCTCGAGCAAGACCTGGGCGTTGAGCTTCAGCGTCCGCAAAGCGCCGAGAGTGCTCAGCAAAAGCAGTTTATCCCCTGCTTTGACCACAAGACGCGCATGTGGCGCGGCCTCACCCGCAAGACCCTTGAGGACGCTCTGACGACCAGGATCGAGTCGCTCGGCATTCGCCTGCTCCCCCGCCATGAGCTTATCGACCTTGTTAAAGACACGAACGGCAGAGTAACCGGAACCGTGCTCTACGACCTCACCGAAAATCGAATCGTACCCTTTGCTGCCAAGGCCACGATCATCGCAGCCGGTGGCACAGGCGGCCTGTTCGAGCGCAGCCTTACGTCGGCTGATGTGCTCAGCTCCTCGCAGGCCATCGCACTCGCGCACGGCGCAACACTTACTAATATAGAGTTCATGCAGATGATGCCCGGCTTCATCGAGCCCAAGCGCAACTTGGTCTTCAACGAGAAAACCTGGCGCTACGTACATGTAGACCAGCCGGTAGATATTGCAGACGACAAGCTGGACGACCTGCTCGAGCAGCGCTCTGGATATGGTCCTTTCACGTCACGCTTGGCCTCCCGCGCTATCGATCTCGTCATCGATCAGGCAGGTGTCGAAGGCCTGGCACTCCACTACGACTTCCCCCGCGAGGATATCCCAGAGTTTGTGCAGACCTTTGCCACCTGGCTGCAAGACGAGCACGGCATCGCCCCGACTGACGAGATGCGCGTTGCGATGTATGCCCACGCCGCTAACGGCGGTATCAAGATCGATAAGACCGCATACACGGGTGTTGAGGGCCTCTACGCCTGCGGCGAGGCAACAGGCGGTATGCACGGCGCCGACCGCATCGGTGGCTTGTCAAGCGCCAACGGCATCGTGTTCGGGCGCATCGCAGGCGCATCGGCAGCCCTTGCAGCGCAGAATGCACCTGAGATGGCCCCGAAGGCGGATATCGACCTCCCCCACTACGGCATTGCCACAACAGATGCTGAACGCCTGACACACGGCCTTAAGCACACGATGAGCACCTATTGCATGATCAACCGAACCGAGACGGGCCTATCCGAGGCACTACACGAGCTTGAGGGCTTGAAGACGGAGACAACGACCTTGAGCACACAGAAAGCCCAGGACAGCGAAGTCGCAGCCCTCGCCCGCCTGCAATCGCAGATTCGACTAGCACAGGAAATGGTCAAAGCCATGCGCAAGCGAACTGAAAGCTTAGGTTCGCACTATCGAGCAGACTAAATCGATTCTCACTTTGAGTTTGATCACAACTTCTCAACATGCATCGAGCCCCGTGAGCATAATTCTCATAAGGAGAGCACGTTTATGGGGCTTTAGCCGTGTTTCCCTAAGGGAATCACGGTGCAGTTTCCCCAACTTCGCGCCCCGACGGGTTCGACCCCATGCGAGGTCAAAAAAAGACGGCCAACTTTCGTTGACCGTCTTAACTTGCTTTGGTGGGCCGTCAGGGGGTCAGCCTGCTTTGCAGGCGACCGCTGCGGCGCCAAGGCGCCTTGCGCGCTACGCTGGTAAATGCTCACGCATTTCCTCAGCTTCGCGCCCCGACGGGTTCGACCCCATGCGAGGTCAACAAAAAAGCGACCAGCCTGAGCCAGTCGCTTTAACAATCTTTGGGTGGGCCGTCAGGGGGTCGAACCCTGGACCTTGGGATTAAGAGTCCCCTGCTCTACCAACTGAGCTAACGACCCAAAGCTAAAGTCCGTTGTGGCGGACTTTAGAGGAGATATCGTGTGGTGGGCCGTCAGGGGGTCGAACCCTGGACCTTGGGATTAAGAGTCCCCTGCTCTACCAACTGAGCTAACGACCCGATATCAACACGAAGCAAGAACTGGGGTGGGTAAAGGGACTCGAACCCTCGACCTACGGGACCACAACCCGTCGCTCTAGCCAACTGAGCTACACCCACCGTGTCCTGTGCGCTTCGCGCTCGACTATTATTGCAAGGAACGCCACGCGATGCAAGCCCCAATTTTCAAGAATTTTGAAAAGAGTTTTTCGAGACCATTTCGAGCAAATCCCACCGGTTTCATAGGAGTAAACTTGCCCCACTGCAAATCCTCGAAAGGACCGTCATGAAAGAACTCTCCAACCGCACGGCAAGATTTACCGATTCGGTCATCCGCCGCATGACACGCATCTCCAATAAGTACGGCGCTGTCAATCTCTCGCAGGGCTTCCCCGACTTCGATCCCCCGGCGCAGCTGCTCGATAGCCTCAGCGCCATCGCCAGCGACCCCAAGCCGCTCTATCACCAGTACTCCATCACCTGGGGCTCCCAGGCCATGCGCGAGGCGCTCGCCGCCAAACAGGAGCACTTTATGGGCATGCCGGTGAACCCCAACGAGAATATCGTAGTCACCTGCGGCTCCACCGAGGCCATGATGGCCGCCATGATGACGGTCACGAACCCCGGCGACAAGGTCGTCATCTTCTCGCCGTTCTATGAGAACTACGGCGCCGACACGATCCTTTCGGGTGCCGAGCCCATCTACGTGCCGCTCAACCCGCCTGCGTTCGACTTTGACCGTGAGGTGCTTGAGGCGGCCTTCCGCGACAACGATCCCAAGGCGATCGTCCTGTGCAACCCGTCCAACCCCTGTGGCAAGGTCTTTACGCGCGAGGAGCTCACCTTTATCGCCGACCTCTGCAAAAAGTACGACGCCTACTGCATCACCGACGAGGTATACGAGCACATCGTCTACGCGCCCCACGAGCACGTCTATATGGCCACGCTGCCCGGCATGTTCGAACGAACCATCAGTTGCAGCTCGCTGTCCAAGACGTACTCCATCACCGGCTGGCGCCTGGGGTACACCATCGCCCCTGCCGAAATCACCGAGCGCATCAAGAAGGTCCACGACTTCCTCACCGTGGGTGCCGCCGCTCCCCTGCAGGAAGCCGTCGTCACCGCCCTCAACTTCGACGACAGCTATTACGATGAGGTCCTTGACCACTATACCGCCAAGCGCGACCTGTTCTGCCAGGGGCTCGACAGTCTCGGTCTTGAGCACAACGTGCCGCAGGGCGCCTACTATGTGATGATGGATATCTCGGAGTTTGGCTACGACAGCGACCTCGAGTTCTGCGAGGACCTGGCCTCAAAGGTGGGCGTGGGCGCTGTGCCCGGCTCGAGCTTCTTCCGCGAGCCCGTCAACCATCTGATCCGTTTCCACTTTGCCAAGCGTGACGAGACGCTCAACGCGGCGCTGGAGAACCTCAAATCGCTACGTGATAAAATCAAGCCGCGCGGGTAAGGACGGCCCGGCAACTAAAGCAACCAAAGAAGCCCCGCACCGCCGAGTTGCGGGGCTTCTTTTTATAGCGCTTTCTTAAATGGTTTAGCGCACTATACTTTAGTCACGGAGCAACTCGTCCCAGAGAGGAATACTATGGCAGAGCAGCAGCTTATCGGAGCGCTCGAGGCCGGCGGCACCAAGATGGTCTGCGCCACGGGCTATGCAGACGGTACGGTCCTGGAACGTGAGCAGATCGCGACCACGACCCCGCAGGAGACCGTTGAGGCCGTCAACGCGTGGTTTGCGAACAAGGGCATCGCCGCGCTCGGAATCGGCGCCTTTGGCCCCACCGCGGTCAACCCCGCCTCACCCCAGTACGGCAAGATCTTGGAGACCCCCAAGACGGCATGGCGCTACTTCGATCTGCTGGGCACCATTCAAAACGAGCTCAATATTCCCTGCGGCTACGACACCGACGTCAACGTCGCCTGCCTGGGCGAGGTCACCTTTGGTTGCGCCCAGGGCCTCACAGACGTGATCTACCTGACCATCGGCACCGGCGTGGGCGCCGGCGTGCTATCGGGCGGCAAGCTCGTACACGGCATGATGCATCCCGAGGCCGGCCATATCCTGGTCACGCGCGACCCGCGCGACACCATCGGCGAGCATAGCGCCTGCCCCTTCCACGACAACTGCCTCGAGGGCCTCATCGCAGGCCCCGGCATTAAAAAGCGCTGGAATGGCAAGAGTGCCGGAGACATGGCCGATGACCCGGAGGCCATGGACCTGCTCGCCGGCTATCTGGCACAGGCGCTCATGACCTACACGCTGTGCTACGCGCCGCAAAAGATCATCATCGGCGGCGGCGTGGCCGACCACGCCCCCATCGTGCCGCTCGCGCGCAAAAAGTGTGCCGAGATGCTCAACAGCTACATCGTCACGCCCGAGGTCAACGATATCGACACCTACATTGTCAACAACAGCCTCGAGGGCAAGCAGGGCATCATGGGCTGCCTGGCCCTGGGCGCACAGGCGCTTCAGTAGCAGACGCACCCACAGGGCGTGGCGCGCTCGGCAAATCCAACCTACGGAACGACGCCACCACGCCCCATATAAGCCCTCAAATAAAAAAGGCCGCCTAGGACCAAACAATACGTCCTAGGCGGCCTTTTTGGCGTACATCAGCGACCGTAAGAGATATCGGAGCACAACGCCCGTTGCCGCTCCACAGCAGTCGATCATCACATCGGTGATCATGCCGGCGCGTCCCGGCACAAAGAGCTGAATCGTCTCGTCGATCGAGGGAATCAGCAGCAGGAACACCGCCGTGGGCAGCAGCACGTCAAAGGTGCGCCGGCCCTCAAAATCAAAGGCGTGCGTTGCCAGAATGCCGAGCACCATATACTCGGTAAAATGCGCGCACTTGCGAACAACAAAGTTGGTCACCCATTCATATGGAAGTCCCACGCCGTGCAGGAAACAGCGGATAGCTTCCATGACCGTTAGGCTCAGCGAGCCCGACCCCGAGCCGGGAACCAGCGAATTGCCCCAGATCAAGAGCGCCATCAGGCAGGTAACAACCGCCCATTTTCGATTGATCTTAACCATGCAGAAGTTATGCCTCCGCGCGGAGCGGCGCGAAGCTGGCGGTACCGCCCTCGATAACGCTCAGATAGGCACGGCCCGTACGCTTGGCGGTAGAGGACTGCAGGCGCTCGATCTCTTCCTCGAGGATCTGATTGACGCGCTCGTGACGACGGTTTTCCATAATGCCGGCGGCAATAGCCTCGGCCCGCTCGATGCTCTCGCGCGAGATACGGGCGGTATCCTCGGGGAACACAGCGCTGTGACGGCCGACATAGGCGGGGGCAGCAGGCTGAGGGGCAGCGACGGGAGCGGGCGCTGCAACAGGAGCGGGCTCGTCAATCTCATCCAGAATCGCGGTGGCGGCGGCCCACATGTCCTCGTGGCCCGAGTAATCGGCCATGGGAACATCAACCTCGAGCGAGGCGTCCGGAAGGTCGCCGGTGTCGATGCGATCTTGGGCATCAATCGATGCGGTGATGGCTGCAGGCTCATCGAGGTCATCGAGATCGATGTCCGCGGCACCGGAGATGATAGGCATGCTGGCGAGGTTTGCATTGTACGGCGCAGCCTCAGCCGCCTGCTGCTGGGCAGGAGCGCCCCAAAGCGAGCTTTCGGCGGCACGGCGGGCGGCAACGGCCTCCTCGTCCGCAGTCATGGCTTCATCAACGTACGAATTGTCGGCAGAAGCGTTCGCGTCCGCCGAGGTAGCGTTGTAGGCGTTATTGGCTGCCGCGTTGGCAACGAGTGCCACGAAAGCCGCCGTGCTGCCCGCAGGGGCGGCCTGGGAACCAGACACGGCGCGTGCCGCGGCGGCGATGTCGTCGCGATTGAAGGAGCCGGTCTGCCCGCCGTTGGTGAGCTCGTCGATGGCGACTTGATAGACGTCGCGCGAGTGTGCAGGGTCGCAGCTCACCGGCGAATCGTCGTCGAGCATGCTGTCGATCATAGACCAAGCCTCGTCCTCGTCCATAGCATCTGCGGCTCGAGCGATGGTAGGGACACCATCATCGGCATGACGGCGCTGGAACGCACCGGTCAGGCCGGAAAGGAATGCCGAGGTAGACTGCTCCGCCTGAGCCTGAGAAGCAGAAGCCGCAGCGTAAGGAGTCGCATCCTGCTGCTGAGCTGGAATCGAGGCGGTCTTGAACTCGCTTTGATGCTGATTGAGATTGGCGGCACCGCCCATGGCATCGGGCTGGAACAGACGCTCTTCACGCTGCGCACGATACTCGGAGATACCCAGCGAGGCGGCATAGATACCCACGCCCGCCACCGCGCCCACGGCGAAGGGAACCGCACCCGCCACGACCGTCTCGTTCACCGACGAAAACGGCAGCGTCGCGGCATACATAACCACGGGAGCGGCAAGGCCGATCCCGCACGAAAGTCCGGCAAGGACTGCTCGTTGTGTTGCATCAGAAGAAGCCATGAGCTCTCCCCATCTTCCAGCACCCAAATCGCATCATTCAGTTGGCTGCGCGAGAGAAGATGAAGCGGGGCTATGCCCCAAAGCAACGGTATATGGTTCGTTTCATCTGCGTTTTCCGTCGCGAAGCTTAAAAGCTATTATGCGAAACCGCCCTGTCGATTGCAAGCGACGATGTCGGATTGAAACGGGAAACCTGCTGCTTGCCAGTCTTATGGTCAAAAAAGCGCGGAGCGGCGATATAGAAAAGGGCCGAGGCTCAAAGCCCCGACCCTTTATTGCATTGATGACTATCGCTGCGTGTGGATGACAACCTAGAACGTCTGCTCGTAGTCGCTGTGCTTTTTGGCCGAACGCACCAGGAACTCCTGGTTGGTGTTGGTGCCCTTAAGACCCTTGATAAACGATGCGGCCGCGCGCTCGGTGTTGTTCATGCCGGCAAGAATGCGACGCAGGCCAAAGACAAACGGGCGCATCTGCTCGTCAACCAACAGGTCCTCGTTACGCGTACCGGAGGCAACGGGGTCGATAGCCGGGAAGATGCGGCGGTCGGCCAGGTCGCGGTCGAGCTTAAGCTCCATGTTGCCGGTGCCCTTGAACTCCTCAAAGATGACCTCGTCCATCTTGGAACCGGTGTCGATGAGGGCAGAGGCCAGGATGGTGAGCGAGCCACCGTTCTCGATATTGCGGGCTGCGCCCAGGAAGCGCTTGGGCGGATACAGTGCCGCCGAATCGACGCCGCCCGAAAGGATGCGGCCTGAGGCGGGCGCCGCCAAATTGTAGGCGCGGGCAAGACGCGTGATGGAGTCGAGCACCACCACAACATCGCCGCCCAGCTCCACGATGCGTTTTGCGCGCTCGATGACGAGCTCTGCCACGCGAGTGTGGTTGTCGGCGGGCATATCGAAGGTCGACGCCACAACCTCGCCCTTGATGGAACGCTGCATATCGGTGACCTCTTCGGGGCGCTCGTCGACGAGCAGGCAGATGAGGTGCACCTCGGGGTTGTTAATCGAGATAGACTGGCAGATCTTCTTGAGGATCGTGGTCTTGCCGGCCTTGGGCGGGGACACGATCAGGCCACGCTGACCCTTGCCGATCGGCGACACGATGTCGATGGCGCGACCGGTAATGGAGTCCTTGCCGTGCTCCATGCGCAGCGGCTCGTTGGGATAGACCGGGGTGAGGTCACCAAACTTGGGGCGATTGCGAATCTGCTCGGGATCCAGACCGTTGACGGTCGTGATTTTGGCGAGGCCGGCGCGCTTGTCGCCGCCGCGCGAAGGGCGCAGCGAGCCCTCGATGACGTCGCCCGTGCGCAGGCGCGCGGAGCGGATGAGGTAGGCGGGCACGAAGGCGTCGTCGTTGGACTTCATGTAGCCATGGGCGTGGATGATGCCGGAGCTGTCCGGGCGAATCTGCAGAATGCCCTTGATGTCGCGGAAGCCCTCGGCCTTCGCGGCGGTGACGTAGATCTCCTCGACGAGCTCGGCTTTCTTCTTGCCGGTCGTCTCGATCTCGAACCCCTTGGCCTTCTCGCGCAGTTCGGCGACCTTCATGGCAGCGAGCTCCTCGCGCGAAAGCGTGGGCTCGGTGGGGGCGGCGTTGCGCTCCTTGTTGCGCTGTTTGCGATCGCGCTGGCGGTTGCGACGGTCGTTGTTGCGCTCGTCCTTGCGCTCGTTGCGCTCCTCGTTGCGCTTGTGCTGGCGACGGTTGGGGCGAGCGCCGTCTTCGGCCTCGGCGGGCGCGGCGCCATCGGTTGCGGCGGCGGCGTCATTGGCCTCGGCGCCGGAATCGACCTGCGCTTCGACATCAGCCCGCTGCTCGGACGCCTTGGCCTTAGCGGACTTCTTACGACCACGCTTGGGCTTTTCGGACACAGGCTGTTCGACGTCCTGGGGCTCGGCGGCATCAATCGATGCATCGGCGGTCGTCTCGGCGGAATCCTCGGACGCACCCTTCTTGGCAGCCTTGGCCTTGGACGTGCGCTTAGCAGCAGTACGATGGCTGCGACCAGGGCGGACGTCGGCGGGCTCGACATCAGCAGAAACGGCCTCGGAAGTCGTAGCATCCTGGACGGGCGCGTCGGCAGCGGTTGCAGGCTCGGCGGTCGCCGCAGCATCCCGAGCGGCGGCGGCTGCGGCTGCGGCCTTCTCGGCCTCGACGAAAGCCTTGGGCTTGCGACCGCGACGGTGCGGGCGCAAAGCCGGATCGACAACGGGAACTTCGCTGGCCTCGGCAGGCGCAGCGGGCTCAACAGGCGATGTGCCCTCCCCTGCCGCGGAACGGACCGAAGCCTCAGCGAGCTCGGGGGTTACCTGATCGGCAACCTGCTCGGCCTTAGCAGCCGTGCGACGGCGTGTGCGCGGTACCGGCTTCTCGGTTGGCTGGTCGGCGACAGGGGTCTCGGTGGCGGCAGGCGTCTCGGGCACAGACGGAGCTGCAAGCTCGGTCAGAGCCGCGGCCTCGCGCTCGGCAGCACGACGGCGGGCGCGCACCACCTGAGCCTCGCTAATCTGCGCCAACGCACGTGCCTGCGCGACCTCATCGGAAATCGGCGCCGAGGAGTCAGCTGCAACGGTGCGCTTGGCGCGCGTCGTGCGCGCGGTACGGCGCTTGGGATTGGTGACCTCCTCGCCGTCAGCGGCAGGCTTGGCCGCGCGGCGCGTGCGCTTGGGCTTTGCCGGAGCAGCCTCCTCACCAGTTGCAGGCACGGCCTTCTCAGCCGCTACAGGCGTAGGCGTCGAAGCAGCCTTAGGCGTCTCAGGAGCCGAGACTTGCGCAGGCGCCGCAACCTGGTCCGACGCAACCGGTACAGCGGGAGCGGCCTGCGTCGTCGTTATTTCGTTTTCTTGCTGTTGATCAGACACAGTGTTTGCTCAACTTTCTTTTCAAGCCCTGTGATCACATGCTCCCTGCATAAACCTTCAGGGCGGCTAAACAGTCTAGCTCCGTCAAATACCGACGGACATCATTGATCTGTATCGAGATATTTGCGTCATATACGCAGCGTTAGTGTAACACAACCGCCGCCACCTGCAACTTAGTCATTGGGGACGTTCTTAAACGACTAGTCAAAAGGGACACTCTTCCCCTAAGGCGCCTTGAAATGAAGCGACTAGGGAGCAAATCCGTGGCGTCGGAATTCGCCGTGCCACGAAACGCGCCTATCTACTACGCTTGCCCCCGTACCCCTGACCATACCCTTGTTTAATCAAAAACAGCGAGTTCGCTACCTGCGGTTTTAATATCGAACTTTACGGCACGGTTCGGGGTATGCGACAAAACGTAGGAGATGGGCACGATTCGCGGCGGACGGGTCCGCGCCACCCCTCCGCGAGACAAAAATGATCCATTTTCCTCCGTCCCCAAGGGACAATTTTCAAAACTACGCCGGATTACGGGGCCAGAATGCTGCAAGCCAACCATACCCTGCATTTTCAAGAAACAATAAGCCATCTACCTGCGTGTTTAATTTTGCTATTGGCACCATGGTCGCCAGTTGGCGATTCAGCCCCGTAAACCGGTATAGTTGCGATTTGGTAGCATTTCCCAGCAAACCAAATAGTCTAACCAAACGCAAAAAGCCCGACCTCCGTGGGAGATCGGGCTTTCAAGGCTCAGTTAAACCAAACCTGCGCGGTCAAATGACCCGTAGCTTACATCTGCTCGGGAGCGGAGACACCAACAAGGGTGAGCACCAGGGCGAGCGTCACGCGGACGGCGTCGCAAGCGGCCAGACGGGCGCGCGAAAGCTCGGGGTCGACGGGACGGCCCTCGCTCGGCAGAACCTGGCAGGCAGCGTAGAAGCTGTGGAAGTCGCCGGCGAGTTCCTCAGCAAAGTGCGTCAGACGGAACGGGGCGCGGTCGCGAGCGCAGCTGGCAATCAGGTCGGTGAGCTCGTTGAGCTTACGCGAAAGAGCGAGCTCGGTCGGGTCGGTCAGCAGCGAGTAATCGACGTTCTCACCGATGGCCTTGGCGGCGACGGCCTTCATACCCATCTCGTCAGCCTGCTCGGGCGTAACGTCGGCGGCACGGCGCAGGATGGAGCATACGCGGGCGTGAGCATACTGCACGTAATAGACCGGGTTGGAGTTGTCGCGCTTCTTAACGGCCTCAATATCGAAGTCGACCATCTGGTTGGAGCTCTTGGAGATGAGCGTGTAACGAGCGGCGTCGGAGCCAACCTCGTCGACGAGCTCCTGCAGGGTCACCATGGTGCCCTTACGCTTGGACATACGGACGGGCTTGCCGTTGCGCAGCAGGTTGACGAGCTGGCCCAGCAGAACCTCGAACTTGCCGGGGTAACCCAAGGCATCGCAGACACAGCGGACACGCTCGATGTAGCCGTGGTGGTCGGCACCCCAGATGTCGATGACGTGGTCAACGCGCTGGAACTTATCCCAGTGATAGGCAACGTCGGAGGCGAAGTAGGTGTACTCGCCGTCGGACTTGATCAGGACGCGGTCCTTGTCATCGCCCAGGTCGGTGGAGCGGAACCACAGGGCGCCGTCCTTGGTGTAGAGGTAGCCCATCTTGTCGAGTTTCTCAAAAGCGCGGTCGACGGCGGAGGTGCCGGCGGTCTCGCCCTCGGTATCCTTCACGTACAGGGAGCGCTCGGAGAACCAACGATCGAAGTCGCAGTTAACGGCGTGGCAAAGGTCGCGCATGTTGTCGACCATCTTTACGTAGCCGCGCTCGCGGAAGCTCTCCATGCGCTCCTGCGGATCGGCGTTGACCCACTTATCGCCGTCGGTGCGCCAGAACTCGGCAGCCTCGTCGATGATGTAGTCGCCGCCGTAGGAGTCCTTGCCCAGAGTCTCGGCAAAGTTGTCCTGATACGGATGGGTCTCGGGGTGCTCGTCGCCCTCGTCGGCAACAAAGGCGTCGCGGTCGGCGATCAGAAGCTTGTGAGCCTCGTCGATATCCACGCCCTGCTTGGCGATGATGTCGGCAAGCTGCATATAGCGCGTGCTGATGGAGTTGCCGAAGGTGTTCATCTGAGAGCCGTGGTCGTTGATGTAGAACTCACGCTGGATGTCGTAACCGGCGTGATCCATAACGCGGCAGAGCGAGTCGCCCAGCGCGGCCCAGCGGCCGTGGCCGATGTGCATGGGGCCGACGGGGTTGGCGGAAACGAACTCGACCTGGGTCTTCAGGCCACCACCGACGTTGGACTTAGCGAAGTCCATACCCTTCTCGCGAGCCTCGCCAAAGATGGCATTCTTGACGGCAACGGAGAGGTAGAAGTTGATGAAGCCGGGGCCTGCGATCTCGACCTTCTCGATCGCGGGGTCCTCGGGCATATGGGCAACGATGGCCTCGGCGATCTTGCGCGGGGCGCAATGGGCCAGCTTGGCGGACTTCAGGGCCATGGTAGAGGTCCACTCGCCATGAGAAGTGTCAGCCGGTCGCTCGATAGCGCAATCGTCAAGTTCAAATGCAGAAAGGTCGCCGGCCTCCTGGGCCGCAGCAAGCGCAGCGCGTACCAGCTCTTCAATCTTCTCGGGCATAGATCCTCCTTGTGTTAAAGCCCCCGAGCTCTTGGTCACTCGTAGGGCAAAAGCCAGAGTTTGTAGCACTCTATCACAAGCGACGGGCACTGTCGCAGGGTAAAGCCAATCGATATTGCATATGCACAAAATTGACTACAGCTTGCATGGAGTCACTCAAAGATGCCAGTCTGCCTGCAGATTATGCAGGCGTTGAAAATGCATAAAGATGTGAATGAGCTGCGCCTGTTATCGAATACTCTTACCTATCGGAGTTGTGTGCTTTTCCTGCATAAAGTAAGGGTTTGCGCACGTCAGCGTGTTATTCTAGACATACGTAAATTCGTATAAGTTGGAGGTAGCATGTTCTCAATCGGTCAACACGTCATTCATCCGGGTCAGGGAGTCTGCACCGTCGTCGGTTTTAGGGACGACACACCGCAGCCCATGCTACTGCTCGAGACCAAGCAGGGACATGCGCAGACGATCCTCATGTACCCCGTGGCGCAGGCCGACCGTTTGCACGCCGCCATCTCGCAGCAAGATGCCGAGCACCTGCTGAGCCACTATGACGAGCTGGAGTGCGACACTTTTACCGAGCGCAACAGTTCACTTGAGGAGACGCACTTTAAGCAGCAGCTCAAGCTGGGCGCGCCCGAGACGGTCCGCGTGGCAAAGACCATGATGCACCGCATTCGCCAGGCCGAGGAAGCTGATAAAAAACCCAGCTCCTACTACATGCGCGTACTCAAGGAGGCCAAACGCCGCTCCATCGAGGAGTTCGCCGTGGCCTTGGGCGTCACCGAGGAGGCCGCCGAAGCCCGCCTAGCCCAAGCCGCCCTCAATTAACCTGCCAAAAAGGGACAGGTTTATTTTGGCAGGTTTTATCTGGCCAAACATCAACAAACAATCAGTAAATGGTCGGGTGCTCCGTTTTGTTTAAGAGCGCCCGACCATTTTTCTATCGCCGTAAAAATGCGTGAAGCCCATTTGCGATGACATCACGCAAGGGCCGTCCAGATCGACGTAACCAACGCCCGCATCCACAACAAGCGCGCCCGTCTTACTCAATTACCATTAAAAAGCATCAATTTGAAAACGCAATTATATTTCGGCAGGTAGCAGCTATAGTCGGTGAACTGAATCTCGACAACCGAAGCCCCCGAATGAGGTATCTTCAGCCCATCCAAGCTAAAGGAGGGGCCATGCCGAGAAAACCTCGTTCAAAGTCACCAACCGGTTATTTCCACGTCACGTTGCGTGGAAACGGAGGGCAATTGCTGTTTGACGATGCCGAGGACCGAATCGCCATGCTTCAGATCCTCGATGCGATCCTCCCCAAACACAATATCGAGCTTATCGCTTGGTGTCTTATGGGGAGCCACATTCATCTACTCATCGACGATCCGGACGACCGTAAGAGCGACGCGATGCACGCGGTAGCCGTATCGTATGCGGGCAGGTACAATGCGCGGACAGGGCATATCGGCCACGTGTTTCAGGAACGGTTTTGGGATTCGCCCATTAAGTCGGAAGTATATTTACTCGAAGCAATTCGATACATCCATCTGAATCCACAAAAAGCAGGACTGGCGGCATATGACGAATATCCCTGGAGCAGCCATCGCGAGTATCTAATGAGCGCCAGGTCACGGCCGCATGTCACCGGCAGCGTTGTCGGTGTTTTATTCCCAACACCTCGCTCATACCTTAAGCTCATGGAAAGCACGCCGTCGCTTCCCTATCGCCCCAGCGCAACAGCCAAGGTTCGCGAGGAAGATCTATGCGAATTTGGCACGGCAATCGTGCAGAGTGTCGCAGGATGTGCTCCGACGGAACTTAAATCCGTCTCCAAGCCACTTCGCAATGAGGCGATTCTCGCGCTTCGAAAACAAGGGCTAACGGTTAAGCAGGTTCAGCTGCTGACCGGACTGGGAACATGGATTATCAAGAACGCGTCCTAACGTCGCGTTTACCGAGTTACGGATACGGCGAAGCGCAACTGCCTGCCGCGAGGCACCGCATTCGCCAGCGTCTCCATGTCAAACAGAAAACGCTTCCGCTGAATAACGTCCAACGGAAGCGTTTTCCCAGATAAAATCTACCAAAATAAACCTGTCCCAATTTGGCAGGTTAGGCCTGGAAGGTGTCGCGGTCGGGCGCGAAGGACTGCATGGCCGCGATGGTGCGGTCAAAGAGCTCGGGGAGCTCCCAGCCGAGCATCTCGGCGCCCTGCGAAATCACGTCGCGCGAGCAGCCGGCGGCAAAGCGCTTGTCCTTGAACTTCTTCTTGAGCGACTTGGCCGTAAAGTCCATGACGCTCTTGCTCGGACGCATGATCACGGCAGCACCGATCAGGCCGGTGAGCTCGTCGCAAGCAAACAGGATCTTCTCCATCTGCAGCTCGGGCTTGGGCAGCGAGGTATTGAAATCGGACGTGTGCGTCTGAATAGCGCGAATGAGTTCGGGAGAGGCACCCTCGCCCTCAAGGATCTCGGCCGCATAGATGGTGTGGTTCACGGGATCGTCCTCATGCTCCTCCCAATCCAGGTCGTGCAGCAAACCGACGATGCCCCAAAACTCCTCGTTCTCGGGGTCGAACTCGCGCGCAAAGTAGCGCATGGTGCCCTCGACCGTTTCGCCGTGGGTGATGTGGAACGGGTCCTTGTTGTGCTCGTTGAGCAATTCGAACGCACGGTCGCGGGTGATTCCGGCGGAAAGCGTCTGGGACATGGCAATACCTCCAGGTGAGTCGGTGCTAAGACACGGTGTCACTATCGTATATCGCCGCGGCTCAAGCCGAAAGGCAGAAAAAGCATGCGGGGGAAAAGCCGGGCGAACGCGTCGCCCGGCAAAACCGCAGATAAAACCTGCCAAAATAAACCTGTCCCTTTTTGGTAGGTTTAGGGGCGGACCTGGCCGGTGCCTCGGAGCTTGTATTTGTAGGTGGTGAGGGCCTCGGCGGCAAAGGGGCCACGGGCGTGGAGTTTTTGGGTCGAGATGCCGATCTCGGCGCCCAGGCCAAACTCGCCGCCGTCAGTGAAGCGCGTGCTGGCGTTAGCATACACAGCCGAGGCATCGACCGCATCCAGGAAGCGCTCGCAAGCATCCTCGTCCTCGGCAACAATGGCCTCGGAGTGCATGGTGCCGTAGCGGTTGATGTGCGCGATGGCCTCGTCCTCGTTCGCCACGACCTTCACGCTCATCTCGAGTGCCAGGTACTCACGGCCCCAATCCTCCTCAGTCGCGGCAACATAGTCGTCGCCCTCGGCAAGCCCAGCGTCAGCGCATGCAACGCACGTGGCCTCGTCGCCGTGAATCAGCACGCCGTGGTCGTGCAACACGGTCACGACCGCCGGCAAAAACGTGTCGACCACGGCGCGGTCCACAAGCAGCGACTCGGCAGCATTGCACACGCCCACGCGCTGCGTCTTGGCATTGACGATAATGTTGAGCGCCTTATCGAAGTCGGCCGACTCGTGCACGTAGATATGGCAGTTGCCCGTGCCTGTCTCGATCACCGGCACAAGCGACTCGCGCACGCAGCGCTGAATCAGGCCCGCACCGCCACGCGGAATGAGCACGTCGACGATGCCGCGGAGCTTCATGAGCTCGCCGGTGGCCTCGCGGTCAGTGGACTCGATCATCGAGACGGCCTCGCGCGGGAAGCCCTGGGCCTCAAGCGCATCGGCCAGCAGTTCGGCAATCATGGCGCACGAGTGATAGGCCAGCGAACCGCCGCGCAGAATGCAGGCGTTGCCGGTGCGGATGCAGATACCCGCGGCATCGGCCGTCACGTTGGGGCGCGCCTCGTACACCATGGCGACCAGGCCCAGCGGCACGCTCGCGCGGGTCAGGTCCACGCCGCTTGCAAGCACGCGGTGGTCGAGCACGCGGCCGACAGGATCGGGCAGCTCGGCGAGCTTCTCCAGGCCGGCGGCCATGCCCTCAACGCGCTCGGGCGTCAGCAACAGGCGATCGAGAAGCCCCGCCGAGGTCCCCGTATCGCGCGCGGCGGACATATCGAGCTCGTTGGCGGCGACGATGGAGTCGACACCTTCGCGCAGCGCCGCGGCCATGGCGCGCACGGCCTCCTGGCGCTGCTCGTCGCTCGCCGTGGCAAGCGAGGCCGAAGCGGCCTTGGCGGCAACGGCAAGATCGTGGACATACGTGGCTATATCGACCGACATGGGCGGCCCTTTCTCTTAGTAGTTTGCCCACCATGGTAGCCGATTTGCGCATGGCCTCGCCCGCGGCGGTAGAATTGGTCAACCCGAAACACCGCAACGAACGGAAGACTCACATGGCCCTCATCACTTCGTACCACGTCCCCGGCCTTTACGTCGAGGACCACAGCATCGACGTCCCCCTTGACTGGCGCGGCCTGGAGCCGATGCTCCTGGCCGTCGGCAGCACCATGCGCCGCGGCGCTATGCCGGCACCCATCGCCGGCGCGCCCGAGAGCATCAAGCTCTTCTACCGCGTGGTTTGCGCGCCCGACCGCATCAACGACGATCTGCCACTGCTCCTGTTTTTGCAGGGCGGCCCCGGCGGCGAGAGCCCGCGTCCGCTGTCGCCCACAAGCGACGGCTGGATCGAGGAAGCCGTCAAGCACTTCCGCGTGGTCCTTCCCGACCAGCGCGGCACCGGGCGCAGCAGCTGTGTAGACGGGCGCACGATCAAGGCACTGGGTGATCGCGCGACGGCGGCCGGCTCCGATGCCACACGCTCGCAGGCGGACTTCCTCAAGCGCCACCTCGCCAGCTCCATCGTGCGCGATTTTGAGTACCTGCGCCTGGTGGGCTTTGGCGGCAAGCCGTGGATCACGCTCGGCCAAAGCTACGGCGGCTTTTTGACGTTGAGCTATCTATCGCTCTTCCCCGAGGGCGTGGCGGCGAGCTTTACCTGTGGTGGCATCCCCCACGTCCCGGCGAGCGCCAGCGAGGTCTACGCGCACACCTTCCAGCGCATGGCGGCCAAGACTCAGCAGTATTACGACCGCTACCCCGCCGACGTTGAGCGGGTGGCGGCCCTGGCCGATGCTATCGAAGAGCAAAAGCCCGTGCTACCCGACGGCTCGCCGATGACGGTCGAGCGCCTTCAGCTCATGGGCAGCGACTTTGGCATGAAGCCGAGCTTTGAGCGCATGCACTGGATTATCGACCATGCGTTTGTTGATGGCGACGGCACGCTGAGCTGCGGTGCCTCAGTATCCGATAGCTTTTTGATGCGCGCTTTCGAGCGCACCAACACGCGCACGAATCCTCTGTACTGGACGCTGCAAGAGTTCATCTACGCCGATGGAGACACCATGCCCATTCGCTGGGCCGCGGCAGAGGAAAAGGCACACCGCGCCGAGTTCGACACGCTCGCGCGCCCGCTCATGTTTACCGGCGAGGCCATGTTCCCGTGGATGTTTGAGCAGATGCCCGAACTTAAGCCCTTCAAGCCCGCGATGGACCTGCTGATGGAAGACACAAGCTGGGACAAGATCTACGACCCGCAGCGTTTGGCATGCAACGAGGTGCCACTCCAGGCCGCGGTGTATTTCGACGACATGTACGTCGATTCGGGTATGCAGCTCGACACGCTCAGCCGCGTGGGCAACTCGCACGCCTGGGTGACCAACGAGTTCGAGCACGACGGCCTGCACGGCAGCGTGGTATTCAAGCACCTCTTCGACGAAGCCCTCAACCAAGGAGACCTGCGCCGAATCTTCTAGCAAAGGAGTGTCCCCACCTGCCGGCACAATAGGAACGTCCCCAAGTGCCGGCAGTGGGACCCCGCCGCCTCAACAAGTTGCGGTGAAATGGGGACTGTTAAAGGATTTAAAGCCGCCAAACCATCCCTATTTCACCGCAACTTACGATATGCCGGCGTTACGGCCACCGCAGGTAGAAGGCGGAAAGCGAAAACGCCCCTAAGCGAGTGGCTTTAAATCGTGGGTCGAACAAAAGAAGCGAGCGGCGCGCAGCGTCGACCCGTTAGGCGAAGACGATTAGGTTATCCCTGTGTATCGCCGGCTTCTCGGCCAGGTTAGCGAGCAGGCGGTTGCTGGCAATCTGGTCCTGGCGGCGGCCGGCTGCAAGCTCCAGCACGTCCGAATCGGCCTCGGCGATACCGCGGGCGACGACCATACCGCTCGGATCGCACACATCGAGCACATCGCCCTCGGCAAACTGGCCATCGACCTCGCAAATACCCACCGCGAGCAAGGACGAGCCACGGCTGACCAGCGCCTTCGCGGCACCGTCGTCAACCGTTACCGAGCCATGAGCCTTGTCACCCAGCGCGATCCATAGCTTGCGCGGCGCAATGTCCAGGCGCTCCGCCGGCGGATCGAACAGGGTTCCCACGCTCTCGCCACGGGCCAGGCGCACGAGCGCATCGGGCTCCTCGCCCGAGCAAATCACGCTCTGAATGCCAGCCGTCATCAAAATGCGGCTCGCGCGGATCTTGGTGATCATGCCGCCGGTGCCCACCGACGTCGAAGAATCGCCCGCCGAGGCAATGATCTTGGCATCGATTTTACGCACGACCGGGATAAACTCGGCCGTCGGATCCTCATGCGGATTGGCGGTGTAGAGGCCGTCGATGTCCGAAAGCGTCACGCACAGGTCCGCCGAAACCAAACAGCTCACGAGGGCCGCGAGTGTATCGTTGTCGCCGAACTTGATCTCGTCAACGGTGACGGTGTCGTTTTCGTTGACGACCGGCACCACGCCCAGCTCCACCAGGCGCAGCAGGGCGTCGCGCGCGTGCAGGTAGGACGTACGGCGCGCCGTGTCGTGGCGCGTGAGCAGCACGAGCGAGGTGAGTAGGTCGCGCGCATGAAACTCCTCGTCGTAGGCCGACGAGATGATGCACTGACCGGCCGAAGCGCATGCCTGCAGGCTCGGCAGATCACCGACCGGTTTGCGGTCGAAGCCCAGCACGGGATAGCCACAGGCAATGGCGCCGGAACTCACCACGACCAAGCGCCAGCCGAGCTTGCGCAGGGCCGCGGCCTGATCGGCCAGGCCACCGATAAACGCACGGTTGACCTTACCGTCGGCACCCACCACCGTGGACGAGCCGATCTTTACCACCATCGTTTTATAAGAAGTCGTCATACGTCAAACCAATCGAATGTCGAGCGTTCGGGCGAGCTGGGACACCTGAGCACCTGGTGCGGGACGAATGAAAATGATCCGTTTTCCTCCGTCCCCTTCGAATCATTTTGCCCAGGGGAAGGCGGATGCCGCGGCCATGTTCTTGCGTACGAGCTCGTCGCGCACCTGGGCCAGGCCCTGCTCCATGCCCACCACGTAGGTCTGCGGATACAGGAAGCGCTTGTAGGCAGCGTCCAGATGATCGAGCGCCCAGGCGCAACGCTCGCGCGCGTCCTGGATGCTCTCGCGAGGAGCCACCGCGCTGCCGTCGCGCACAATCGGCATCAGCAGCTCACGATACTCAAGCTCGGACACATCGGTCACCAAGGCAGCATCGTTCACGGCCACGAGGGTATTGCCGCGCGCGGCTCCCTCACCTGCCAGATGGTCCTCGTCATAGATCATGTCGCAGACCGGGCCGCCAAAGCCGTCGTAATAGCGGCGCACACGCTGCACACCGGGGATCGTGCGCTTGTAGGGCTGTTCGGAGAGCTTCACCACCGGCGTCCACGGGTCCGTCTCGCTCGCGCGGCGGGCCGAAAGCTTGTACACGCCGCCCAGCGCCGGCTGATCGTAGCAGGTCGCGAGTTTGGTGCCCACGCCAAAGCTATCGATGGGCGCGCCCTGGTCGAGCAGCGACTGGATCGTGTACTCGTCAAGGTCGTTGGAGACCGAAATCCCCACATAGGGCAAGCCCTCGGCGTCAAAACGTCCGCGGACATACTTGGACAACTTAGCCAGGTCGCCCGAGTCGATGCGAATGGCCGACAGGCGCTCGCCCACCGCCTCCATCTCCTTGGCAACCGTAATGGCATGCTCGCAGCCCTCGCGTACATCGTAGGTGTCGATGAGCAGCGTGCAGTTCTTGGGGCTCGACTTGGCAAATGCGCGGAAGGCCTCGAGCTCGGAATCGAAGCTCATCACCCAGCTGTGCGCATGCGTGCCAAAGACGGGAATACCGTAGCGGCGACCGGCGAGCACATTAGACGTAGAGGAACAGCCGGCAACGTAGCTCGCGCGCGCGACGGCCAGGCCGCCATCGGGACCCTGGGCACGGCGCAGGCCAAACTCGGCCACGGGACGACCGTCGGCCGCCAACACCACGCGCGCCGTCTTGGTGGCGACAAGCGTCTGGAAGCCGACGATGTTGAGCAGCGCGGTCTCGAGCAGCTGGCACTCCAGCGACGGGCCGGTGACGCGCACCATGGGCTCGCGCGGAAAGACGAGTTCGCCCTCGGGCACGGCGTCAATGTTCACGTGCGCACGGAAGTTGCGCAGGTAGTCGAGGAATGCAGGCTTAAACATCGCGCCGCCGGCCGGAGCCTGGAGCGAAGCTAGATAGTCGATGTCCTCGGGCGTAAAGCGCAGGTTCTCGACAAGCTCGGGCAGCTCGGCGGTGCCGCACATGACGGCATACGCGCTGCCAAAGGGATGGTCGCGGTAAAACGCCGTAAAACAACCCTGCTCATTGGCCTTGCCGCTCTCCCACAGGCCCTGGGCCATAGTGAGTTCGTACAGATCGGTGAGCATTGCGATGTCGGTAGGATGCGAGATGTCGGTCAAAGCCATGGGGCGACCTTTCGGATGCGTTGTGCAGAGGTTGAGGGTTGGGCGAGGCGGACGTGCGGGCATGGAGCCCGGCGCGAACAGGTTAGTGCAGGCCCATGCTGCCCGTAATCGTGTAGACCATAAAGACGATAAACGCGATGAGGGCGAGCACGATGATGATTTTTTGAGCCGGAGCCATGCCGGGGATCTCATTCTCGCCCGTAGGCTCCTTGGAGGTGACCATGCGCTGGGCAAAGGTCATCTCGTCACGGCTCGGTTTGGGCTCGACGGACTTGGGACGAGCGGCCTTTTTAGGCTGAGGCTTGGGTGCGGTGGGCGCGGGCTTCGCAGCGGCGGGCTTGGGTGCAGGCGCGGGCTTGGGCGCGGGCGCAGGCTCGGATGCAACCTTCGCAGCGGCCTCCTCGGCCTTCGCGCGCTCGGCACGCAGGGCGGCCAGCTCCTCACGCTCGCGGCGCGCCTCTTCCTGGGCCTCGCGACGAGCCTTCTCGGCGCGGAGCTCTTCCAACTCGGCGCGCTCCTCGGCAGACAGTGGTTGGGACTCAAGCTCGGCCATGGTGCAGCCCTTTCTTTTTAAAAAAAGCCGCCGACACAATGTCAGCGGCTTATCAAATCCAAGGGTGGAGACGAAGGGAGTCGAACCCTCGGCCTCTGCCATGCGACGGCAGCGCTCTCCCAACTGAGCTACGTCCCCAGGACAAGTTGATATTTTACCTACGGCTCGCCAACTGTCAACGCCCAATACCCAGTCTTTTTGGGACGGGGCTGTTTTGACTACTTTTCGAACACCCGAGCCACCCGATGATTATTTATGGCTCTGTTAGACCAGGATTGACATACATGTGTCCCCACGGTGCCATATCT
>CAUFMB010000032.1 GCA_959026535.1 uncultured Collinsella sp. | reverse complement strand
CGGCGAGTTAGCCGGCAGGTCGGCATGTCAATCCTGGTCTAACAGAGCCTTACTTTTTATCGGCGGTCAAGGGAAGCTTTTCCGCCGACACATCCAGGCCATAGCGATAGCTGATGGCATCGACGGGGCAGGCCCCGATGCACTTTCCGCACCGGATACATTCGGCATGATTGGGCGCGCGGACCACATCAACGTCCATCTGACAAACCCTTGAACACTTGCCGCACGAGACGCATTTGCACGCGTCGACCTGAATCCCCAACAAGGACACCTTATTCATGAGCGCATAGAATGCGCCGAGCGGGCAAATCCATTTGCAGAAGGGGCGATAGAGCAAAACGCTCAGCACTACCACGGCAATGAGAACGACAAGTTTCCAAGTAAAGAGCTGTCCCAACGCAGATCGAATGCCGGCATTGGCAATGGCCAGCGGAATGGCGCCCTCGAGCACACCCTGCGGACAGATGTACTTACAAAAGAACGGGTCGCCCATGCCCACGTCGTTAACCACCAAGACGGGTAGCAGCACCACGGCAAACAGCAACACGACGTACTTGATGTACGTGAGCGGCTTGAGCTTTTTTGTCGAAAGCTTTTTGCCGGGAATCTTATGAAGCAGCTCCTGCAGCCAGCCAAACGGGCACAGAAAGCCGCATACAAAGCGTCCCAGCAGCACGCCGAGCAAAATGAGCGTACCGGTAACATAGTAAGAAAAGTTGAACTTGGATGAACCTACCACCGACTGGAACGACCCGATGGGGCACGCACCCGATGCCGCGGGGCACGAATAGCAATTAAGTCCAGGTACGCAGACTGTTTTTCCCGCGCCCTGATAGATGCCGCCTTTGGCAAAGTTTGGCAGGTGAATGTTGGTGACGAGCGTCGCCGCCGCCTGAATGAATCCGCGAAATCGGGCCAAAACATGCGACGCAGTGTTTTCTCTTTTATCCAATTCCGATACACTCCAAGCACAGCCTAATCGCTTTGGCCAGCACGGCATCCGCCTCGCCACGCATAACACCAAAGCACACCATGGCAATTCCGACGATCAACAAAGCGACCTGTACCATGGGTTTTACCGCTTTGAACAACTCGACCACTCCTTTCGTTACGCGACCATTGGACCATATCGACTATAAAATCCGTGTTAAGCGCGATTTGGAATGTGCAAGGAGACTGTTATGCGTATTTTGATCGTCGAAGACGAGCGAGCACTGTGCGATGCAATCGCGCGCAGTTTGCGAAACTTGGCGTACAGCGTCGACTGCTGTCACGATGGACAGGAGGCGCTCGACCTGCTGGGCATCGAAGCCTTTGACCTCGTGGTACTCGACCTCAATCTTCCCCATGTCGACGGCATGACCGTGCTCAGGGAACTTAGGAAAACCGATTGCGAGACCAAGGTACTGATTCTGTCCGCGCGTGGCGAAGTATCCGATAAAGTCGACGGACTCGATGCCGGCGCCAACGATTACCTCACCAAGCCGTTTCATCTGGACGAACTTGCAGCAAGGATCCGCAGCCTTACCCTCAGGCGCTTCGCACAAAGCGACATAGTATTAACCTGCGGAAAACTCAGCTTTGACACCAAGGCGCGCATCGCTTCCGTGGGCAGCGAGGCCTTATCTCTTACACGCAAGGAAACGGGAATCTTGGAATACCTGATGCTTAATCAGGGGCGACCGGTAAGCCAAGAGGAGCTTATCGAGCACGTTTGGGATAGCACCGTGAACTGTTTTAGCAACGCAACCCGCGTTCACATCTCGTCGCTCCGAAAAAAGCTACGCAGCGTTTTGGGATACGACCCGATTCGCAATCGGATTGGAGAGGGCTACGTTATGGAGGATAGCGAATGAAAAGGCTTTCGCTTCAATGGCGCATAACGATTATGACGGCACTGCTCACGTGCGCGGCATGCGTGCTGACGAACTGCCTGGTCGGCTATACGGGCATGCGCTACATGGATGCCATCGGCAGCGACATCTCGGCCCTTAGCGCAGCCGGCGTAGATGCACCTCAGGCGTTTGACCCAACGAAGGGGAGCCTCGATGACGAGGTCACGATCGTCGTAAACGACGCACAGGAGTCTTTTGGCACGACAGCCTGGTACATCACGGCTGGAGTCACACTCCTTGGCGGCGCGCTGGCATACTTTGTGAGCGGCCGTGCACTCAAACCGCTGCACGATTTCGCTGCACAGGTTGAGCGTGTGCAGCCTGACAACCTAAGCGAAATCAGACTCAGCGAAGATGTACCCACCGAGTTACAACGATGCAGCGCCTCTTTCAACGACATGATCGCCCGTCTTGGCGAAGGGTTCTCTGCACAGCGTCAGTTTACCGGCAACGCCGCACACGAGCTGCGCACCCCGCTCGCCCTTATGCAAGCACAGATTGAACTATTCATCTCCGAGCACCCCGGTTTGCAACCCGAAACGGCCGAGCTGCTCGGCCTGCTACAAGAACAAACCGAGCGCATGTCTCGAATGGCCAAGGTATTGCTCGAGATGAGCGAGCTCCGCAGCGTTCCTTGCGAGGACGATGTGGAGCTTGGTCCCTTGTCCGAAGAGGTCCTCACCGACCTTGCGCCACTTGCCGAGAATAAGGGCATAGCCCTCAATTGTGCTGGAGACGCTTTAGTAATCGGGAACGATGCGCTCCTCTATCGGCTGGTGTTTAACTTGGCCGAAAACGCCATCCGTTACAGCCGCCCCGACTCGACTGTCAACGTCTCCATCAGCGACAGCGACAACCACGTGCTCCTGCGAGTCAAAGATGAGGGCCCGGGAATACCCAAGCAGTACCGTGAGAGCATCTTCCAACCGTTCTTTCGCCTGGATAAATCCCGCAGCAGGGCATACGGCGGCGCAGGACTCGGACTAGCGCTCGTTTGGGAGATTGCAACGCTTCACGGTGGCACGGTAGAGGTTGAAACAAGTTCCGAGAACGGGACCACCATGCTCGTAAGCCTTCCAAAACGATCCGTAGCGTTAACCGAACAGTAAAACGAAAGGGGTCCCGAGCAACAGGAGTACAATTGCTGCATTGTTGCCACCTGATGGGAGATGGAAGATGGACTGCGATGGCTACCCACGCGTTCCCATGCCGTTGATGTGCACCGCCTTTGTGCCGGGGCAGATTGACGCTGCGGTTGCAGGCATTTCCGACCCCGATTCGCGCGCCATTGCCACGGCAGAAGCTCTGTACTTTCGCGGACAGGCCGCCCTCGCTGCCAAGACGGCGCGCCCCTATCTTGACGCCACCGATCCCGCACTGCGCTATTCCGCATGCTTTATCTGCGGATATGCCAGCCTGTCGCTCAACCGTATCCCCGACGCCCGCCGGTGCCTTGCTGGCATCCTCGATATGCCAACCGACGAGGAGTCGCCCGCCGTCCACGCCACACATATCCTGTTCGCCTCGGCCGCGAGCGTCCTGCTGCACTTGCCTTCCCCGTATTCCGCCGAAGAGTTTTATCCGCTTGCGGCGCATCTGCCCGAAGGCCTGCGCCTGTTCGCCAGCTACGTGATGGCGCATGCCCTGTACCTGCGCGGCGAATATGGCCGCAGTCTGGGCATGGCGGAAAACGCCCTGATCATGAAACAGGGGAGCTATCCGATCTCGGAACTGTTCCTGCACTTGGCGGCTTCCATGGCATGCATGAGCCTCAAGGACATCGACGCCGCAAAAACGCACTTCGGAGTTGCTTGGAACATTGCGCGTCCCGACGGCCTTATTGAGCTCATTGGCGAGCATCACGGCCTTTTACAGGGGCTTATCGAGGCATGCCTAAAAACGCAATACCCTGACGACTTCGCGCGCATCATCGAGATCACGTACCGCTTCAGCTACGGCTGGCGGCGCATCCACAACCCCGATTCGGGCGAGGACGTTGCCGACGATCTAACGACCACGGAATTCACCATGGCCATGCTCGCCTGTCGTGGGTGGACCAACGCCGAAATCGCACGCCATATGGGAGTATCGCCGGGCACCGTCAAAAACCGCCTATCCGGCGTATACGCAAAGCTTGGCATCGGCACACGCGCCGAGCTGGTCGCGCATATGTTACGTTAGCGACCGGACTACCAAGCGCATCGAACGCGTTCCGGAACCCGGCGCTTCGCTCGATCAATTTGGACATTTTGACCCTTGAACGGCACTACCGCCACGGGGCGCCTTCTCGCAAAATTGGATTATTTCCACCGATACTTGCGGGATGGGAGCCCAAGATGCTTGATCGCCGTTCGTTACTTGTCGCCGGAGCGTCCTCGCTGGCGAGCATTATGTTGCCGCGCGTGCCGGGAAGCGCAAACGCCTTCATATTGCCGTTCGCCCCCGCCGAGGCATACGCCGACGAAGATGATCCCTTCAAGGTCTTGGTGCTCTCGCGCACCATGTTTGGCGTCGTGGTAGTCGATGTCGCTAATAAGAAGAATCCCATCGCAGGCGCCAAGGTCACGCTCACATCGCGCTATGCCGCAGGCAAGCAGCTCACCGCCACGACCGATGACGAAGGCACGGCCATCTTTGAGGTCGCACCGCTTTCGGAAGGCTACGTGGACGAGGCAACGCTTCTCGACGCGTACGACTTTAACGGCGGCATCTCCATTAGCATGGCAGGCTACCGCGATGTCGAGATTCCCCTTGCGCGTATCCAGGGCGGCACCGCTATTACCGCACCCACACGTCCGCTCTCCGATGGCGAGCCGTACTTTCGACAGCTCACGTTCGACGAATGGGACATCCAGTACGCCGACGCCACGTTTATGGCAATGCCAGCGGACGAAGCAGCAAACGACCAGCCCGACACGCACGCTTTTACCGTGCAGGCTCATCTGCCGCAGGGCGGGCAGGCAACGTTGCATATCAATAAAGTGATGCCCGCTGCGGGCAGCTCAACCGAAACCGTCACGCAGATCGGCCAGATCAAGGCCAGCGCATCGGGCGCGGATAATCTGGCGACGTTCACGCTCGAAGACACGTTCCTCGATGCAGCTTCGGGCCTTCTGGAGGAAGGGTGCAAGCTGCGCTTTATGCTCGACTACCAGGGCAAAACCTACACGCTCTCATCCCCTATGGCCGTTGTCACCGCGCCGGCCGCAAAGGCGGAATCGGGCTCGACCACCATCATTCCCACCACCATGGACCAAGAGATCACTCCGTTTGATTTCCCCGCGGCGTTTCCCGGTATCGGCGGCAATAAGTTCACGTGCTGGATGCCCACATTTCCCATTCTGTTCGATTTCTCGTTTGCTGGATACGTGCTGTTTGGCGGAGGGTACAAACCAGCTAGCTATATGAACGATTCGGGCAACCCTGATCCGGAATACTGGAAGAAATCGCCGCGCGAGTCGGGCGCCAAGCAGGCAAACCGCTACCTCGACGAGATGGAAGGGAAGTGGAATCAGTACAAGAGGATGAGTGCCGGTTCGGGCACCGATCCAAGAAACACCAAGCTCCTTCGCCACCATTGCACGCCGCTGTTCACGATGGATATCGCCACACAGCTGTACGGCTCGCTCGCCTACGATTGGGTGGGCAAAACCTGGGGTAACAACAACGACCCCGCATACGGCAATATTAAGGCCCTCTTCCAGGTAAGAACCGACCTCAATTGGACCGAGCAGTTTACCCTAGGACCGGTGCCATTTTTCCTAAACGTCAACCCCTGGGTGCTGGCAAAACTGGCGCTCGCCGTGGGTGCCCACACGCACGGCAGCGGCGCGGCGTTTTTTAAAAACATTTCGCTCGACTATTCAAACACGTCGGGCTCGTTCACCATTCAGATCGGGCTTGCCGTCACCTTTGGCGCCGGCGTTGCAGGCGTCGCTTCGTCTGCCGTGCGCGGCGCCGCATCCCTCACGCTGTTCATTGGGTACGAAAAGGCAAATGGACACCAGCTTCCGCGACTGCGTGTAGGTGCAGACGTCGATGTCGATGTAATACTCCAGTTCGTAATGTTCAAGTGGACCACCAAGGCTTGGTCGGGGTCGTGGCCCACACTCATCGATTCGTGGAATATGTCGGTGAACAATGGCGACCAGTATGTGCTCCAGCGCTCTGAGCTCGCATTGGATGGAGATACGCCTTATACGCTGGATGCCTGCTTCGGCTCGGCCGGCAACGCCGAGGCGGGTGGTGTGCCGCAATTTATCGCATCGGCCACCATCGTCACCAACGCCGAACTGCTCGCACGCGCCGAGGTTAAGGCCACTGCCGTAAACGCCGCGCCTGTCGTGCGCGATTGGGATCAAGCGGTCACGCGCATTGAGCTCGAGGCGGATGCAGAAAGCGACGACACGGGACAGATCGAGCATTTCGTCCATGCACTGATAGAGAACGACGAAAACGCCGCGCCGATGTATGAGTACACCTACATCGGTCAGGCAACGAACACCGTTGCCTGACCCGAACGCCGATTCTGCCGGCGTGTCGGAGGACGAGCGTGGCGGCATCAAGCCCTCGAGCGACAACGTGCTGTTTGCTGGCGTGCTCAGCGAAGCCCACATGAAGCTGGCAATGATTGCCGGCGTAGAATGCCTGTTCCGTATCGCCTCGGTGCGCTACGGCGACAATGGTCGCTCGCGCCTGGTGGTACACACAAAGGCAAACGGAACGTGGTCCGCTCCCACGCCTGTGGACTTTCCCCTTGGGTTTGGCGAGGAAGACATGGAGCGCGACGGCATATACGATTACGACTTCGACGTAGTGGAATATACGGACGGAAGAGGAAACCAGGACGCCTACGTGCTGTTGGTCTCGGGCGAGCGCCCCGACGGCGACAGCACCCTTTTCGATACGGCAAGCACAGCCGGCATACTGTCCGTTGTGCGCCTGCGCATAAGCAATAGCGAAGTTCGCGTGGTATCGCACACGTCGTGGCGCAGCATCTCGCGCGGCCGCCTGCAGGAGGACGGTTACCATTGTCTGCAGTGTCCACGCATCACGGTGGGCAAGACGCTTGTCGACGGGCGCCTGTCGGGCGCCTATCTCCACCGCCGCGGAACCACGGCAGAAAAGGCGTTGGGCACCGAGGCAGAGGTCGCGCTCGAGTGCTTTACCCTGTGGTCGGACGTTTCGGGCGACAGCCTCACGTTCCGTCAGGTCCTCCACTTTCCGCAGGCACCGTCGAGCATCGAGCTGGGCGAGCCCGAGAATATCAACGGCAAAATGGTGGTGCCCGTTGCGTACGAGACCGCAGACGGTTGCGGCTGCGCATCGTACGCCGTGATCGGCCAGTCCATTGCGGGCTGGGGCGTTATGCCACCAGACGCCACGGTACCCCGTGCGGTACCGTGGCCACAACATTCGGGCTTTTTGGCAACCGTCAACGAGCAACTGCAGCATATTACTTGGACGCGAGGCGCATCGGCGTTTGCAACGCAGCCCGTGGGTGCCGCAGGCTGTGGCCCGGCATCGTTTAGCGTAAGCAACAACGGCAGGTGCGCGCTCTATGTAGAGAACACCGATGGCAAGGTGGGACAGACCTACGACGAAGAAGGCAACCCAGTTGCAGTGATGGGCAAGCACTTCCGCATCTTCGCCAGCACCTTGTCAGGCGATCTGTTTACGGAGCCGTTCGTGATGTGCGAGCTGGACCATCCCGTCGATCAGATAACGACATTTTTGACGTCGGGGAGCATGCTCTCCGCGCTCGCCACGCACATTGTGAGCGCGGAGAAGAGCGAGGCAGAACTACACGGCATCGAAGTGCCCTTGGTGGCGTGTGCCACTCCGACGGGCGCGGTCGCTACCTCGGGCGCGGTGGTGCCCGGAGCAGCAGGCGAATCCTTCATGGTCACGGTGCGAAACGACGGTAACACCTTGCTGACCGCCGGCACGATCGATCTGTACCGAGAGGGCTCCAGCCAGCCGTTCTCCAGCGCATCCATCGGGTTCGGAGCAAACGCACGCATGGCTTCGATCTACGATCCGGAGCTTGCCGAGGATGCTTCGGCCAACGACATGGCACACGTGAAGTACGCGCTCGAGACGCTGGGCGCACGTTTTGCAACGCACCCGCTGGTAGCCGACAGCGGCAACGCCGTGCTGGCACCGGGTTGCACGGCACAGTTCCGCATGAGCTTCGCCATCCCCGAGAGTTGGAGCGACGAGGTGGGCAAACGCGTAACGCTATATGCGAAGGCGCGTAATCTGGTGGCGCTCGATCCCGTAACGCTCGAGGAAATTCGACCGGGCGCAAACTCGGCGCTGGGTGCCGTACTGCACGAGCTTCATGTGCCCGACGCGGCATGCGAACGCTCAGAAGTTCAGGTCGGCGTATGCGACAACGCGGATACGACAGGACTTCACGACGCCCCGATGACGGTCGACGGCGATGGCGGCACGAGTGGAGGTGGCTCCGGCGGAAGCAGCTCCGGTAGCGGCAGTGGCTCTGGCAGCGGCAAGGATCACGGCAATAACAAGCGCCCCGGAAAAGCGGGCGCGCTTGCGGGCACGGGCGATGTCAACGCTCCCCTTACGGCAGCCGCAGCAGCACTCGCCGCAGCAGGCGCCGGCCTCGTCGCCTACAGCGCCCGCCGCACGGCGCTCGAAACCGACACCGCTGATGAGGTCAATTCGGATAGGCCTCGCTAGCTCTCAGTTACCTTTGCGAGAGACGCCGACTCGGCTCATCGAACACCAAAAGGGGCTGGTTCTGGATACCCAGAGCCAGCCCATTTCGCATTAGATATCATCAGGGGAGTCGAGTTCTGCCTCGAGCTTGGCACGGCGTCTTTTCGCCAACAATCCGCACGACATGTCTTCGACAGCGTATCCAACCGCAAACGCAGCAAGACACATTCGGCCGCCTTCAAACTTACTCGGACAGAACCGACTTGGTTTTGCCCGAGTAAGCGCCGTTCCACCAATTTCCGAACGGTTGTTCGATGGATTTCGTGTTGGGTGGAATCGTTCACGGGCTGGGCTATGCTACCTTGACTATCTATACGACTTAAATACACAAGAGGAAGTACCAAGAGAGCGAGCATGGCAAAAAACACCGCAAACTATGGTAACGACAGTATTCGTCAGCTCAAGGACGAGGAGCGCGTACGCCTGCGCCCCGCCGTCATCTTTGGCTCGGACGGACTCGATGGCTGCGCGCATGCCGCCTTCGAGATCCTGTCCAACGCCGTTGACGAGGCACGCCAGGGCTACGGCAAGCTCATCACCCTTACCGCCTTTCGCGATGGCTCTATCCAGGTAGAGGACAATGGCCGTGGCTGCCCGCTCGACTGGAACCCTTCCGAGAAGCGCTTTAACTGGGAGCTCGTCTTTTGCGAACTCTACGCCGGCGGCAAGTATAACAACAACCAGGGCGGCGACTACGACTTCTCGCTCGGTACCAACGGCCTGGGCTCCTGCGCGACTCAGTACGCTTCCGAGTACATGGACGTCACCGTCTGGCGTGACGGCAACAAGTACTCCCTGCACTTTAAGAAGGGCAAGGTCGTCGGCGCCAAAAAGAAGGCACTCGAGATTGAGCCCAGCGACGAGGAACGCACCGGCACCACCATCAAGTGGCGTCCCGATCTTGAGGTCTTTACCTCCATCAGCATCCCCCACGAGTGGTATCGCGAGACCATGCGCCGCCAGGCCGTGGTCAACGCCAACGTGACCTTCCGCCTGCGTATTGAGGGTGACGATGGCGAGTTTTCCGAAGAGGACTTTTGCTATCCCAAGGGCATCGAGGACTATGTGCTCGAGAAGGTCGGTACCGACTACCTTACCGAGCCTTTCTTTATCGAGGCCGACCGTCGCGGTCGCGACCGCGAGGACCTGCCCGACTACAACGTCAAGATTACCGCGTGCATGTGCTTCTCGCGCACCTTCATGATGCAGGAGTACTACCACAACTCATCGTGGCTCGAGAACGGCGGTTCGCCCGAGAAGGCCGCCCGCAGCGCTCTGACCAGCGCCATCGATGCCTACATCAAGCAACAGGGCAAGTACAACAAAAACGAGAGCGGCATTAAGTGGCAAGACGTCCAGGACTGCCTAGTGCTGGTGACCAACTGCTTCTCCACCCAGACGTCCTATGAAAACCAGACCAAGAAGGCCATCAACAACCGCTTTATCCAGCAGGCCATGACGGCCTTCTTTAAGGAGCGCCTCTCGACTTACCTGATCGAGAACAAAGACGCTGCCAACAAGATCATGGAGCAGGTGCTCATCAACAAGCGTTCGCGCGAGAACGCCGAGAAGACGCGTCAGAGCATCAAGACCAACCTGCAGCAGAAGACCGACATGGCCAACCGCGTGCAGAAGTTCATCGACTGCCGCTCCAAGGACAAGAGCCGCCGCGAGATCTACATCGTAGAGGGCGACTCGGCAGCAGGCGCCATTCGCACCTCGCGCGATGCCGAGTTCCAGGGCGTTATGCCTGTCCGCGGTAAGATCCTCAACTGCCTGAAAGAGGACTACCCGCGCATCTTTAAGTCCGACATCGTCATGGATCTCATGCGCGTGCTGGGCTGCGGCGTGGAGATCAAGGACAAGCGCATCAAGAACCTTGGCGCCTTCGACCTGGACAACCTCAACTGGAACAAGGTCATCATCTGTACGGACGCCGACGTCGACGGTTATCACATCCGCACGCTCGTACTCACCATGCTCTACCGCCTGGTGCCCACGCTTATCGACGAGGGCTACGTGTATATCGCCGAGTCGCCGCTCTACGAGATCAACTGCAAAGAGAAGACCTACTTTGCCTACACCGAGCTCGAGAAGAACGGCATCCTTAAGGAGATCGGCGACCAAAAGTGCTCGATCAACCGCTCCAAGGGTCTTGGTGAGAACGACCCGGACATGATGTGGCTCACCACCATGAACCCCGAGACGCGTCGCCTGATCAAGGTTGAGCCCGAGGACGTCACCAAGATGGAAACCATGTTCAACCTGTTGCTGGGCAACGACGAGGCGGGCCGCAAGCGCCATATCTCCGAGCACGGCAAGGAATACCTGGACCAGCTGGACCTGCAATAGCAGTAAATCGATAACGACGGCCCATAAGAAGTTCAAGAGGAAATCGTGGCAAAGAAGAAGACGAAGAACCAGCCAAAGAAAAAGCAGGTCAACGCCGAGAACGTCATCGGCCTGCACTCCGAGGTCACCGACCAGCCGATCACGCAGACGCTCGAGGTCAACTACATGCCCTACGCCATGAGCGTCAACGTCTCGCGTGCGTTCCCCGAGATTGACGGCTTTAAGCCCTCGCACCGCAAGCTGCTCTACACCATGTACAAGATGGGCCTGCTCAAGGGCGAGCGCCAGAAGAGCGCCAACATCGTGGGCCAGACCATGAAGCTCAACCCGCACGGCGACGCCGCGATCTACGAGACGATGGTGCGCCTGGCCACCGGTAACGAGGCGCTGCTCGCGCCGTTCGTTGAGTCGAAGGGCAACTTTGGCAAGTACTATTCGGGCGACCTGAGCTACGCCGCCTCGCGTTATACCGAGGCCAAGCTCTCCCCCATCAGCGCCGAGATCTTCAAGGACATCGACAAGGATCCGGTCGACTTCGTCGACAGCTACGACGGCGCCATGAAGGAGCCGCGCCTGCTGCCCACCACGTTCCCCAACATCCTTGTCTCGGCCAATAAGGGCATCGGCGTCGCCATGGCGTCCGACATCTGCGGTTTCAACCTCAACGAGGTCTGTACTGCCACGATGCATTACCTCAAGGATCCCGACTGCGATCTGCTCGAGTACATGCCCATGCCCGACTTCTCAACCGGCGGCGAGATCATCTACCGCCGCGAGGAGATGGAAAAGATTATCGAGACCGGCCTTGGTAGCTTCCAGATCCGCTCCCGCTGGCGCTGGATTCCCGAAGAGCGCATTATCGAGGTCTACGAGATCCCCTACACCACCAAGACCGATGTCATCATCGAGCGCATCGTCAAGCTCTCCAAAGAGGGCAAGGTCAAGGAGATCGCCGATATCCGCGACGAGACCGACCTTTCGGGCCTGCGCATCGCCATCGACCTTAAGCGCGGTGTCGACCCCGACAAGCTCATGGCCAAGCTCTATCGCTCGACCACGCTGCAGGATTCGTTCTCGTGCAACTTCAACGTGCTCGTCGACGGCTATCCCCGTGTTATGGGCGTGCGCCAGATTCTGCACGAGTGGGTCAAGTGGCGTATTGAGTCCACGCGTCGCCGCATTAACTTTGACCTGGGCAAAAAGTCCGAGCGTCTGCACTTACTGCACGGCCTCGAGGCGATATTGCTCGACATCGACAAGGCCATCGCCATCATCCGCGGCACCAAGCTCGAAGCCGAGGTCGTGCCCAACCTTATGAAGGGTTTCGACATCGACGAGACCCAGGCCGAGTTTGTTGCCGAGCTCAAGCTCCGCAACATCAACGAGGAGTACATCCTCAACCGCACCAAGGACATCGCTAAGCTCGAGGGTGAGATTGCCGAGCTTGAGGAGATCCTCTCCAGCGAGGACAACATCAAGAAGGTCATCAGCGACGAGCTGGCCGCGGTCAACAAGAAGTACGTGATGCCGCGCCGCACGGGCAGGATCGAGCCCCATGAGGTTATCGAGGTAAGCCTGGAGCCCGAGGTCGAGGAGTACCCGGTTACTATCATGCTTTCGCGCGAGGGCTACCTTAAAAAGATGACGGACCGTGTGCTCAAGAAGGCGACCACGCTCAAGTACAAAGACGGCGATAAGCCCTTTATCGAGTTCCCGTCCTCCAACACGCACGAGCTGCTCGTGTTTACCAACAAGAGCCAGGTGTACAAGTGCAAGGTTGCGGCGTTTGAGGACACCAAGTCGGCCCAGCTGGGCTCGTACCTGCCGACCGATCTTGAGATGGAACCCGACGAGAGCGTCATCTGGGTCATCGACCCCGAGGACTACAAGGCCGACGTGCTGTTTGTCTTTGAAAACGGCCGCGTGGTGCGTGTCGCACTTGCCGGATACGTCACCAAAACCAACCGCAAGCGCCTCAAGAACGCCATCTACGGTGGCAGCAAGCTGCTGTATGCCCAGGTGCTCAAGGAGGATCGCGACATCGCGCTGGTCTCGAGCGACTATCGCCTGATGAACTTCAACACGTCGCTGCTCAAGACCAAGACGACCACCAACACGCAGGGCGTCCAGGCCCTTACGGCCAAGAAGGGCCGCTCGGTCACCACGGTCGGCACAACCGAAGAGATCCTTGGCGCCGGCGTCTCGGCCGAGAAGTTCACCGCGCAGAGTCTGCCCTCCGCCGGTGCCCTCATGAAAGAAAACGACATGCCGAGTCTGTTTGACTAGGACGACGGCAGAACCGCCATAGTTTTACAAAGCAGCGGGGCCCGGAGCGCAGCAATATCGCGCCCCGGGCCCCGCTCGTTGCGGAGGTCATCCTCGGAAATGTCGACGATACGGGGGCTTCCCGCACCGTCCTAAGCCGTTAGCAAAACTCGCAAAAGTTAGCAAAAGTTGCAAAAATTAGCAAAACTTGCAAAGGAGCCACCATGGAGTACAGCAAATGGCTCCGCCATGCCAGGCATGCTCGAAGATATTATCGAGCGAACCAAAGAAGCGGCAGATAGCTACCTTTCACAGTCTCACGCGCGCATGAACGGCGTTCAAATTGGTCCAGTGGGCATCGATTGGACATATGTTCAAGAAGCCCAGGGCAACTGGCGCACGTGCATGAATGGCATCTTCAGGCAACTCGAGAAGCATGGCATCGGGCTTCTCTCGAAACGACCTATCGAGAGCTTTCCGATAAAGACATTGAGTTTTTGCTCGCGATGCTGCCCGATTCTGGCCCCAGCAGGATCTCGGAGATAGCCAAACGCATGGGCGTCGCCAGCAACTACGCAAGCCAATACAAACGCCGCCTCCTCGAGGACGGCGTTATCGGGGAACGTGGGCGTGGCCTCGTCGGCTTCGACATCCCCGCGTTCAGAGAATTCTTGAACGAGAAGGCGTTTTAGCACACCGGAATTGTCCGCGGGAGCATCGTTGCATGGCAATCAGCATTCCTCCTGGTAAGGGCAGCAAGCATTTCCGCTAGTGCTGATTGCCATGCGCCCCTCTTGTCCTTAGGCGAGCTTGCGAGCGAGCTCTCGCACCTCTTTCAACTTGGGCGACGATACCATGCTGTCGCGCTCGGTCATACCGCTGATGGTGACAATGCCCTGATCCTCCCACTTGCAGTACGCGCAGGTTGACTTATACATAGCGATCGCCGCATCATAGACGCCCTCGCTATGGCTATCGAGCAAAAGGGCCGTCTTGGTGAACGGGAAGCCCGTAGCACCGAAGGCGTACAGGCGGTCGATGGCGGCCTTCTCCTGCGCGGTGATATCGAACCAGTAGATAGGCGAGGCAAAGACGACCATGTCTGCGTCTTTCAGCGGCTCGATCACGTCGGCCATGTCATCCTTCTGCACACAGGTGCCCTCATGGGTAAAGCAGTACTGGCATCCCAGACAACCAGCAATCTTTTTGCCGGCAACGCGGATGACCTCGACCGTATGGCCGGCCTCGCGCGCGGTCTCGGCAAAGGCCTCGACCATGGTGTCGGTATTGGCACCCTTGCGCGGGCTACCACTCAATACAACGATATTCATAGAAATCTCCCTCCTTCATGCCGCAGGCGCGCGGCACACATTTCGTTGTAACCAAAACAGATGAAGCTATTCAGTCGTCCGCAGACCACATCTCTCGTTCGTGCTCTCTAGACAAGGCGCAAACGGTGCTGCACCCCCTGTCGCGCTATATCCCTACGCAGTGTTCAGAACCCCTGCTCACCGAGCAGCACCGCGCGAGGTCCAGCACGAGTACGCCTTCCCGGGTACAGGTCTCATGCCCTATGCGGGAGATGAGGACCTTCGGGAACACGTCCCCGATGGGCAGAAGCGACGCGAGCTCCCCCTCAAGCATCAAGTTGATGCTCATATCGCCTCTCACATACGCTCTCCTTCCCGGTTTCGAAACTCGAATTGATTTAAAGTTTCGAAACCGGGAAGGCAATATACAAAAGGATGTGTCGAGGAACGAATCCCAGCCACGTCATGTCGGCAGCGATGAAGGGCGCATCCGCGCGTGCTACAATGCGGGCATCAGAGATGAAAACACAGTCCCCGTCGGGTAGTCGTGGGCGTGCGGGAGTCCGCATCAGTAACCTGCCTCCTTGGTTGTCCCTTCTCTGCATGGTCATCTACATAAAGGAGGAACCAACCATGCAGATCAGCGTGTCGTCCACCCTGACCGTATATCACGACGGTCAATTCTGGGTCGGGCTGGCGGAGCACGTCGAGGGCGGAAAGTACGGCGTCGCCCGCATCGTCTTCGGCGCGGAGCCGTCCGATGAGGAGATCCTGCGATTCGTTACAAGCGAATGGGAGAAGCTCTCGTTCTTCGGCGACAAGGCCACTGAAACAAGCAAGCCCGCGAAGAACCCCAAGCGGCGCGCTCGCGAGGTAGCGAAAGCCCTTAAACGGCCCGCGGTGAGCACCAAGGCACAACAGGCGCTCGCGGCACAGCGGGAAGCGATGAAGCGGGAGTCGGCCCAAGCAAGAAGCCAGCGTCGCGCGGATGAGGCGGAGGCGCGCTTCGAGCAGCGAGAGCTGAAGCGCAAACAGAAGCATCGCGGGCATTGATCGCCATTTGCAGCAAGGCAAACCATATACAGCAGCGGCGCCAGTTCCACTTGAAGCCGACGCCGCGTAGACGCCGATGGTGACGACTATGCACGGGCACGGGCGCGCCACTGCACTTCGCAGTTTGCTTCTCAAGTATTTGGGACGCACACGCGGCGTTCAAAAATGCGGAGCGACTCCGCATGGCTCGAGACTGAGCCGAGGTGCCCTACTTCTCGCCCTCCAGCAGCCCCACGATGCGGTCGATGCCGACGGCAAAGCGAGGCCTTCCCTCGCGCTCGTAGCGGTCGAGGTACGCCTGGCATTCGGAGACAATGCGCTTGGTGTTGCCATCGATGATGCGCTGGAGTGTCTCGTAGTAAGCCGAGCCCTCGGTCCTGAAGCGGCGCTGGTAGGCCTTGGTTATGGGGAACATCTTGATGTGGTGGATGCCGTGGCGGCAGCCGGGGCGCGTCGCGGGGCGGGGCGGCAGCGCGAAGTACTGGTCTTTGAGCACATTGGGGCGATGTTGGAGCGCAGCGGCACGGCGAAGTTCCTGCGCTTTCCTCGGAAACGCAGCCTCGCCACCGCGATGCAGGGGCGGTCGCGCTTAAGCATGAGCTCACGGTCGCCATCGACGAGGTCGAAGAAGTCCTGGGAGATGGATACGATCTTCATCGGTTACGCCCCCTCATACGAAGCGGGGCCCGCATCGCTGCAGGCCCCTACAGGTGGGCGATATTCTACGCCTTGCGGCACCCCGTCGCCCACGGAGGTTAAACGTACACGTAAGCCGTACCCTGAAAGCCGCGGCTTCCGGCAAGTAGTTTATACCACGAAAGGTCGCTTTCAATGCGCATAGCTCGCAAAATAACACTCGCCGGGCCGTCACCCCTGGCAGTTACCCTCCAATCTTCATTGGAGTCAGCAGGTCAATTCATATATTCATGGGGGTTTATCCTACCGTCGGTGAGCGATTTCGTTAGGGTGCCGAAGCGGTCGAGGATGTCGACGACCTTCTGCTGGGTGCCGATGGATGGGGCGGGAATCTCGACCCTCGATAAGTCCACAGGCGCGGCTTCGATTGCCTTTTTCGATTTAGCGTATTGCTCTTCAGATCATCGTGGTGTGCTCGTAGCCGCGCTCCACGAAGAGCCGCTCGGCAACGTCGAGAATCTTCTCGACCGTCTCCTCCAGGTACTTATTGCGTGCCACGGGCACCTCCGTCCTTGTTATCGCGATAAACATACCATGAGTGGCGTACGGGTCGAGAAGGGCTGGCGCCAAAAGAGCCCAACGGCCGTTACGGCTTCGTTAGAAACGCGCCCCATCATGGATGGTGAACCCGAAAGGTAAGGCGCGCGGGCACGGTGGCTCGGCCCGCGCGCCCGGAAGAGAAAGGATAAACCCATGGGTTACATGCTCGAGACACGTGGGCTCACCAAGCGCTTCGGCCGCGGCGACCAGGCGCAGGACGCCGTGGCCGACGTGAGCCTTCATATCCGCGAGGGCGAGGTGTACGGGCTGCTCGGTCCCAACGGAGCCGGCAAGTCGACAACGCTCAAGATGATCTGCGGAATGCTGCGGCCGACGGCCGGGGAGATCCTCTTTGCCGGGCACGCCTGGCGCCGCGAGGACCTCTACGCAATCGGCAGCCTCATCGAGGAGGCGCCGCTCTACCCCAACCTCACCGCGCGCGAGAACCTGCGCGTGCGCACCACGCTGCTGGGCCTTCCCGAGAGCCGCATAGATGAGGTGCTCGCCGCCGTGGACCTCGCGGACACTGGGAAGAAGCGCGCCGGGCGCTTCTCGATGGGCATGCGGCAGCGCCTGGGGCTCGCGCTGGCGCTGATCGCCCGGCCACGCCTGCTCGTGCTCGACGAGCCCACCAACGGCCTCGACCCCATCGGCATCGAGGAGCTGCGCGACCAGATCCGCGGCTTCGCGGCGGCGGGCACGACGGTGATCGTCTCGAGCCATATCCTCTCCGAGGTGCAGCAGATGGCGGACACCATCGGCATCATCTACGGGGGGCGCCTCGCCTACGAGGATGCGCTTCGACCCGGGCAGGACCTCGAGGAACTCTTCATGAGCGTCTGCCGGGAGGGGCGACGAGCGCGCGGGGAGGTGGCGGCATGACGGGCGAGAAAGGCGGCCTGCTCGCGGGCCTGCGCGCTGAGGCCCTGAAGTCGCGCCACGCGGCACCGGTTCGCCTGGCCGTGCTCATGGCGCTGCCGATGCCGCTGCTCGGCGCGATGCCCTACCGGGGCGTGCAGATCTTCAGCGCGTGGAACTACTGGTACGCGCTCTTCCTGCCCGTGGCTCTCTCGCTCGTGGTGGCGTGCGTCGCGCGGGCGGACGCGCGCACGCGGATGCGGGGGCTTCTAGGCCTGGGCTTCCCGCTCGGGCGCGCCTGGTGGGCCAAGGCGCTCTGGTGCCTCGCGCTCTGCACGCTCTCGAACCTCGTGGTCTTCGGCATCTACCTCGCAGGCTCGGCGTTCTCCTCGCAGGGCCTCACGGCCGCGGGCACGCTCACGATGCTCCTCTGCGCGCTCGCCAACACGGTGACCGCGGCGTGGATGATCCCCGCAGGGCTCTTCCTCACGGCGCGACTCGGCATGCTCGCGGGCATCTTCTGCCCGCTCGCCGCGCAGCTCGTGGGTGGGTTCGCCTGGTCGCTGATGCCGCTGCCGCAGCTCTTTCCGCCGTCGGCGAGCATGGTCATCCCCACGAGCTTCATCCCCGTGCTGCCGAGCGGCGAGCCACTCGCGGCGGACATGGCGCTCGGCGGGGCGCTCACGGCGGACGGCATGCTCACACTGGCGGGCCTTGCGGTCTGCGCACTCGCGTTCGCCGCGCTCACGGCGGCGGGCGCGGCCTGGTTCGCGCGCTCCGAGGAGAGGTGATGGCCATGACACGACTCTCCGACCCGACGCCGCGCATGACTCTCCCGCGGGCCCTGCTCTCCGAGGCCCTGCGCCTGGCGCGCTCCCCGCTCACGGCGGTGCACCTCGTCTGCGGCCTGGCAGCCGGTCTTGCCTGCGGCGAGTACTTCTCCGTAACCCGATGGGACCCGGCGCTGGGCGCGGACGCCCACGCCCAGTTCCTCGGCGCCCTCATGCCGCTCATGTCCGCCATCGTCTGCGGGCTCGCCGTGGACGAGGAGCGCGCTGCCGGGCACCTCGCCAACCTCACGGCGGTCCCCTCGCGCGGGCGCGCCGTCGCGGCGAAGCTGCTCGCCCTTGCGGCGCTCGGCGCGGGCGCGCTGGCCGTGGCGCTCGGCGTGTTCGGGGCCGTGCTCGCCGTCGCCGGGCGCCTGCCGCTCGGGCCCGCTCCGCTTGCGGCCGCCTGGGCGGGCATCGTGCTGGGCAGCCTGCCCCTCTACGCGCTGGGGCTCGGCGTGGCCCTGCGCCTCGGCCGCAACGCCGCCATCGGCGCCGGCGCGGCGGGGATGCTCCTCGCGTTCTTCTCAGTGGGCGGACTTGCGCACGGCCTCATGACCGGCGAGCTCACCGGTGCCCTGGCGACGCCCCTGAGCTGGGTGCCGCTCGCCTGGCCCGCGCGCCTGGGGTCGCTCGGGGTGGAGGCCTTCATCGACGCCGCACGCGCGGCGGCCCCTCTCCTCACGACTGCGCTCGCTGGCCTCGTGCTCGCCCCGGCAGCCGCCGCCGTCCTTCTGGCTTGGTTCTGCCGTTTCGAGGACGGGAGGGCAGATGAGTAGGAAGCCGCTCACCGCCGCGCTCGTCCTCCTCTCCGCAGCGCTCGTCCTGGGCGGGAATGCCCTGCTCGACGCCGGCTGGGGGTCGGCGCTGCGCTCGATCGCCGACCGCGTGCTGCCCAACCCCGAGATCGCCATGTGGGCGCCCGCGCCCGAGCCCGGCAGCCACGCGAGCTCCTACGCCGACGCCACCGGGGCGGGGGCAAACTACGTCTACCTGGTGGACGCGGCGGACGACAGGGGCAATGTCCGAGAGCTCCAGCTCATCTTCTTCGGGCGGGAGTCGGACGGCGAGGGCTGGCTCGAGATCGAGGCGCGCGGCGGCTCGGGCGTGCGCTACCGCGCGTGCGATGCGGCCGAGGCGCCCGCGGCTGCGCGCGGGGCTCTGGACCGCTGAGCGCGGCGCTAGTACAATGCCGACGGGAGTTTCAGGAGGTCGAACATGGCGAGGATACTGGCAGTGGATGATGAGCGGGCGATCCTCGACGCGCTCGCGCGCGTCCTCGGCCGCGACGGCCATGAGGTCGTCAAGGCAGCGGACCCGACGGCGGTCCCGGGGACGGACCTCTCGCGCTTCGACCTCGTGCTCTGCGACGTCATGATGCCGGGGCTCGACGGCTTCGAGCTCGTGCGGCAGATCCGCCCGGACTTCGACGGGCCCATCATCTTCCTGACCGCGCGCGTGGCCGAGGAGGACGCCGTGGTCGGCTACGGCCTGGGCGCCGACGACTACGTCCGCAAGCCCTTCGGGGCCGCGGAGCTGCGCGCCAAGGTCGCGGCCCATCTACGCCGTGAGCGCCGGCCGCGCTCGCACGCCCTCTCCTTCGGGGAGGTGCGGATCGACCTCGGGGCGCGCGGCCTCGCCGTGGGCGGCGAGGCCGTGCCGCTCACGCCCACCGAGTACGCCATCTGCGAGTACCTCGCCCGCCACCCTGGGCAGGTCATGAGCCGCGCGCAGATCCGCGAGGCGGTGCTCGGCTGGGAGAGCGACGCCGACGACGCGGCCATATCCATGCAGGTCAGCCGCGCCCGGAGGAAACTCTCCGAGGCCGGCGCCGATCCGATCGCGACCGTCTGGGGGATGGGGTACAAGTGGCAGCTCTGAGGACCGGGGCGCGAGGTCGCGGGGGAATGCCGCTCTCCTTCGTCATCGCGCGCTACTTCGCCTACGCGTTCGCGGCGGTCGCCACGGCGTGGCTCGCCTCGTTCATGGCGCTCTCCGCGGCGATCGACGCGGGCTTCGTCTACGAGGCAAGCTGGGGGCCGGCCAATGCGCGCGAGGTCGCGGAGGGTCTGGCACGCGACGGCGTCTGCGGGCAGCAGGACGTGCCGACGGCGTACCGTTACCTCATCCTGAATAAGGACGGATACGTGCTGATGACAGACCTCGAAGGCACACGGCTCGAGGACGCGACGGAAATGGCCCGTGCGGCACTCGTCGCGGATCCGGGCACAGTGGAGATCGAGGGCGGGGGCTCGGGCCTCACCTACGCCGCGTTCCCGCTCAAGGGCGGCGGGGCCTGCGCACTCGTCAGCGAGTACCTGCCGCAGTGGGTCTCGCGCGACCTCGCCGACCTGCTTCCCAACCCGCAGAACCTCATGCTCGTCGGCGCCGCGGCGGGAAGCGCGCTCGCGCTCGCGCTCGTGGCGCGCCGCGCGAGCCGCGTGATCTCACGCAAGATGGCGCCGCTCGCGGAGGCGGCGGGGCGCGTCGGCGCGGGGGAGCTCGACTTCGCGGTCGGCAGCACCAACGTGCGCGAGGTGAACGACGTCCTCGCCGCGATGGACGCCATGCGGGCCTCCCTCGCCGAGTCGCTCGAGGCCCGCTGGGCCGCGGAGCGGGGGCAGCGCGAGCAGGTGGCGTCGCTCGCCCACGACCTCAAGACGCCGCTCACCGTGCTGCGCGCCAACGCCGACTTCGTGGCGGAGGAGCTGGAAGACGAGAAAGACGCCGACCTCGCGGCCGCCGCGCGCGACATAGCCGGCGGTGTCGAAAGGCTCGACGGCTACGTGCGCCTGCTCATCGAGGCCTCGCGCGGGTCCGGCGGGGCAGAGAGGGCCCCCATGCGGCCGGCCGAGCTCTGCGAGCAGGTCCTCGCCGAGGCCGCCCAGATCGCCCGGGCGCGAGGCGTGACGCTCGACGCGGCCACGAGCCCCGCTGTCGCGGGCGCGCCCGAGGCCCCGCTCGACCGAACCGCCCTGGCGCGAGCCGCCGCGAACCTCGTGGCCAACGCCGCCGAGCACGCGCGCTCGCGCGTGGCGGTCTCCTGCGACGTCGCGGGCGGGCACCTCGTCATCGAGGTCGCCGACGACGGACCGGGCTTCTCTCCCGCCGCCCTCGAACGCGGCTGCGAGCGCCTCTTCACAGACGACTCATCCCGCTCCTCGCGCGACGGAGGCCGCCACTACGGGCTCGGCCTCCACGCCGCCTCCGAGGCCGCGAGCGCCCACGGGGGCTCCGTCTCGCTCGCCAACAGCCCCTCGGGCGGCGCGGTGGCCACCATCGCGGTCCCCCTGTGCGGGGCCTGACGACTCAGGCCCTCACACCGGCGTGCCTCGCAACCAAACGCTTCCATCTTGAAACACGGGGAGTAAATCGCGAAATCGCAGGTGAAAGAGAGTAAAAAGGCAAAGAAAAAGCCTCCGTTCCAACATGGGAACGGAGGCTCGATAATCGAGTTTACTCACCAATGTCGCTGGTGGTTTTGCCGTAACTCTCGTACGAAACGAAACTCAGGAGCACAGTGCGGCACTCAAAAGTGCAGGTCAGAACCCTGTCAGCCTACTCCCATTCGATCGTCGCGGGCGGCTTAGACGTGATGTCGTAGCACACGCGGTTGGCGCCGGGGACCTCAGCAACGATGCGGCCGGAGATGCGGGCCAGGACGTCGTAAGGCAGTTTGGCCCAGTCGGCGGTCATGGCATCGCTGGACTCGACGGCACGCAGGATGATCGGGCGCTGGTAGGTGCGCTCGTCACCCATAACGCCGACGGACTTAATGTCGGGCAGAACCGCAAAATACTGCCAGCAGCTGTGCTCGGAGTTGCGCTCGCCGGTCTGCTCATACAGGCGCTGGTTGTAGGCGTCGAGCTCCTCGCGCACGATAGCGTCGGCGTTCTTGAGGATCTCGAGCTTCTCCTTGTCGACCGCGCCGATGATGCGGATGGCCAGACCCGGACCCGGGAAAGGCTGACGGAACACGATGTGACCCGGCAGGCCCAGCGCCAGACCAAGTGCACGGACCTCGTCCTTAAAGAAGTGATCGAGCGGCTCAATAAGGTCGAAGTGCACGCCCTCGGGGAACGGGATCAGGTTGTGATGGCTCTTGATGGTGGCCGTCTTGCCGCCCGTCTTGCGAGCGCCGGACTCGATGATGTCGGGGTAGATGGTGCCCTGAGCCAGGTACTTGACCGGCTTGCCATCGGTCTCGAGCTGCTGAGCAACCGCGAAGAACTCTTTCCAGAACTGCGTACCGATGATGCGGCGCTTCTCCTCGGGCTCGGTCACGCCGGCCAGAAGCTCGGCATAGCGGTCCTCGGCGTGGACGTGGATAAAGTCGACGTCAAACTGCTTGGTGAAGACCTCCTCCACCTGCTCGGGCTCGCCCTTGCGCAGCAGACCGTGGTTGATGAACACGCAGGTCATCTGCTTGCCCACGGCGCGAGCGCCCAGCGCAGCCACGACGGAGGAGTCGACGCCACCGGACAGGGCCAGAATCACGCGGTCGTCGCCGACCTTCTCGCGGAACTCGGCCGTCATGGTCTCGACCAGGTTGTCCATACTCCAGTTGGGCTCCAGGCCGCAGATCTCAAACAGGAAGTTGCTCAGCAGCTGCTGACCATACTCGGAGTGCTTGACCTCGGGGTGGAACTGCGTGGTGAAAATCTTGCGCTCGACGCACTCCATGGCAGCAACCGGGCACACGTCAGTGCTGGCGGTAACGGTAAAGCCCTCGGGCACCTCGGAAACGGCGTCGCGGTGGCTCATCCACACGGTCTGCTCCATGGGCGTGGAGTTAAAGAGCTTGGCGCCGGCCGTGCGCGTGATGGTGGCGCGGCCGTACTCGCCCACCTCGGAGTGGCCGACCTTGCCGCCGAGCGTCACGGCCGTGATCTGATGGCCGTAGCAGAAGCCCAGGACGGGAAGGCCCAGGTCAAAGATGGCGGGATCGATAGACGGAGCGTCCTCGGCATACACGGAAGCCGGACCGCCAGAAAGGATGAGCGCAGAGGCGTTCATCTCGCGAATCTCGTCGGCCGAGATGTCGCAGGGGACAATCTCGGAATACACGTTGAGGTCGCGGACGCGACGGGCAATGAGCTGACCGTACTGCGCACCAAAGTCGAGTACGAGGACCTTTGCGGAAGCCTTTTGATCCATGGTTCCCCCTCTTGTTGGCGGGGAGCCGGTGCCCACCCGCGTGAATGAACGAAAATAGCCTTCATAGTGTACACGTTATATGGGGTTTCTCGCCCCTCGCAGCCATCAGCGCACGGCAAACGCACGACCTAGGCCCTTATTTGACGGCAATTGAAGTGTTACCAAACGTTACAGATGATGTAATACGTTTGAACATTGGACGCCCTGTGCCACAATACTGCCGAACGACTCCGCCTCTGCGGCGGCAAATACGATAGGAATACCAGCATGAAGCGCATCCTTCTCATCGCCACGGGCGGCACCATCGCATCGACCGAGGACGGCAACGGCCTCTCCCCCGCCCTGACCGGTGAGGAGCTCGCCCAGAGCGTCCCCGAGATCTCGGGCCTCTGCGAGCTCGACGTGGTGCAGCCCATGAACATCGACAGCACCAATATGCGCCCGAGCGACTGGATGCGTATCCGCGATGTCATCGTCGAAGGCTATGCCGATCACGACGGCTTCGTGATTCTGCACGGCACCGACACCATGAGTTACACCGCGGCAGCACTTTCCTACCTGATTCAGGACAGCCCCAAGCCCATCGTGCTCACCGGCTCGCAAAAGCCCATGGGCAACCCCTTTACCGATGCCAAGCTCAATCTGTATCAGAGCCTGCTCTATGCGCTCGACGAGCATTCGCACGATGTGTCGATTGTGTTTGGCGGCGTCGCCATTGCCGGCACGCGCGCCCGCAAGCAGCGCACCATGAGCTTTAACGCGTTCATCAGCGTCAACTATCCGCCCATCGCCTATATCCGCAACGACCGCATCGTGCGCAACGGGCTTCACGGCACGCATCAGGGCGAAAACCCGGTGCGTTTCTACGACAGCATCGATCCGCGCGTATTTGTACTCAAGCTTACGCCCGGCGTAAACCCGGGCATCCTCGACGCCCTTGCCAATAGCTACGATGCCGTGATTCTGGAGACCTTTGGCATTGGCGGTATTCCCGAGTTTGGCGAGTCGGGCGAGTCGTTCCAAGAGGCAATTTTCCGCTGGGTCGATTCGGGCCGCACCGTCGTTATGACCACGCAGGTCCCCGAAGAGGGCCTCGATCTGGGCGTTTATGAGGTCGGCCGAGCTTACGCCGATCATCCGGGTATTTTGCGCGGCGACGACATGACCACCGAGACGCTCGTGGCCAAGACCATGTGGGCACTCGGCCAGTCACGTGATGCGGACGAGATTCAGCGCCTGTTCTACAGCCAAGTCAACCACGACCGTATCCCGATGGCGTAATCCCTAAGGCAGTTCCGCTTATCGCAGCCCCAAACGACAGGTGTTCCCCCTCGGGCCGTGCAAAAAACGGAGTATTCTGCAGTTTCTCCGCCGGAGGCATAGAATCAGCCGATTGTTAGACGAACTTTTTAGTACGAAGGAGCCGTCTAGTAAATATTTAT
>CAUFMB010000031.1 GCA_959026535.1 uncultured Collinsella sp. | reverse complement strand
ACGAGCGGGGGCTCCTATCTTTTCAGTGCCCTCGGATTGGGTCATAGTGTCTGTCTGCGCCAAAACATCGACGTTACCGTGGCCCAAACTGGTCGTTGGGGACGTCCTTAAATGACTAGTCGTTTAAGGACGTTCCCAATGACTACTTTTGAATAATCCCTCCGTCCCCAAGGGATCATTTATTTGTGCGGGTTGTGGTTTTGTGACCTGCTGAAATTAAAGATACTGTACAACTGTACGTTAACTTATCTTCGTAGTATATTGCTATCCGCAAAACTCAGCACCATTGTGCCGCGAGGCACTAAAGCGCCTACGTACAATGGTTGTCGATAGTACGATTCGATTCAACGACAGGATGGATGGTCCAAGCGTGAGTCTCGGCAGCAAACTATCCAACGCAAAGGTCTCCTTTGCGATCTTTAAGCGCGACATTAAGCGATTGCTTATGAACCCCGTTGCCTTGGTGGTTACCCTGGGCGTGTGTGTCATTCCCTCGCTATATGCCTGGTACAACATCGTGGCAAACTGGGATCCGTACGGAAACACCCAGGGCATCAAGATTGCCATCGCCAACAATGACCAAGGAACTCAAAACGACCTGGTGGGCGAGCTCAATGCGGGCGACAAGGTTGTCGACCAGCTCAAAGAGAACGATCAGCTGGGCTGGACCTTCGTTGACTCGGCGGCCGATGCCAAGGAGGGCGTCGAGAGCGGTGAGTACTATGCGGCCATCGTAATCCCCAAGAACTTCTCGGATAACCTGGTTTCGATGCTCGATGGCAACTACCATCAGCCCAAGCTTACGTACTACGTCAATGAGAAGAAGAGCGCTATTGCGCCCAAGGTTACCGACACCGGCGCAAGCACCATCGAGGAGCAGATCAACTCGGAATTTGTCTCCACGGTGGGCGAGACCGTTGCCAGTATTGCCAAGGATGCCGGAGTCGATTTAAAGGACAAGGCAACCCAGACTCAGGATTCGTTGGCCGGTTCGGTATCAGAGGCTTCCGATACGTTGGGCGAAGTGCGTGATTCGATTGGCGACATGAATGCCGCCATCGATAAGACGAGTGGTTCCATTGCCTCGGCAGATGCGGCACTTGCCGGTCTGCAGGGTCAGGCGCCGTCGCTGACGCAGGCGATCTCCCAGGGCAATGACCTGCTGGGCGAGGCTCGCGCCACGGCGGGCAACTCTGTCGCCTCGCTCTCCAAGGCGCTCTCGGAAGGCAGCCTTGCGCTCACCAAGACGTCAGTCTCCGCAAACGCTGCGATTGGCAAGCTGACGGGCACGGTCGCATCTACGACTACCCGTATCGACAACTCGCTTGAGTCTCTCCAAGCGACGATCGACCACAATAAGGCCGTTATCGGGCACTTGGAAATTCTCGTCAATGACACGTCGACAGGTTCCAAGGAAATTGACGCGCGCATTGTATCGATCATCGATTTGCTCCGCGAGCAGAATGAAAAGCTTCAGAGCATCAAGGACGGTCTGTCTGCGCAGTCGAGCGCCATGGCGAATGACGCTGCGGCTGTCTCGGGTGCCAGCGACGCTATCAATAATGCAATTCAGACCGGTGCGACCAACCTTGGCCAGGCTCAGACGGACTTGGGTCAAAACGCGCTGCCGAAGGTCTCGAGCGCACTTGATTCGTTTGCCGCCGTCTCGGGTGATCTGACGGGAATCGTGTCTGGCCTCACGCCTACTATTGCAAGTGCGCGCGGTACACTTTCGCAACTCAACGCCACGCTCGGTCAGGCCAAGACCACGCTGTCCCAGACCGATGCCTCGCTTGCCAAGGTCCAGGACAAGCTCGCAACCGCCGCCAACGACATCGCGGCGCTACAGACCTCCGAGTCCATGGGCGAGCTGGCCGGCCTGATGGGCGTCGACGTCGATGATGTTGCAGACTTCATGGCATCTCCGGTCGAGCTGACCTCAAAGTCAATTTACCCGGTCAAGAGCTTTGGTTCGGGCATTGCCCCGTTCTATACCAATCTGGCGCTGTGGGTGGGCGGCTACGTGCTTATCGCTATCTACAAGCTCGAGGTCGACCGCGAAGGCATCGGCAGCTTTACCGCGCGTCAGGGCTACTTTGGCCGCTGGTTGCTCCTGGTGATCCTGGGCGCGTTGCAGGCCATCATCGTTACGGTAGGCGATCTGGTGATCGGCGTGCAGTGCGTCAGCCCGCTGCTGTTCGTGCTGGGCGGCATCGCCATCTCGTTCACCTACGTCAATATCATCTATGCGCTGTCCACCACGTTTAAGCATATCGGCAAGGCTATCGGCGTCATTCTGGTTATCGTGCAGATCCCGGGTTCGTCGGGCATGTACCCCATTGAGATGATGCCAGGCTTCTTCCAGTGGCTGCACCCGCTGCTGCCCTTTACCTACGGCATCAATCTGCTGCGCGAGACGGTCGGCGGCATGTATTCGTTCAACTACCTGTTTAACCTGTGCATTCTGGGCGTGTTCTTGATCGTGGCGCTCTTTATCGGCCTGCAGCTGCGTCCGCTGCTGCTCAACCTTAACCTGCTCTTTGATAAACAGCTTTCCACGACCGGTATGATGATTTGCGAGTCCAACGACCTGCCGCGCCAGCGCTACTCGCTGCGCACGGCCATGCGTGTCATGCTCGATTCCGATTCGTACCGTCGCGAACTGCTCGATCATGCGGTCGCCTTTGAACATCGCTACCCGTACTACATCAAGGGCGGTTTTGCCGCCGTGGTGGGCGTTCAGGTCCTGCTCTTTGTCCTGTCGACGGTTCTCGATATCGACAATAACGGCAAGATCATCCTGCTTGTCATTTGGATCATCTCGGTTATTGCCATCTGCGGCTGGCTTATCAATATCGAATATATCCGCGCGAGCCTCAATACCCAGATGCGCATCTCGGCGCTTTCCGATGAGGACCTGCGTCGCGAGATGCGCGAACACACGGCCGCCATTCCTGCCGCCCGCCACATGTTTGGCCTCAACGCCATCGAGCGTGGTGCCAAGGGCGGCGATCAGTCCACGGGCCGCTTGCCGCATATCGGCTCGCACCATAAATCTCAGGGCAGCGACAGCACAGCCACAAATGATGGAGATACCACCGCGCTCGGCAAGCACTCCAAAGGAGGTGAGGCATAAATGAAGAACATCCTGCATCTGTTTAAGCGCGATGTCCAAAACGTGTCTCGCTCCGTAATCGGCTTGGTTGTCGTGATGGGCCTCATTATCGTACCGTGCCTGTACGCGTGGTTTAACATCGCCGGCAGCTGGGATCCGTACGGCAACACCGGCAATCTTAAGATCGCCGTGGTCAACACCGATGAGGGTTACGAGAGCGATCTGATCCCCGTCGAGGTCAACGTGGGCGAAAACGTGACCGCCACCCTGCGCGGCAACGAGAACTTCGACTGGGTTGTGCTCAACGATCGAGAAAAGGCCATCGAGGGCGTCAAATCGGGCGCATACTATGCGGCTGTCGTTATCCCTAAGACGTTTAGTGCCGATATGATGACGCTCTTTTCGACCGACGTTAAGCATGCCGATATCGAGTTTTACGAGAATCAGAAGGCCAACGCCATCGCGCAGATCGTGACCGAGAAGGGTTCGAGCGCCGTTCAGAACCAGGTTAACGAATCTTTTACCGAGACCATTACGAGCATCGGTCTTAAGACGGTGTCCAGCCTGCTCGATTACATGAGCACCGACCAGGTCAGCAACTTTATCGCCAACCTGTCCTCGACGCTCGGCGATTCGATTGGGGACCTGCAAGACGTTCAGGCTAATGCTTCGTCGCTGGCGGGCATTTTGAGCTCTACGTCCGATTCGTTGACGTCGGCGAGCGGTATGCTCCAGCAGACGGGTACGGTCGATGAGTCGACCAAGCAGTTGATGGAGCATGCCAAGAGCGGCATGAGCGATTCCAAAGAAGCGCTGAAGGCCGCCAACGACGCCATCAACGCCGCGATTGACGGAAGCGCGGGCTCGTTCGACAACGTGTCCGCCGAGCTTGCGAAGGCATTCGATGCCGCGAATCAGCATGTCTACCTTACGGTGTCTCAGCTCAACGATGCCGCGGCGGCGCTCAATACACGTGCCGACGATATCGACGCCACGGCCGACCAGCTCCGCGGCTTTGCCGAGCAGGTCAGTGACGAAAAGCTCCAGGAGAGCCTTAAATCTGTGGCAACATCGCTGGGCAGGATCGCGGTGGAGTATCGCAACAACGCCAAGGACCTGACGGCAACTGCTAAGTCCCTTTCTGACAGCATGGCAGAGGTCAACAGCACGCGTGCCGAGGTCGATCAGGCCATCGCCGATGCCAAGGCGGGCATTTCGGGCGCCAAGTCCGACTACGATTCCACGTTCTCGGTTAAGGCCAAGGAGCTCAAGAAGACGGTTTCGGGCATCCTGGACTCGCTCGATGGCATCTCGGGCGATCTGGATAGCGCCGTAGACGGCCTGACCGACGCATCCGGTTCGCTGGCAAAGGGCCTCTCCAAGGCTGCAAAGCTGGTCAACAAGGCTTCCGATCAGCTGGGCGAGGCGTCGGACAAGATCAGCGCGTTTAAGGACGAGCTCGATGGCGCCCTGATGTCGGACGACCTTGCCACGATCAAGACGATGATTGGCAACGACCCCGAGGGTTTGGCCGTGTCGCTTTCCGGCCCCGTCGCGCTCGATCGCAAGCCGGTCTATCCGATTCGTAACTACGGTTCAGCCATGGCACCGTTCTACACGATTCTGTCGCTATGGGTCGGCTCGATTGTGCTGGCAGCCATGATGAAGGTCTCGGTTGACGATGAGCTCATCAACGAGCTCATCCCCGTGCGCCTGCACGAGATCTACCTGGGCCGCTACCTGTTCTTTGGCGGTCTGGCCCTGCTGCAGGCAACGCTCGTGTGCGCGGGCGACATCCTGTTCTTTGGCATCCAGTGCGACGACCCGCTGCAGTTTGTGCTGGCGGGCTGGGTCGCGAGTCTCGTGTTCTCCAATATCGTCTACACGCTCACCGTGTCGTTTGGCGATATCGGCAAGGCGCTCGCCGTCGTGTTGCTGGTCATGCAGGTCGGCGGTTCGGGCGGTACGTTCCCCATCGAGATGACGGGCCCTGTGTTCCAGGCGATCTATCCGTTCCTGCCGTTCACCCACGGCATCAACGCCATGCATGCCGCCATGGCCGGTGCCTACCATATGGAGTACTGGATTGAGCTGGGCATTCTGGCGAGCTATCTGATTCCGTCGCTGGCACTGGGCGTCGTCTTCCGCCGCCCGGTCATCAAAGCCAACGACTGGATCATCGAAAAGCTGGAGTCGACAAAGCTAATTTAGTGCGGCAACGTTAACGCTGATGTAGCACTAATGCCAGCGAGCGAGCCGCATTTGCGCCAAGGTGACGTGAAATGAAAGGGCGCTGACCTTCTGGTCGCGCCCTTGAAATTGAACGTCAGATTGGCGTGAATGCGGCTCGCGCAGCGACGGCCGGTCCGCCGTTCGGTAGAACGGCGGAACAAAACGCTTTAGTGGGCTGGATTGCGATGCAACGCCGGTTGTTGCTACAGTAGCGGGGCGTGCCGGGGGTCCGGTGCGCCCTGTTTTTATTTGACCATGAGGCGGCACGCAGCCATACGCGTGCGGACACCACGCCAAGATTGAGTGTGAGGATGTTCCATGGCCCAATACGCTGCCAACGAAATCGAAAACATGCCCGATAGCCCTGTGGCCCGTGAGGATTTGGGCGCGGGCGGTATTCCCAGGGGCGCCGGCGCACGCTCCCCGCTGTTCTGGAAAGTTTTGCTACTTTCGGTGGCGGTCATCTGGGGCTACTCCTTTACCACTATGAAGGATGCACTCGGCACCATTCCGGTGTTCGAGCTGCTCTATGTACGCTTTCTGCCTGCAGCGTTGGTCATGTTTGCCGTCTTCCACAAGCGCATCACTGCACATTTCAACGCTCGCAATCTGATCGTTGGCCTGAGTATGGGCGTGCTCATGTGGGCGGCCTATGCGTTGCAGACGGTCGGTCTGGCATATACTACGGCGGGCAAGAATGCTTTTTTGACGGGCACGTATTGCATCCTCGTGCCGTTCGCGAGCTTTTTTCTGAGCGGAGAAAAACTCACCCGCTATAACCTGGGCGCGGCACTGCTGTGCTTGGCGGGCATTGGCTTGGTGGCGCTCGATAGCGTCGAGTTCAACATCGGTGACGTCATTACGCTGGCAGGCGCGGTCTTCTTCGCCATCCAGATGGCGGTGACCGCCAAGTACGGTCGCAAAATGGACATCAACGTTATCACGTTTTGGATGTTTGTGGGCAACGGCGTGCTGAGCCTGGTTTCGTCGCTGTTATTCGAGACCCAGGCGCCTCTGTCCGTGTGGACGCCGAACTTTATCGGTGTGATGGCGTTTCTCTCGGTGGGCTGCACATGCGTGGCTCTGCTCATCCAAAACGTCGGCCTGGCGCATGTCCCGGCTTCGACGGGCTCACTGCTCCTTTCGATGGAGTCGCCTTCGGGCGTGTTGTTTTCGGTGCTGCTGATGGGGGAGGCGCTCACCTCGCGCCTACTCGCCGGCTTCGTGCTTATCTTCCTGTCGATTATCTTGAGTGAGACTCACTTCGATTTTTTGCGCAAAAAGCCGCGCCCGCAATTGTAAACAACTTGTTGCGCCGCCCTCCCGGGGCGGCATTTTTTATGCGTCGCCCTTAAAGTTGTACCTTGCACTTTATGCTATCAAAGTGCTTGCTGCAAAAACGTTACTGGAGGGCATCTATGGCACCAGCTTTGTCCGATTTTCAACCGCAACCAGCGCCCAAGGCTACCGCAGCGGCGCAGGCCGCTATCGGTGACGGTCTTGTTGCAGAAGCTCAGACTTTTGCAGACGAGCTTGCTGTGTGGCGACACGATCTACACCAGATGCCCGAGCTGGGTAACAACCTTCCGCAGACGTCCGCCTTTATCCAGGCGCGTCTGGACGAGATGGATATTCCCTATGCCGTGCTTGTTGACGGCTCCTGTGTCGTTGGCCTAATCGGTGCCGGCGCGGCAGCCGCTGCTCGGGGTAACGGTACGTGCACGGACAAGCAGGCCGGTACGGTCATCATGCTCCGTGGCGATATGGATGCCCTGCCTGTTGCCGAGGAGTCGGGCGAGCCTTTCGCCTCTACGAACGGCTGCATGCATGCTTGCGGTCACGATATGCACGCGACGGCACTGCTTGGTGCGGCGCGCCTGCTCAAGGCCCGCGAGTCCGAGCTTGTCGACGCCAACGCCACGGTTAAGTTGCTGTTCCAGCCGGGCGAGGAAACCTTTGAGGGCGCCCGCGCTGCCATCGCCGACGGCTTGCTTGAGAACCCGCGTCCTCAGGCCGCCTTTGCCATGCATGTCAATAGCCAGTCGCCGCTTGGCCTGGTGCTCTACGGCAGCCCGGCGCTCTCGGGCGTGTACGGTTTTCGCGTCACGCTTCAGGGCAAGGGCGGCCATGGCTCGAGCCCCGAGATCTGCATCGACCCCATCACGGCCGGCGTCCATGTGCATCTGGCGCTTCAGGAGCTCATCTCCCGCGAGGTGCCGGCGGCCAAGGAGGTCGCACTGACCGTGGGTAAGTTTGCCGGTGGTCAAGCGGCCAACGTCATCCCAGATACCTGCGTGCTCGAAGGCACGCTGCGCGGCTTTGACGTTGAGCTCATGGAGCACCTCAAGGAGCGTATCGCCGAGGTCGTCAACGGCGTGGCCGCAACGTATCGCACGTCGGCCACCATCGAGACGCTCTCGGATGTTCCCCCGCTCGTGCTCGATGACGACGTGACCCAGGCTTCGCTTGGCTACGTGGGTGCGACGCTGCCCAAGGCCGCCTTCTTGCCGCTGTTCCATGCCATGGCGAGCGAGGACTTTGCGCTTATCTCGAGTGAGATACCGAGCGCATACTTTACGATCGGCGCGGCTGTGACCGATACGGACGAACACTTTGCCCAGCATCATCCCAAGGCGCGCTTTAGCGATGCCGAGCTGCCACTTGGTGCCGCGGCTTATGCGGCAGTCGCTTTGGGCTACATCGCCGACCACCGGTAGCACCCAATCTTGCTACTCGTTTGTTTAAAAAGGAGCAGTATGTCCCAGCAGCGTAAGTTCTTCCCCGGCTGGCTCGTGGTGGCTTCCGGCTTTGTCATCATGGCCACGTGCTACACGATTTTCGTTAACTGCATGAGCCTGTTTCAGCCGCTCGTCGTCAGCGACCTGGGCATCACGCTTGCGCAGTACAACATCTCCAACGCCATCTCCACCGTGGTGAGTGTCGTGGGTTCGCTCGTTATCGGTCATGTTGCCGATAAGGTGAGTGGCCGCGTATTGGGCTCGCTCACCGTTATCGCTACCTCGGCGGTGCTCGCGGGCATGAGCTTTGTGGGTGAGCTTTGGCAGGTCTATGTGCTCTTTGCCGTCTCGGGCTCTTTTGCGAGCACCTGGATTGTCTGCTTGGTGTGCTCGGTGGCTATGTTGGTGTTTCTGCTGGCGTCTGAGCCCATCGCCGCCAAGCTGCGTGCAACCGTGGCGGGGGAGTAGACGTTCGTCGCTCTTTTCTGTTTGCCCCGTTCTGTTTGTGGCCGCCCTGGAAGCCGAATGGATGCTCGTACCATCATTCGGTTTCCAAGGCGGTCACGGGCCTACGAAATGATCCGTTTTCCTCCGTCCCCAAGGGATCACGTGATCCGAAGGGGACGGAGGAAAACGGGTCACAAACAGCGGCGGCGCATCTGGCCGAACGAGTCCCCATACCCTCGTTCGGTCAGACGCGCCGCCGCGTTGCTGCTTTGTGCCGTATAATGACCACTATCTATGACGCGATACAAAAGAAAGGTGTTTGCCCATGCAGGCACAGAAGGCGGAGGGAACCCGCGACCTTATCGGCGCCGAGATGCGCGCCTGGCAAAAGATGCAGCAGATTGCGGCCAGCGTATTCGAGCCGTTTGGCTTTAAGCCCATCGAGACGCCCGCGATCGAGCAGGTGGACGTGTTTGTCCACGGCATCGGCCAGTCGACCGACGTCGTGCGCAAGGAGATGTTCCGCGTGTTTAGCGGCGCCAACCTGGAGCGCGTCTTTACCGAAGGCACCGATACCAAGCTCAAGCCTAAGCAGCGTCTGGCCCTTCGTCCCGAGGGCACGGCCGGTGTGGTGCGCGCCGTCGTGGAGAACAACCTGGTGCCCCAGGGCTCCACGCCGTTTAAGGCTTACTACGCCGAGGCCATGTTCCGCGGCGAGCGTCCCCAGAAGGGCCGCCTGCGCCAGTTCCATCAGGTGGGCATCGAGTGGCTCGGCGCTCCCGATCCGGCGGCAGACGCCGAGTGCATCATCATGCTCATGGAGTTCTACAAGCGTCTGGGCTTCGATCTGTCCAAGCTCCGTCTGCTTATTAACTCGATGGGCGATGCGCAGTGCCGTCCGGCATACCGCGAGCAGGTCAAGCAGTTCATTCTCGATCACGCCGACGAGATGTGCGACGAGTGCCGCGAGCGCGCCGAGCTCAACCCGCTGCGCGCCTTCGACTGCAAGAACGACCACTGCCGCGAGATCATGGCCGACGCCCCGCTGATGGGCGACAACCTGTGCGACGAGTGCCGCGAGCACTACGAGCAAGTCAAGCGCTATCTGGACGCCGCCGGTATCGAGTATGTTGAGGATCCCACCCTGGTGCGCGGCCTGGACTACTACACCCGTACTGTCTTTGAGGTCGAGGCTCCCGGCGCCGGTGTCGGCTCCATCGGTGGTGGCGGTCGCTACGATGGCCTCGTTGAGCTCGAGGGCGGTAAGCCCACGGCGGGCGTCGGCTTTGCCGTCGGCTTTGAGCGCGCCCTGCTGGCCCTGCAGGCCTTTGGCAGCGACCTGGGTGCCGAGGAGGTCCCGTGCGTCTACGTTGCCAACGCCGGCAAGGAGCTGCGTCAGAACGTCTTTACCATTACGCAGCAGCTTCGCGCTGCAGGGATTGTGACCGAGGCCGACTATCAGGGCCGTTCCCTTAAGGCCCAGTTTAAGCAGGCCGACAAGGTGGGCGCTAAGCTCATCCTAGTCCTGGGTGGCGACGAGCTTGCCGCCGGCAAGGTCAAGGTGCGCGACATGCAGAGCCACGACGAGGTACTGGTCGATTTGGCCAACGTTGTCGAGGCGGTTCGCGAGCGCCTGTAGCGTATCTTTTTGAGCTGCGGGCCTGCTAACGTGCCCTGCTCATGGAGAGCGATTGTTACGGGGGTGTTTCGCATTTATGCGGAATGCCCCCGTTTGCATATGCCGTCCACCGAGAAATACGACCATTTGGGGCAAAAAGCCTTGCAATGCAGAAAATACTTTTGTGTGGTAAAGCGCAATCAGCTTCGAAAGTTTTTGCCGAGTGCCTATAATAAATACCGCATGTTACGTGCATAGAAGGAGGAATGGGAGGAAACGTGGCTGAGAACCTAAGCAACCAGTCTGTACCCGAAGCCGCGGCGCGTGTCGCTGCCGTGGTCAACCGCCTCGTTAACCGAATCGGCTCGAATGCCGAATCCAAGGAGCGTCTCGCCGAGATCGAGATCCCCGAGGAGCTGCGCGACAATCTGGCGCTGTTCTTGCGCCTGGAGCGCCGTGTGCTTAGCGAGTATGATCCCGAGATCGCGGACCTGTTCGACAAGATTTTGACAGCCGAGATTGTGGCCAACGCCGGAAACCCCGGCACGCGTGCTGCCGACGAGTCCGTCGACGAGCAGGGCGTGCCCACTGCCGACGAGCCCACCGCCGTGGCGTTTCGTGAGGTCGTCGATCTGATCGACAGCCTGCCGCTCGATAAGCAGCAGGTTATCGTCCGCGCCTTTACGAGCTTCTTCCATCTGGCTAACCTGTCGGAGGAGAACTACCGTGTCGCGCAGCTGCGTGAGCGCGAGGCCGGCGCATCGACCGATACCGAGGTCGATCCCGCCAACGAACTCACCGTCGCCTATCACCAGTTGGTAAACGAGATGGGCGTCGAGGGTGCCAACGAGCTGCTCGGCAAGCTTGAGTTCCACCCCGTCTTTACCGCGCATCCCACTGAGGCCCGTCGTAAGGCCGTCGAGGGCAAGATTCGCCGTATCTCCAACCTGCTGGAGGAGCGTCCGCGTCTGGGCGGCTCCGACCTGGTGGAGAACGAGCGCCATATGCTGCAGGAGATCGACGCCTTGGTGCGTACGAGCCCCATCGCGCTCAAGAAGCCCACGCCGGTCGAGGAAGCCGATACCATCATCGACATCTTCGATAACACGCTGTTCGACGTTATCCCCGTCATCTATCGTCGTTTTGACGACTGGGTGCTGGGCGACAAGGCCGGCACTGTGCCGCCGCTGTGCCCGGCGTTCTTCCACCCCGGCAGCTGGATCTGTTCCGACCGCGACGGTAACCCCAACGTCACCGCCAAGGTGAGCCGCGAGGTCGCCGCCAAGTACTTCACCCACATGGTGCTCAAACTCGAGGACAAATGCCGCCGCATCGGCCGTAACCTCACGCTCGAGGCCACCTACAGCAAGCCTTCTGCCGCGCTCATTAACCTGTGGAACCATCAGGTCGAGATGAGCCCTCGGTACACGGCCCGCGCCGAGCTGATCTCCGAGCACGAGCCGCATCGCGCCGTCATGCTCGTCATGGCCGATCGTCTGAACGCCACCGTGCGCCGTATCACCGACACCATGTACCACAGCGCCGACGAGTTCCTGGATGACCTGCGCGTCGTCCAGCGCTCGCTGGCCGCCTGCGGTGCCGTCCGTGCCGCCTACGGCCCGGTCCAGACCATCATCTGGCAGGTCGAGTCCTTCGGCTTCCATATGGTCGAGATGGAGTTCCGTCAGCACTCCGTGGTGCATGCCCGCGCCCTTAAGGATATCCACGAGAACGGTATCCATGGCGACCTGCAGCCCATGACGCGCGAGGTCATCGACACCTTCCGCGCTATCGGCTCCATCCAAAAGCGCTACGGCAAGAAGATGGCGCACCGCTACATCATCTCGTTCACCAAGAGCGCCCAGCATGTGGCCGACGTCTTTGAGCTGGCCCACCTGTCCTTCGCACACGAGGAGGATGTCCCCGAGCTCGACGTGATCCCGCTGTTCGAGCAGCTCGAGGACCTCGAGGGCTGCGTTGACGTGCTCGACCAGATGCTTACGCTGCCCGTGGTGCAAAAGCGCCTTGCCCAGACCAACCGCCGCATGGAGGTCATGCTGGGCTACTCCGACTCCTCCAAGGATGCCGGTCCTACCACGGCCATGCTTGCGCTGCACTCCGCGCAGGAGCGCATCGCCAAGTGGGCAGAGAAGAACGATATCGACCTGGTGCTCATGCACGGCCGCGGCGGTGCCGTGGGCCGTGGTGGCGGCCCGGCCAACAAGGCCGTTCTTGCGCAGCCCAAGGGTTCGGTCAACTGCTTCTTTAAGCTCACCGAGCAGGGCGAGGTCATCTTTGCCCGTTACGGCAACCGCACGCTGGCTCAGCGTCATGTTGAGTCCGTTGCCGCCGCAACGCTTTTGCAGTCGGCCCCGAGTGTCGAGAAGACCAACACCGAGACCACGCAGAAGTTCTGGAATATGGCCGAGAAGCTCAACGCCGCAAGCCACGAGCGCTATCTGGACCTGCTGAACACCGAGGACTTTACACCGTGGTTCTCGACCGTGACGCCGCTGACCGAGGTCGGTCTGCTGCCGATCGGCTCGCGTCCCGCCAAGCGCGGCCTGGGCGCCAAGTCGCTCGATGACCTGCGTACCATTCCGTGGATCTTCAGCTGGAGCCAGGCGCGCATTAACCTGGCCGCTTGGTACGGCCTGGGCACCGCCTGCGAGCAGCTTGGTGATCTTGACCAGCTCAAGGCTGCCTACCAGGAGTGGCCGTTCTTCCGCACGTTCATTGACAACATCGAGATGTCGATCGCTAAGACCGATCAGCGCATCGCCAAGATGTATCTGCACCTGGGCGATCGCCAGGATCTGTCCGAGAAGGTCTTCACCGAGATGCAGCTCACCCGTAAGTGGGTCCTTGCCATCGTCGGTGACGAGTGGCCGCTGCAGCGCCGCCGCGTGCTCGGCTGCGCCGTCCGCGTGCGTAACCCCTATGTCGACGCCCTGTCCATCGCCCAGGTCCGCGCCCTTCGCGAGGTGCGTATGAACCAGGACGAGATGGCCGAGGAGAAGAAGGCCGAGTACATGAGCCTGATTCTTTCGACTGTGACCGGCGTCTCGGCAGGACTGCAGAACACGGGGTAATCGATAGCCCTGTGGCTCTCACCGGGACCCGATGGGTTTCCCTCTGAATGCGTCCTCGCACTTGAAGCCCCCTTATCCTGCTCCTTCGGAGCTGCGGATAAGGGGGCTTCGTGCTGCGGAGTGCATTCAGAGGGAAACCCATCGGATCCCTTCGTCCTCGGTCTTCTGGGGTTAAAGCTAAAGGGAATAAGGCGCGCTTCGCGCATAGCGTGGAGTGCGGCGAGGGCTTCTTGCGTCCTGCGGAGTGTGCCTAAAAGTAAACTAATGGCGGGCCCTGCGATGTCCGGTCTTCGGCGGATTACTGGCTGGGGGAATTAATGGCGCGCTTCGCGCGTTTGGAAGGGGCTTCGTGCTGCGGAGTGCATTCAGAGGGAAACCCATCGGGTCCTTTCGTCCTCGGTTTACGGCGGATCAGCCGCTGGGTGAGGGTGGTGCTTGGGACGACGTGCAAAAAACGGAGTTTTCAGCAGCCAAAGATTGGTGCATAAGGCTATGGGTGACGTTCGCGGCCCCTGTTGATGCTTTTGCACGACGATTGGGCTTTGGCGATGTTTATATATGGCTGGTTTCTCGCCGCATGCTATCCAGATGGGACGAGTCATGAGGACTATCTACCTTTTGAAAGACTTTTGACACCAAAATCTTATCCCGCGATGCTGAATACTCGCAAAAATGCACGCTCCGGAGGGCACTACCCTGTTACGGCTAGAAAACCATGCGCCATTTTATGCAATTAATTAACGCATTTATGCAAAATGGCTTACGTGCGTACGTCTCGGGCTAGATGTTTGCCTCGGCGCTGCGTAAATCATCCTGTCTATAGTGTCTTTGACAGGCGGCCGCGGTCCTGTTTGGGATCGCGGTTGTTTTGTTGTGGGTCAAATATGAACGTTGTGTTAATGAGTCGGTGGACGGTGGTGTTTTTCGGTGAGCGGCGTATCCTTCCAACGGTTTATCTAGTGTGTCAGTTGAAAGGAAGAGGGCGCTCGTCATTGTTTGAATGTGAACTGCCGTTTGACCACAAGACGTTGCATCTGGAGCTCGAGGATAAGAACTTCGCGGGTGTGATGGAAGGTCATCAAAACGAGTTTAAGACCACAAAATCGCAGGAAGAGCTGGTAGAGGAATCGCTTGCCAACCCTTATGGCTCGCCTTCGATCGAGGAGCTTTGTGCTGGCAAGAAGGATATTGTCATCATCAGCTCCGACCATACGCGCCCCGTTCCCTCGCGTGTGACGATGCCTATTCTGCTGCATCACATCCATTCCGCTGCGCCCGAGGCTCGAGTTCGTATTTTGGTTGCTACGGGTATGCACCGTCCGTCGACGCATGAGGAGCTCGTCAACAAGTATGGCGAGGAGATCGTTGCCAACGAGGAAATCGTTATGCACGTCGCGACTGACGACAGCATGATGAAAAAGATCGGCACCCTGCCTTCTGGTGGCGAGTGCATCATCAACAAGATTGCGGCCGATTGCGATCTGCTGCTTGCCGAGGGCTTTATTGAGCCGCACTTCTTTGCCGGTTTCTCTGGCAGCCGTAAGTCCGTGCTGCCCGGTATCGCCAGCTACAAGACCATCATGTACAACCACAACGGTCAGTTTGTGAACGATTCCCATTCGCGCGCAGGCAACCTTTGCCACAATCACGTGAGCGAGGACATGTTTGCCGCTGCCGAGATGGCTCACCTTGCCTTTGTTCTGAACGTGGTGCTCAACGGCAAGCACGAGGTCATTGGCTCCTTCGCTGGCGACATCCATAAGGCACACGAGGCTGGCTGCGAGTTCGTGAAGAGCCTTGCCGGCGTTGAGCCCGTCGAGTGCGAGATTGCCATCACCACCAACGGCGGCTACCCGCTCGACCAGAACATCTACCAGGCTGTAAAGGGCATGTGCTCTGCCGAGGCCACGCTTCCCGAAGGCGGCGTGATTATCGACGTTGCCGGTTGCGCCGACGGTCACGGTGGCGAGGGCTTCTATCACAACATCGCCGACAACGATCCGGCAGAGTTTGAGCGCGCCTGCATCGATCGTCCCAAGGACGAGACCCTGCCCGACCAGTGGACGAGCCAGATTTTCGCCCGCATCCTGGCACATCACCCTGTGATCATGGTCACCGACCTGTGCGATCACCAGATGATTAAGGATATGCACATGACGCCGGTTAACACCCTCGAGGAGGCGCTCAAGCTCGCCTTTGAGATGAAGGGTGCTGACGCCAAGGTGGCCGTCATTCCCGATGGCCTGGGTGTTGTCGTCGCGCAGCACTAGTGCGCGGCCTAAACGAATCGTTTATAACCGACAAGAAAGATAAGGTTTTATGCTTACCAAACTCCTCTGCGAATTCGGCGCAACGGCCCTCATGATTATCTTTGGCGTGGGCGTGCACTGTGATACTGTGCTCAAGGGCACCAAGTATCAGGGCTCCGGCCACATGTTTGCCATCACCACCTGGTCTTTTGGCATCTCGGTCTGCCTGTTTGTCTTTGGCGGTGCCGTGTGCATGAACCCCGCCATGGTGCTTGCTCAGTGCATCGTAGGCCTGGTGCCGTGGAGTAGCTGCATCCCCTTCATGATTGCCGATATGCTCGGCGGCTTTGTGGGCGCCGTAATCGCTTGGCTTATGTATGCCGATGAGTTCAAGGCTTCCGAGGGCGTCGTCGACCCCGTTGCCCAGCGCAACATCTTCTCGACCAACCCCACCACCGAGGGCACGAACTATGCCCGCAACTTCTTCTGCGAGGCTATCTGCACCTTCGTGTTCATCAGTGCCATCCTTGCTGCCGCTAGCCGCTCCGGCGAGAACGTTCTGATGCTCGCCATCTGCGTCGGTCTGATCGTTTGGGCTGTTGGCATGGGCATGGGCGGTATCACCGGCTTCGCCATGAACCAGGCTCGTGACCTTGGTCCTCGCATGGCCTATCAGGTGCTGCCGATCAAGAACAAGGCCGACAACAACTGGAAGTACGGCCTGCTTGTTCCTGGCATCGCACCGTTTATCGGTGCCGCTCTGGCCGCGCTGTTTGTGCACGGTTTCTTGGGCATGTTCTAGTCCAAGGCTACATGGTTGTCCGCCGTCCGCATGGGGTAACTTCCCAGCGCGTCCTCGGACATGAAAGAACCCCCGCTGCGCACTTCGTGCGGCGGGGGTTCTTTCGTCCTGCGGAGTGCGCTGGGAAGTTACCCCATGCGGACGGCTGCGGGGTCTTTGTTGCGCTCGAGTAAGCAACCCAACATATAAATCTGAATTTGGATGGGAGGGGCTTGTTGCTGTTAGGGGCGTTGAAGTGTGAATGACACTTTGGGATGCGTGGCGGCCTGGGTTGGGGCGATGCTTTGGGATGAGCTTCTTACTTAGTTGAAGAGGGGCTTGATGGCTGAGAGGTAGTCTTTGGCTACGTCGGCTTTATCTGCTTGGAAGTTGTGCCAGGCCCACCATTGGACCATTCCTACGAAGCTTGAGGCTATGTGGTGTAGTAGGAAGCTGCGGTCCATGGTGGCGGCGGGGCCGTTTGGGTCGGTAGGGACGGTTTCGGCTGCTCGTGACATGATGGTCTTGCGCAAGCTGTCGGCGAAGACGCGTGAGCCGGCACCGGCTACGAGGGCTCGAACGCCCTGGCGACGCTCCCAGAGGTTGTTGAGAATGTGCTCGACCTGCACGAGCAGGTCGTCGAGTGGTGTGCCATCGTCGTCGAGGGCGTGGGTGCAGATGTCGCTCACGAGCTCGGACAGTAGGTCGTCTTTGCTCTTAAAGAGACCGTAGAATGTCGCGCGGCCTACGTGAGCGCATGCGATGATGTCGCCGACGGTGATCTTGCCGTAGTCCTCCTCGCGAAGGAGCTCGGAAAACGCCGTGACAATAGCGGCGCGGCTTTTGGTTTTGCGGGCATCCATGGCTATGCATCCACGTGAACGAGCAAGCAGCGGAGCGTGCCGGAGCAGCCCTCGTAGGGGCGCTTACCGGCGCCGTAGCCGACGGCCTCGATGCGGTAGCGGACTGGCAGGTGCTCGGACGTACGCAGCGCGGTGACGATGGCGGCGCCCGTGGGCGTCACAAGCTCGCCGGAGACCGGTGCGGGCGTGAGGGCGATATTGCCTGCTTGGCATAGGTTGACGACGGCGGGCACCGGGATGGGCATAAGGCCGTGGGCGCAGTGGATGGTGCCGTGACCCTCGGAGAGCGACTCGACGATAATATCCTCGACGTCCAGGTCATCGAGGCAGATGGCGACCGAGCAGATGTCGACGATGGAATCGATGGCGCCTACCTCGTGGAACATGACGGTCTCGGGCGTTTTGCCGTGGGCCTTGGCCTCGGCGGCGGCAAGTGCGGTAAAGATGGCGAGCGCGCGTCGCTTGGCGCCATCACTCATCTGCGAGCCATCGATGATGGCGGTGACGTCCGCCAAAGAACGGTGATGGTGGTGGTGGGCGTGATGGTGACCCTCGTGGTCGTGGTCGTGGTCACGCGCGTGCCCATGGCGGTGCTCGTGCTCACCATGGGCATGATGGTGGTGCTCATGCTCGTGTGTGTGCTCGGCAGCTGCTTCGTTGCCGTAGAGCCAGGCCATGTCGTGGTCGTGGTTCTCGAGCTCCTCTGCCAGCTGAACGTCAAAGTCGCAGGCGTCGATGCCATGCTTGTTTACGCGGGTGACGGCAATCTCAAAGCCGCCGACCGGCAGCGTGGCGAGCTGTTCGCGCAGGTGCTCCTCGCTGGCGCCCAGGTCGAGCAGGGCTGCGACGGTCATGTCGCCGCTGATGCCCGAGGTGCCGTCGATGATAAGCGTGTGCTGATGGTTGGACATGAAATGCTCCTTAGCGGGCGCAGGACGTGCCGGCGCTCAAATGATTGATAAGACTTGCCTGGTAGGCGGCGCCGAAGCCGTTGTCGATGTTGACGACCGAAACGCCGCTGGCGCAGGAGTTGAGCATGGCGAGCAGTGCGGCCACGCCGCCAAAGCTCGCGCCATAGCCCACACTGGTGGGGACGGCGATGACCGGACAGCTCACAAGGCCTCCTATGACGCTCGCCAGGGCGCCCTCCATGCCGGCGATGGCGATGACCACCTGCGCCTGGGCAAGTTCCTCAGCATGAGCGAGCAGACGGTGCAGGCCGGCGACACCCACGTCGTAGAGGCGGTCGACCTCGTTGCCATAGAACTCGGCCGTCAACGCGGCTTCCTCGGCGACGGGCAGGTCGCTCGTGCCGGCGCAGGCGACGACGATGCGTCCGTTGCCGGTAGGGGAGGGCTTGCCGCCCACGAGGGCGAGCTGCGCGTCCGGGACATATCCCAGGTCGATGCCGTTGCCGAGGAGCTCAGCGGTGCGCGCGGCTTTTTCGGTATCCAGGCGCGTGACCAGGATGCGCTCCTGGCCGGCATCGCGCAGCGCTTCGATAACGGCGGCAATCTGCTCGGCGGTTTTACCGGCGCCATAGACAACCTCGCCGGCCCCCTGGCGCACCCCGCGCGAAAGATCGAGCTGCGCAAAACCCAGATCGGCGGTCGGCGCCGTCTGGATGCGCGTAAGGGCGACAGCCGGGGTGACTGCTCCGCCGGCAACATCGCTCAGCAACTGCTCAAGATCTCGCTTATCCATATATGTTCCCTTCGACGGCGCAAAGTCTAGCACTCAAAAGGTATTTTTCCGAACACTAAGACAAAATTGTTCGGAAACTATAGGACAGACTGATTCAATTGTTAAACGGATCGGCTAGTCACGCAGGATGATGTCCATGGCGAGCATCAGGTTGCGCTCGTCGATGGCAAACGGGGCGGCTTCGCGCGTCTTGGGCTTGGCGCAAAACGCGATGCCCGTGCCCGCGGCCTGAATCATGGGGATGTCATTGGCGCCGTCGCCGATCGCGACGGTGTGGGCCATGTCGACGCCGCACTCAACTGCCCAGTCCAGCAGCTGGATGAGCTTGGACTCCTTGGTCACAATCTCGGCAGCCAACTTACCGGTAAGCTTGCCGTCCACGACCTCCAGGCGGTTAGCCAGGCAAAAATCGATGCCCGCGGCGGCCACGATCTTGTCAGCGACCTCGTGGAAGCCGCCGCTTACCACGCCGACCTTCCAGCCCTTGCTGTGTGCCGAGCGCACAAGCTCTAACGCGCCGGGGGTAAATGTCACGCGCTCAAAAGTGCGCTCGAACACGCTCTCATCCAAGCCGGCAAGCAGCCCCACGCGCTCCTCGAGCGCTTGCTTAAAGTCCAGCTCGCCGCGCATGGCGCGTTCGGTGATCTGCGCCACCTGCTCGCCCACGCCTGCCTCCTCGCCCAAAAGATCGATGACCTCCTGGTTGATGAGCGTGGAGTCGATATCCATAACGATGAGGCGTGCAGTCATGGCGGGCCTTTCCGAGTGCAGTTGTATTGGGGCACATTGTCGCACGTGACGAGCGCGGGCGGGTGCCGCGGTGCGTCAATTGTTTCGTCTCCGTCAAGTCTTTGGGCAGGAGCTACTTTTCCGCGGCACATCGACACAGGTGCGATAAGATAGAACGCCATGTCTGGCTGCGCGGTTTACGCAGGCTGGGCAAATCTGTACGACGCCGCCCGGAACGACACGGGGCGGCACAGATCCATAAAGGAGGATCACTGGTATGAGCCAGACCCGTCCCATCGACGAGCATTCCATGCACACCCGTACCTGCGGCGAGCTTCGCCGCGAGAACGTGGGCGAAGAGGTCACCCTCACCGGTTGGGTGAGCCGTCGCCGCGACCACGGCGGCCTTATCTTCTGCGATCTTCGCGACCGCGAGGGCATCACGCAGCTCACCTTCGACCCCGAGCACTCCGACGGCGACGCCTTTAAGATCGCCGAGACCATGCGTCCCGAGTGGCCCATCAAGATCCACGGCGTCGTGCGCTCCCGTGGCGAGGAGACCACCAACACCAAGCTCGCGACCGGCGAGATCGAGGTCCTGACCGACCACGCCGAGGTTCTCAACACGTCCGTCACCCCGCCGTTCCAGATCGAGGACGGCATCGAGACCAGCGAGGACACCCGCCTGCGCTATCGCTATCTGGACCTCCGCCGTCCCGAGATGATGGCCAACCTCAAGCTGCGCTCCGACTTTACCTTTGCCATTCGCGAGGCGCTGCACAACCGTGAGTTCATGGAGGTCGAGACGCCCTCCCTGTTTAAGTCCACGCCCGAGGGCGCCCGCGACTTCATCGTTCCCAGCCGTATTCAGCCGGGCAACTTCTACGCCCTGCCGCAGTCCCCGCAGCTCCTGAAGCAGCTGCTTATGGTCGGTGGCGTCGAGCGCTACTATCAGGTTGCCAAGTGCTTCCGCGACGAGGACCTGCGTGCCGACCGTCAGCCCGAGTTCACCCAGGTCGATATCGAGATGTCCTTCGTGGACCAGAACGATGTCATGAGCGCGCTCGAAGAGGTTCTTGCCGATGCCTTCGGTCGCATGGGTGTCGAGATGCCCACGCCGCTGCGTCGTATGGACTACTGGGAGGCCATGGACACCTATGGCTCCGACAAGCCCGATACCCGCTATGGCATGCACCTGGTCGACCTGACCGACATCTTCGCCAACTCCAAGTTCAAGGTCTTTGCGACTGCCGCAAACGAGGAGGGCTCTGTCGTCAAGGCCATCAACGCCAAGGGCGCCGGTGCCTGGGCACGTGCCAAGATCGATAAGCTCGCCGGCGTGGCCTCCACGTTTGGCGCCAAGGGCCTGGCCTGGATCGCCTTCCGTGAGGACGGCTCCATCAACAGCCCCATCGTCAAGTTCTTCTCGGACGAGGAGATGGCGGCTCTGCGCGAGCGCATGGACGTCGAGCCCGGCGACCTCGTGATGTTCGCCGCCGGCCCGCGCCTGCTCTCTGACGAGATCCTGGGTGGCATGCGTTCTCACATGGCCAACGCACTCGAGATCAAGCGCGAGGGCCACGACTTCCTGTGGGTCGTCAACTTCCCGTTGTTCCACTGGGATGAGGACCGCAAGGCTTACGCCGCCGAGCACCAGCCCTTCACCCTGCCGACCGAGACCGACATCGCCAAGATCGAGGCCGACCCGCTGGCAGCCGGTTCGTGCACCTACGACTTTGTCATGGACGGCTTTGAGGCCGGCGGCGGCGGTATGCGTATCCACAACGCCGAGATGCAGATGTCCATGCTCAAGCTCCTGGGCTTTACCGAGGAGCGTGCCGAGTCTCAGTTCGGCTTCCTCATGGAGGCGCTCAAGTTTGGTGCACCCCCGATGGGCGGTTTCGCTCTGGGCCTGGACCGCGTGTGCATGCTGCTCACCGGCTCCGACTCCATCCGCGACGTCATGGCGTTCCCCAAGACGGCCAGCGGCTCCGACCTCATGTCGGGCGCCCCGAGTGCCGTTTCCGGCGCCCAGCTCAAGGACGTCAGCCTGCGTCTGATGTAGGCAAACGGCTACATATTGCCTGTAACGAGGGAAGGACGCGTGCCTTCCCTCGTTTTTTATGCGCGGGCGTTGCGAGGGCATAGGTTGACTGGGCGTCGCGGAAACTGCGTCCCAGAATTTGCGTCCAAAACGGGTCGCAGTTTCCCAAACAGGCCCCTTTGGGAAATTGCGTCCCAGAATCCAGCCAAATAACGGGTCGCACTTTCCGGTTGAGCCTTCTGGCGGAAACTGTGTCCCATCATTGACGCTCGAAATGGGATGCGATTTCCGTCCCGCCCTCAACAAGCATCTAACGCTACAATAACTACCACGTGGCTGGGTTTTGCCGGCCGATGTGCGATGTCGCGGGAGGGGACATGGTCGAGTTTACAAAGACGATTAAAGATCCGTTGGGATTGCATGCCCGCCCGGTTGCGCTGCTTTATGACATTATCGCCAAGCATCGTAGTGACGTGTCGGTTTCGATTGGCAATCGTCATGTCGATGGCCGCGACGTTATAGGGCTCATGGCACTCTGTGGCGAATGTGGCGAGGACATCGTGTTCCGCGTTTCGGGCGTGGATGAGGCCTCCTGTGTCACATCGATCAGAAATCTCTCGCTCTAAGCATGATAGGGCGCGGTAAAGGATGGTCCTTTGCCGCGCCTTTTTGTTTCATATAGGAAACTTTTTCGAAATCTGAATGGGGACCCTTTCCAAAAAGTTAACCACGTGCTAGTTTACTATAGCGAACATAGACGTGGTTAACTTTTTACGCGTCGATGTTGAGGACGAACTGACGTTAGGAGCAACTCATGTCTTGCGGACCGCAGATGCCGGCCATGCCGCTTTCGATGGTAAAAGCGGGCGAAACCGTGCGCGTGTCTCGTGTAAAGGGCAATGAGGACATGAAACACCACCTCAAGGACCTCGGCTTTGTCGAGGGCAACGAAATCCACGTGGTGAGCTCGAGTGGTGCCAATATCATCGTCACGGTGCTGGGCGCACGTTTTGGCATCGATTCCAAGGTTGCCATGCACATCATGACCGTCGGTTAGTCTGCAGCATTTCATAAAAACCGAAAGGGGGACAAGAGGATGAAGACGTTGGGTGACGTTAAGGTGGGCGAGAGCTCCACCATCGTCAAGCTTCACGGTGAGGGTGCGCTTCGCCGCCACCTTATGGACTTGGGGCTCATCAAGGGCACTTCGTTCAAGGTCGTGAAGGTTGCACCGCTCGGTGATCCGGTCGAGATCAACGTGCGCGGCTACGAGCTTTCCATCCGCAAGGAGGAGGCCGCCGTCGTCGAGGTTCAGTAAGGACTCGCGGCGCATATTTCTGCAGATAAAGTTAGGTTTTTCTAACTTAATGCAGCATCTTTGAAGCACATTATCCAGCCTGCGCGGAGAAAGCAGCGCAGGCACACAAGGAAGAAGGATTGAATGGCGGATTCTCAGATCCATGTCGCGCTGGCGGGTAACCCCAACTGCGGCAAGACCACGCTTTTCAACCTGATTACCGGCGCCAACGGCTACGTTGGCAACTGGCCCGGCGTCACGGTTGAGAAAAAGGAAGCCAAGCTCCTAAGCGACAAGAACGTTACCATCACGGACCTCCCTGGCATCTACTCGCTTTCCCCCTACAGCCCCGAGGAGCAATGCTCGCGCGATTACCTCATGAGCGGCGAGCCCGATGTTGTCGTCCAGGTTGTCGACGCCACCAACCTCGAGCGCAACCTGTATCTGGCGCTTCAGGTTATCGAGACCGGCCTGCCCGTGGTCGTTGCCCTCAACATGGCCGACCTGGTCGAGAAGAACGGCGACAAGATCGACACGGACAAGCTCTCCAAGAAGCTCGGCTGCCCGGTCATGATGATCTCCGCTCTTAAGAACAAGGGCATCACGGAGCTGTTCGATCAGGTCAAGAAGTCCGCTGCTTCTAAGGGCCAGGTGCCGGAGCACAAGTTCGATTCCTCCATCGAGGACGTTCTGGACCACATCGAGAATAACCTGCCTGCGAGCGTTCCCGCTAACAAGCGTCGCTATTACGCCGTCAAGCTGTTCGAGCGTGATGCAGACGCCTGCAAGCTCATCAACCTCACCAAGGAGAAGGCCGCTCGCGTGGAGCAGCTGGTCGCCCAGTGCGAGCAGGACTGCGACGACGACGCCGAGTCCATCATCACCGGCGAGCGCTACGGCGTGATCGCGCACATCATCGACGAGTGCCTCACCAAGGCTCCTGCCAAGATGAGCACCTCCGAGAAGATCGACCGCGTGGTTACCAACCGTATCCTGGGTCTGCCGATCTTTGTGGTCATCATGTTCTGCGTGTACTACATCGCCGTTTCCACCCTGGGCGGCACGGTGACCGACTTCACCAACGACCAGCTCTTCGGTACCGACGGTTGGTACGTGCTCGGTCAGGGCCGCGATGCCTACGACGCAGCCGTCGAGGCTGCGGGCGACGACGCTGATTCGGTCGATCCGGCTCAGTATGGCCCCTATGTTCCCGGCATTACCACCATGGTGCACGATGCCCTCGTGGCGGGTGGCACCGAGGACGGCGGTCTGGTCGATTCGCTGGTCTGCGACGGTATCGTCGGCGGCCTGGGCGCTATCTTCGGCTTCGTCCCGCAGATGTTCCTGCTGTTCGTCATGCTGTCCTTCCTGGAGGACTGCGGCTATATGGCCCGCGTCGCCTTCATCATGGACCGCGTGTTCCGCCGCTTTGGCCTGTCCGGTAAGTCCTTCATCCCCATGCTCGTGTCCTCGGGCTGCGGCGTCCCCGGCGTCATGGCCACCAAGACCATCGAGAACGAGAAGGACCGCCGCATGACGGTCATGACCACCACGTTCATTCCCTGTGGCGCCAAGCTGCCGATCATCGCCCTGCTCATGGGCTCCATCATCGGCGATTCTTCCACCACCGCCGCGTGGATCAGCCCGCTCTTCTACTTCCTGGGCGTCTTTGCCGTCATCGCCTCGGGCCTCATGCTCAAGAAGACCAAGCTCTTCGCCGGCCGCCCGACGCCGTTCGTTATGGAGCTTCCTGCCTACCACTTCCCGGCGATCCGCTCTTGGGCGCTGCATGTGTGGGAGCGCTGCTGGGCCTTTATCAAGAAGGCCGGCACGGTCATCTTCGCTTCTACCGTCGTGGTTTGGTTCCTGTCCAACTTTGGCAGCTACAACGGTTCCTTTGGCTTCCTGCCCGCAATGGACGGCATCCCCGAGGAGTTCATGGATTACTCCGTGCTCGCCATGCTCGGCAACCTGGTCGCTTGGATCTTCGCACCGCTCGGCTTTAGCACCTGGCAGGCAACCGCGCTGACCGTCTCTGGCCTCGTCGCTAAGGAGAACGTCGTCGCCACCGCCGGTTCGCTGCTGTCCGTCGCCGACGCCGGCGAGACTGACCCGAGCCTGTGGACCGCGTTCGCCGGCATGTTCCCGACCATGGGCGCTTGCGTTGCCTTTGGCGCCTTCAACCTGCTGTGCGCTCCGTGCTTTGCTGCTATAGGTACTATCCGCAACCAGATGGATTCCGGCAAGTGGACTGCGATTGCCATCGGTTACGAGTGCGCCTTCGCTTGGGTTATCGGCCTGTTCATCAACCAGTTCTACAACCTGCTTGTTCTTGGACAGTTTGGTATCTGGACGGTAGTGGCCATCGTGCTGCTGGTTGCGATGCTCTTCCAGATCTTCCGTCCCATGCCCAAGCATGCATGGACCGACGAGGACGAGACCAACGCTGCTTCCGCTGCAGTTTCCGCTTAAGTCCGAATAAGGATTAGCCCCTTTCCACGAGCCCGGGTGTCCCAGCGACACTCGGGCTTTTTGGTGGGGGGTGTTCCTATAGTTTTGTCAACTGGGAAATGCTCTCCGTGCGACCGAAT
>CAUFMB010000030.1 GCA_959026535.1 uncultured Collinsella sp. | reverse complement strand
GCGTCGTAGCCCTCGTCGGCGACCTTGTCTGCGAGCGCGGTCATCTTCTTGCCGGTCTCGTAGAGTGCCTTGCCGTCCTCGAGGTAGCCCTCCTGGTCGAAATGCATGATCTCGATCTTCTCGGTTTCCTTCATTTGCTTCTCCTTTCTGGGGCTGCTTTAGCAATCCCCTATGCCAACGAGCGACAACGCCCGCCTACATTCCGTAACACTCAGCCGCTTTAGCCTTAAGCGTGTTGACCGATTCCTCGTAACCTTCCGCCTTAACCTCCATTTGCTTGGAGACGGCATCGAGATACGGATGGACATCCCACGAGTTCAGGCGCTCGGTGACAATCGCCGCCATCGTCTGGAAGAACACCAGGTTGGGAATCGCGCTCAGCAGCGGAGCTACCTGCGGCACTGCGATCTCGTGAGCCTTGCCCTTGGGGTGCATGGTCAAAAGAACTGCCTTCTTCGTTACCTTCGACAGCGCGTCGGCGATATTTGCCAGACGCTCCGAGCCCTGAGGGTCGTCGACGATAAACACCAGATAGCCCGGAACGATCTGCATCTCGGGGCCATGGACGAACTCCTCGCCCTCGTGATGCATGGCAGGAATCTTGATGGTCTCGCTCAGCTTGAGCGCGCCCTCTTCGGCAACGCCATAGTTAGGACCATTGCCCACAACCATCGCCGGCACGTGCTCCGACAGCCCGAGTAGATGATCCTGGACATATGCCTCGGCGGTCTTGCACATCGTGGCGTTGGCCTGAATGGCCTCGCGCAGGTCGTCAAGACGCTGAACAACGCCATCGGCGTCAATCGTTCCACACGCCTGACCACCGTAAATGCCAAAGAGCACCAGGTACTCGATGAGCGTCTGAACGCCCAGGGTCACAAAGTCCACCGACTCGACGCCCACGCCGTAGTCGAGGACGATATCGGCATGCTCCTTAATGGGAGCCTCGATGTTTGCCGTGAGCGCGACTGCGGCCATGTCGTGCGCGCGCATGTAGTCTAGCGCTGCAATCGTATTGGTCGAATAGCCGCTCTGAGAAATGGCAATGTTGAGCGCGTTTTGTGGATAGGTGTGCTCGAAATCGACAAAGGCCTCGGGCGTCACGACGGACACCTGCATCTGCAATGCGTCCTGCAGGTAATCGCGGGCGCAATCGGCAGCATGACGGGACGAACCAGAAGCAACGATGCGCAGCGCGCCAAAGGATGCGGACTGGAAAATATCGACGAGCTGGCTTACAAGTTCGAACGAACGCTCGAGGTTCTCACCCATACGCACATGGGCAAGCTGAACGTAATCGAGCATTTTCATCGTCTCACCTCGCACAAATCATTAGTATTTGATACCAATCACAGTTATAGGTTACGACTTTTTGATACCTATCTGGTGACCAATCTTTTCCCTTCGGCGAACGGTCGATTTTGGACCATGTAAGGTTGTATATACAGTCAGCTTAACGAATCAAATTTCAGTCAGCTTTTTCAGCACGTTTATGCAAAAGCACCAGTTAGTACGTATAGGTATATCCGCCCGCATCGCCGCGGTTGAACGACTTGACGTATTCGATTGCCTGTCCGCTTGCATCGAAGCTCACGCACTCCAGCGTCAAGGCAAGATCGCCCTGCTCCAGCCCAAGCAGGCCGGCATCGCGCGCGCCCAGCGCTTCGATATCGAGCTTTTCCTGTGCCATGACCGGCTTTCGCCCCAACATCTCATAGGTCTCGTAAAGACTGAACACCGACACGTCAATCTCTTCGATGGTTGGGAACAGCAAGCAAGGAATCAGCGCCATCTCAATTGATACGGGGTCGCCATTAATGCAGTTAAGACGTCGAATGGAATAGAGCAGGTCGTCCTCGGCGATACCAAACAGGTCGGCGTAGTATGGCCCCGCATAACGCTTGGAGCGCGCCAGAATGCGAACAGACGGCTCGCCTCCCGAGGCGCGAACCGATTCGCGGAAGCCACCCATGCGCTCAAAAATAGCAGGCACTTTCTGCGCCACGAAGGCGCCCTTTCCCCGAACACGGCGAATCTGGCCGCGACGAACTAGCTCGTCCACGGCACTTCGAATAGTCAGGCGCGTCGTACCAAATTCCTCGGCAAGTTCATTCTCAGACGGAATCATCGAACCCGTGGGGTATATGCCGCGCTCGATACGTTCCTCAATACGACGTCGAATGCGCATATAAACCGGAGTGGCATCTACTGTTTCAGCCATTGCTCACCTGCCACGCTCCTCATACCGTTCTTTTCGCCGTTATCGGCAAAGCGGAACTTTGTGGGCAGAATCACCGATTTGCAATGCTCCACAAAGCGCATGTCTTTATCAAACTCAATCGTGCTCTCGTAGAATACCGGCGTTCCCTCTTCTTGCTGGAGAAGCTCAGCCTCCTCAGCGTTCAATCGCGAGATCGAGATGTGCTCTCGTCCATGCTCAACACGCACGCCGCCTTCTTTGAGCAACACGTCGTAGAGACTTTCGCACTCAAAATCATGACCGGGAAGCGACGGGCAGAGCGACAGATTGATGTGGGCCGTCTCGATTGATGCCGGCTCGCCCTCAATGAGGCGGACGCGCTGCATACGGAGCAAGGGAGCGCCTACGGCCACCCCAAGCTTGTCGGCAAGCGTCTCATCCGCCTCGACAGCCTCGGCGGAAACCAAGCGAGAAGAGGGGTGCAAGCCGGCAGTCCGCACGGCATCGGAGAAGTTGTACGTTTCTTGGAAGATGTTCAGTGGTTTGGGAGGACACACATACGTACCCGATCCGCGGCGGCTTTCGAGCGTTCCGCACGAAATGAGCCGCGTGATGCCAGCGCGCAACGCCGTACGCGAAACGCCAATATCTTCGCACAGCACGCGCTCGGCCGGCAGGCGATCGCCGCCGGCAAGCCGATGGTGCTGGATGTACCAAAGAATTCCCTCAACAGCACGGTCTTTGGGGGGAATTGCATAAGATTCGCCTGGCATCGCACAGACTCCTCATTCAAAATATGTACGCCGGCAGAACTAGGCCAGCCCTCCCATGTCGTCGAATTTGGCCTTGATCTTCTCTGCGACATTCCGATACGACTTATATAGGTTTGAATCGCGTTTGACTTCGTCGGTCATAACGGGAATCTCCAATTTGGAAACCTCGTCTTTTCCCGTCTGAACCGCTACAACAACACCCATACCAAGACACATATTACGCTTGGCAGCGTTTATTTTTGCCGCTTTCGCGGGATTTGCCAGAATACGCTGGGCAAATTCCTGTTTTGAAGGCGTCTCGTCAGCCTCCGGATCGCCAGCCTCGGCCACCTCGCACTGCAGAACATCCGCATAGTCAAAGATCTTCGGCTGCGCACCGCGCTGATGCACGGCCCACTTGCGACGCGTAGCATCCTGGTAGATGGCCGGCAAAAACGTAAACCGCGGCGGGTCCAAAATAGTATCCGTGATGGTAAACACATCGGGATCAAAGGCATCCTGCGGGTTTTTCTTCTTGAACAGCCCCATATCAGCCTCCCGTACTAGCATTAAACAACTCAACCTGAATATAGCACCAATTTCAAGCCGCCGCCTTACCCTATCGGTGCGCGGCGTCTATAGCTCGCCCAGCGGAAGAGTTCACGGACGAGGGCCGGGGTGCCTGCCTTGTTTTGAGAAGTGGGCTCCGCGAACTTCTCAAAACAAGGCAGGCACCCCGGCCCCGCCGGCAAATAGCGGACACTCCGCATGCAATCTATGCAAACAAACAAGTACGCTTAGCTACATTCGGTAAGATCGAGCACGCTGCCCTTCACGATAAGCGCCGGCTCCAGAACGACTTCTTCGGCACGTCTACCGCCCCTACCGGCAAGGCGCTTGGACATGCAGCCAAAAGCATGCTCCGCGAGGATACCAGGATCCTGCTCAATCGCGGTCAGCGCCGGCTCAAAGAGAACGTCGGCGGCCGAGTTGTCGTAACTCACCACCGAAATATCGCCCGGAATGCTCTTCCCCATCTCGTGTAAGCGCTTGAGCAGACCAAGGGCAATGTTGTCCGAGCTTGCAAATACGGCGGTGGCGTCGGTCGCGAGCACCGCCTCCGAGGCCTCGTAGGCACTCGGAATGTAGTACTCGCTCTCAAACTCCAAACGCGCGTCGATAGGCAAGCCAACCTCGCGCAGCGCGCGCTCATAGCCGGCAAGTCGCTTACGCCCCGTATTGGAACGGCGCGCGTTAACCAAGCAGGCAATGCGACGGTGGCCCTGCTCGATCAGATAGCGAGTGGCCATGTAGCCACCCATCTCGTGGTCGAACATCACCTTGTCGCACTCGAGCCCCTCAATGGCACGGTCGACCATTACGGCCGGGATGGGCAGGTGGCTGACTTCTTCGCGCAGGGCGCGGTCGTCGGAGAACTCGTCGCCCACGACCAGGAAGACGCCATCAACGCCGCGCGTCACCAGCTGGCGCAGCAGCTCCAGATCGTCATCGGCGCTTCCACCCGAGCTGGTAATGAAGAGTGCATAGCCATCCTCGCGGCAGCGCTTTTCCAGGCTACCGGCGAGCGAGGCAAAAAAGCGGCTCTCGATGTTAGGGACGATAAGGCCCAGCGTGCGCGACTCGCGCATGACCAAACTACGCGCAATCTGGTTAGGAACATAGTGGTTGCGCGCCGCGACCTCCTTGATGAGTTTGCGGTTTTCTTCCGAGATGCGACAGGGCCGATTATTGAGCACAAGCGAGACCGACGAGGGGGAAAGCCCCACCTCCTGGGCGATCTGCTTGAGGGTGACTTTGTTGGCCATCTCGCTCCTTCCGGGTTTACGCGCAATCTCTTGAAAGTATAGCGACTACCCCTCTACCTCGGTGATAAACACTTTACCAATCCGGTAGACGGCTGTTTTATCGCCGTCAGCGCACCAAATCCGTCCGGGTGGGGTATATTGCAATCGATTGATGACGACGACCACCAAAAGGCGGATATTCATATGCACGAGAACGACTTTTTTAACGAGGACCTGCTGTGCGCGCTCGCTGGCGTTGCCGGCGAGGACAACGTGTTGATGAGCGAGCCCATGCGCGAGCACGCCACGTTTAAGATCGGCGGCCCGGCCGACGTCTTTGTCACGCCCGATACCGAGCAGGGCCTCGTCGCCACGCTCGATACCTGCTATCGCTGCGACCTGCCGCTTACCATCGTGGGCAACGGCTCCGACCTGCTTGTCGGCGACAAGGGCATCCGCGGCGTCGTCGTGGCGCTGGGCGAAGGCCTCTCCGACATTACGGTCGACGGCACGCACGTCACGGCGGCAGCCGGCGCCTTGCTTTCCGATGTCGCCGCGGCGGCAGCCGAGGCCGGCCTCACCGGCATGGAGCCCATCTCGGGCATCCCCGGATCGGTCGGCGGCGCCTGCTACATGAACGCCGGTGCCTACGGTGCCTGCATGGCCGATGTGCTAGAGTCCGTGCGCGTCTACAAACCCGCTCGCCAGCTCGACGACGGCACCCGCGGCAGCGGCAACATCATCGAATTCGATGCCGACGAACTCAACCTGGGCTATCGCAAGAGCCGCATCGCCGACGACGGCTTTATCGTGCTTTCGGCCACTTTCAATCTCGCCCCGGGCAACGCCGCGATGATCAAGGCCGACATGGACGACTACCGCCAGCGCCGCGAGGACAAGCAGCCGCTCGACATGCCGAGTGCCGGCTCCACCTTCAAGCGCCCCGAGGGCCACTTTGCCGGCAAGCTCATCATGGATGCCGGACTGCGCGGACACGCCGTTGGCGGCGCGCAGGTGAGCGAGAAGCACTGCGGCTTCATCGTCAACGCCGACCACGCCACCGCCGCCGACGTCGACGAACTCATCCGCCACATCCAGGCAACCGTCAAAGACCAATTCAACGTAGACCTAGAACCCGAAGTCCACCGAGTAGGCGAATTTTTATAAAAAGAAGGCCCCGAAAGGGGCCTTCACTTTCTTTAATTCAGACAACCAGTCCGGTGTGCCGCGCCCCGAACCCAAGAGGGCCGCGTGCCCGCCCGCAATATATTTGATTGATCGCGAGTTCCGCACGCAAAGAAGGCCACTTAATGTGGCCTTCGTCTTGCGCAGGACTGCCCGAGCAGGCAATCAAATATATTGCGGGCGGGCACGCGGCCCCGTCGGCTTTACGACAGCGCCACGCCGCCGAGCCAGCCCCAACGCACGCCAGAGCCAGTGCCATAGAAGCTAATAAACGAATCGAGCGACTTAGACGTAATGGCTCCCTCATTGCTCATAACGATGCCGCCGCCAACGTAGATACCCACATGACCGTAGATAAGGCCCGGAGCACCCGTGCCGCTGTGCGAGGAATCGGCCACGATCATGCCCACCTGCAGCGCCGAGCGGTCGGAGCTATAGCACCAGGCGTTGAACATGTCGCAGGCGTTGCCGCCAAAGTAGCCAACGCCGGCGTTACGGAAGACATTGGTAACCCACGCCGCGCACCAGTTCTGGCCCGGCGAAGGCGTGGAGTAGCACGCGTTGACGACGGCCTGTTGCTTGCCCGAGCCGGCATTCTGCTGCGGAGTTCCGGGCGCATACGATCCGCCACCCGAGCTCGAACCACCCGAGTAGGAATTGTTCTTGTTCGCGGCGGCCGCGGCAGCGGCGGCCTTCCTAGCGGCCTCCTCGGCCTGGGCGGCAGCGAGAATCTCGGAATCACGCTGAGCCATGAGCTCCTTGACATCGTCAGAGAGGCCGTTCAGAACCGTCTGGACTTCCTGCTGCTTGGCCTGCATGTCCTGCATCTGGGCAGTCTGCTGGTCCTTGAGCTTCTCTAAGTCGGCCTTCTGCGACTCGAGCTCGGTCTTTTGCGCATCGAGCTCTTCCTGGATGGTCTGAATGTCCTCGATGGCGTCGCGGTCGCTCTTGTTGATCTTCTCAACGTAATGCGCGTTGGCGACGAGTTCCTCAAACGAGCCAGAGGCCAGCAGCAGCGACAGGATGTTCGTGCCGCCGGACTTGTAGCTGGCGGCCACGCGATCGGAAAGGTCGTTGCGTTTCTTCTTGAGCTCGGCCTTCTTTTCATCGATCTGGGCCTGCGTGTCGTCAATCTTGCCCTGGACATTCTCGATGTCGTTGAGGGTCTGGGCATTCTTGTTGGCCAGCGCCGCATACTCATTTGCGATGCTGTCGAGCTGGGCCTGAACCTCGTCGAGCTGGGCCTGGGCGGCATTCAGTTTATCGGTTGTTTCTTTGGAAGCCTCCGCCGCATGGGCGCGAGCGGGCAGGCCAAAAAGAACTGCCGCAGAAGCGGCGCCGAACAGGGCCTTGAGGGCAGTGCGGCGCGAGAGCTCCTGGGAAAGGATGGAATCGCTGTTTGGTGACATATGTACTCCGTTACATGTTTATTTATATGTCGCTCAACTCATACATATTAGCGTACATATGGCGCGTCCCAACGATTTCCACGAACGGCAGGAAACTACAAGGTCAGCGGCTCGTAAGCAAATGTCGAAGATCAGGTTATGCGTACGCAAGCTCTTCTATGAGTACGTTGGCACAATCCTCCGCTTTTCCTACAGCGCACGATTTGGGCGTCCCTGCCTGCGCTATACTCCCCTGAAGAAGTGTTCCTGATTCGATAGGAGACTACATGTCCAAAGCACTCGACCCCAAAGACACCTGTGTCCTCGTTACCGGTGGCGCCGGCTTTATCGGCTCGCACACCGTCGTTCAGCTGCTCGAGGGTGGCTACCAGGTCGTCATCGTCGATGATCTCTCCAACTCCAGCGCCGTCGCCGTCGACCGCGTCAAGACCATCATGGGCGACGAGGCCGCCAAGAACCTCACCTTCTACGAGGCCAACGTGCTCGACCGCGATGCGATGAACAAGATCTTCGATACCCACCAGATCGACCGCGTCATCCACTTCGCCGGCTTTAAGGCCGTTGGCGAGTCGGTGAGCAAGCCCGTCGAGTACTACCACAACAATATCGAGAACACCCTGGTGCTCATCGATGTCATGCGCAACCATGGCTGCAAGTCCATCATCTTCTCGAGCTCCTCGACCGTCTACGGCGACCCGGACAATCCGCCTGTCACCGAGGAGGACCCCAAGAAGCCCGCGACCAACCCCTACGGTTGGACCAAGTGGATGATCGAGCAGATTCTCATGGACGTCCACACCGCCGACCCCGAGTGGGACGTCGTGCTGCTCCGTTACTTCAACCCCATCGGCGCCCACCCGTCGGGTCTGATCGGCGAGGACCCCAAGGGCATCCCCAACAACCTGGTGCCTTACGTCGCCCAGGTCGCCGTGGGCAAGCTCGAGGCCGTTCAGGTCTTTGGCAACGACTACCCCACCCCCGATGGCACCGGCGTGCGCGACTACATCCATGTGTGCGACCTGGCCTCTGGTCACGTTGCCGCCCTTAACTGGATGAACGGCAAAACCGGCGTCGAGATCTTCAACCTGGGCACCGGCACTGGCACCTCGGTGCTCGAGGTCGTTGCTGCCTTCTCCAAGGCTTGTGGCAAGGAGCTGCCCTATGTGATCCGCGAGCGCCGCGCCGGCGACATCGCCGCCAACTGGTGCGATGCCTCCAAGGCCGAGCGCATGATGGGCTGGAAGGCACAGTACGATATCGCGGACATGTGCCGCGACAGCTGGAACTGGCAGAGCCACAACCCCAACGGCTTCGCCGACGCCGAGTAGCCACTCCCCCCACAGTAGATTTGAGCCCCGGTCTCACGATGTGAGATCGGGGCTTTTTTTCATGGCGCGACGCCATTCACCGAAAAGCGAATAACTTTTTTATCTTGCCTATACATGTTTAAACAACTTGTTTTACAATAGGCGTATTGAATTGGAAGCTCGGAGGCGGACTGCATGCTCATCGGCAGGCCGACCCCACAACAAGAAGGTTGGTGAGCGCATTCATGGAGCGTGCAAGCGGCGTCCTCATGCCCGTCTCATCTCTACCCGGCCCCTACGGAATCGGCGGTTTTGGCTGGAACGCCTATGACTTTGTCGACTTCCTCGCCTCGTGTAAACAACATTACTGGCAGATTCTGCCCCTCACGACGACCAGCTACGGCGATTCGCCCTACCAGTCGTTCTCGGCACGTGCGGGCAACCCCAACTTTATCGACTTCGCCGAACTCATCGAGGCGGGCTATCTGGAGCAGTGCGATATCGACGGCGTGTATCTGGGTTCCGACCCCAGCAACGTCGACTACGGCGCCATCTTTGGCGGTCGCCGTCAGATTCTCGACCGCGCCGCTGAGCGCTTTGCCGCCGACAAGCCGGCAGACTTCGACGACTTTGTCCAGGCCAACGAGGACTGGCTCATCCCCTATTGCGAGTTCATGACCGTCAAGGAGGAGTGCGGGCTCAAGGCATTTTGGGAGTGGCCCGCGGAGCTGCGTACCCGCGGAGAGGCTTCTGCCAAGGTCTGCGCCGCCCATCCCGCGCGTATGCTCTACCACCAGATGACGCAGTACTTCTTCAATCGCCAGTGGAGCCGCCTCAAGGCCTATGCCAACGAGCGTGATATCCTGATTATCGGCGATCTGCCCATCTACGTCTCGCGCGACTCTGTCGAGATGTGGGCCACGCCCGAGCTCTTTAAGATCGACGCCGCCGGCAACCCCGTAAGCGTCGCCGGCACGCCGCCTGACCAGTTCTCGGCCACCGGTCAGTACTGGGGCAACCCCATCTACGACTGGGACGCCATGGAGGCCGACGGCTTCTCCTGGTGGGAGGGCCGCATTCGCGCCGCGCTCGGCATGTACGACGTCATCCGCCTGGACCACTTCCGCGGCTTCGAGGCCTATTGGGAGGTACCTTTCTCCTCGCCCGACTCGTCCTACGGTTCGTGGACGCAGGGTCCCGGCCTCAAACTCTTCAAAATGCTCGAGGAAAAGCTCGGCACGCTGCCTATTATCGCCGAGGACCTGGGCTTCCTCACCCCCGGCGTCATCGACATGCGCGATAACTCGGGCTTCCCCGGCATGAAGATCTTGCAGTTTGCCTTTGAGGGCACCAACTCGTACTACCTGCCGCATAACTACATCGCCAACACCGTCGCCTATGTGGGCACGCACGACAACGAGACGGCACGCGGTTGGTTTGAGGGAACGGCCACCCCGCGCCAGCGCGAGCAGGCAGCCCTGTACACCCATCAGCAGACTGGCGAGCCCATCACCGATGCGCTCAACCGCACCATCGCCGCCAGCGTGAGCGACACCTGCATCTACACCATGCAGGACCTGCTCAACCTGGGCAATGAGGCACGCATCAACACGCCCGCCACCCTGGGCGGCAACTGGACCTGGCGCATGCTCGATGGCGCCATCACCCGAGAGCTCGAGCACAAGCTTACTGACTGGACGGAGACCTACTTCCGCATCCCGTCGGAAGCCGAAATCGAGCTTCCCCAATAGGAGCAACCGCGCCCGACCCCACCCCATCGTGTGGACGCGTTCGCTTTCCCCGCGCGAGGCCACCCCAACCCCCTCGCGCGGGCTCTTTTGTATTTCTGACATGTAGTCAACTCACCACAGGAGGAAACATGCCCCGTATCGATCTCGCTGATCTCGCCGAGCAGTCCTTTGGCACTGCGCTCGAGCAGCTCGACGACCGTCGCATTTACAAGCTGCTGGTCAAGCTCGTGCAGGAGCGCTCCGCCGCCTGCCCGCTCAACAACGGCAAGAAAAAGCTCTACTACATCTCTGCCGAGTTTTTGATCGGCAAGCTGCTTATCAACGACATGATCGACCTCGGCATCTATGACGAGATCAAGGACCAGCTCACTGCCGCCGGCCACGACCTCAACAAGATCGAGGAGTTTGAGGTCGAGCCCTCGCTGGGCAATGGTGGCCTGGGCCGCCTGGCCGCGTGCTTCCTGGATTCCATCGCCACGTTGGGTCTGACCGGCGACGGCGTGGGCCTCAACTATCATTACGGCCTGTTCCGTCAGCGCTTTGTCGACAATCAGCAGAAGGCCGTCCCCGACGAGTGGCTCGGCGAGCAGGACATCCTGGTCGGTGACGACCGCTCCTACACGGTTGAGTTCGGCGATTTTGCCGTCACCTCCAAACTTGTCAACATCGATGTGCCCGGTTACGGCCAGCCTACCAAGAACCGCCTGCGTCTGTTCGACCTGGCGAGCGTCGACGACGGCCTGGTCCCCGGCAGCTCCATCGACTTCGACAAGACCGAGATCGCCAAAAACCTCACCCTGTTCCTGTACCCCGACGATTCCGACGAGCAGGGCCGCCTGCTTCGCATCTATCAGGAGTATTTCATGGTGAGCAATGCCGCCCAGCTCCTGATCGACGAGGCCGTCGAGCGCGGCAGCAGCCTGCACGACCTGGCAGACTACGCCGTGGTCCAGATCAACGACACGCACCCCACCATGGTCATCCCCGAGCTCATCCGCCTGCTCACCACCGAGCACGACATCGAGTTTGACGAGGCCGTTACCATCGTGCGCTCCATGGTCGCCTATACCAACCACACGATTCTTGCCGAGGCACTCGAGAAGTGGCCGCTCGCAAGCCTGCAGAAGGTCTCGCCCGCCATCGCCGACATCATCGTCAAGCTCGACGAGGTCGCCAAGGCCGAGCACGACGACCCGCGTGTCGCCATCATCGACGAGTACGACACCGTCCATATGGCCCACATGGACATCCACTTTGGCTTCTCTATCAACGGCGTCGCCGCGCTTCATACCAAGATCCTGGAGGACACCGAGCTTCATCCGTTCTACGAGATCTACCCCGAGAAGTTCTCCAACAAGACCAACGGCATCACCTTCCGCCGTTGGATTCACGGCGCCAACCCCGCGCTCGCCAGCCTGCTCGACGATGTGATCGGCACCGGCTGGCGCAACACCGGCGACCTGAGCAAGCTCGCCGAGTTCGCCGACGACAAAGACGTTCTTGAGCGCCTGGCCGCCACCAAGGTCGAGGCCAAGGCGATCATGCGCCAATTCATGGCGCTCGAGCAGGGCGTGACGATTCCCGCAGGCGCCATCATCGACGTTCAGGTCAAGCGCATCCACGAGTACAAGCGCCAGCAGATGCTCGCGCTCTACATCATCTGGAAGTATCTCGACATCAAGAACGGTAATAAGCCCGAGCACCCCGTCACCATCATCTTTGGCGGCAAGGCGGCACCCGCCTATACCATCGCTCAGGACATCATCCACCTGATCCTGACGCTGTCGCAGTGGATTGCCAACGACCCCGACGTGGCCCCCTACCTGCAGGTTGTCATGATTGAGAACTACAACGTCACCGCTGCCGAGCGTGTGATCCCCGCCGCCGACATTTCCGAGCAGATCAGCCTGGCCTCCAAGGAGGCAAGCGGCACCTCCAACATGAAGTTCATGCTCAACGGCGCCCTGACCCTGTGCACGCTCGACGGCGCCAACGTGGAGATCGCCGAACTCGTGGGCGACGAGAACATCTACACCTTTGGCGCCTCGTCCCAGCAGGTCGAGCAGCTCTACGCCGACGGCACCTACGATGCCGGCGCGCTCTACCGCAAGCCCGGCATCAAGCTGCTGGTGGACTTTATCACCAACCCCGCCTTTATGGCGACCGGCAACGCCGAGCGCCTGCAGCGCCTGCACGACGACATCAAGGGCAAGGACTGGTTTATGGCCCTGCTCGACATTGAGGAGTACATCCAGACCAAGGAACGCGTGCTGGCCGATTACGAGGACCAGGACGCCTGGATGCACAAGGCGCTGATCAACATCGCCAACGCCGGCACCTTCTCGTCCGACCGCACGATCTCCCAGTACAACAACGAGATCTGGCACCTGGGCTAGCTCATTCCCCTTACCCATCCTCTTGAGAAACGGAGTCGTGGCAACACGGCTCCGTTTTTTGTGCCCGCACGTTACCCTGTGACCCGACTCGACCGAAGAATCTCGATCTGTAACAGCTACTCGGTAAAAACGGCCCCAGCCGTTACAGATTGAGACATACCGGCCCCCCTTGGGTCAATCTCGATCTGTAACATCTAGCAGCTGAAATTCACCTTTGGTGTTACAGATTTAGATGAAATGGTTAGCTCAGCGGAACCGTCTCAATCTGTAACATCTAACGTCCGAAATCAGCCTCACCCGTTACAGATCGAGACAAACGACCGGTCAGACAGCCCCAACACAAAGAAAGGCTCCCCTCTCGCCCAGTGGACGGGAGGGGAGCCTTATATGTGACCGCGGCAAAAGGATGGCAATACCGCAGTCGCCCAAAGGGAGGGCCCGGATGCACCGGGCCTAGATAAGGTTCTTGCCAGAGACCTTATCGAAGAGGTGGGTCGCGTTCTTCTCGAACTTGAACCAGATGGGGTCGCCCGCCTTGAGCGCACCCTTGGCCTCAAGGTCGACAACGGGAATGATCAGGACGAACTGGCCATCGGGAGCAGTCACGTGGACATGCTCGGTCGAACCCATGAGCTCGGTCACCTCGACGGTACCCTGGAGCGCGCCCTCCTCGTCCTTGTCGGCAAGCAGAATCTGCTCGGGGCGCACGCCAGCCGTGATCTCCTTCACGTCGCCGCCGTCCCAGTTGAGGGCAAGCTGAGCGCAGGTCTCGGGGGCGAGCGCCACGTTCATATCCTCGGTCTTGACGGTAAAGCCGTTGCCCGAGCGCACCAGCTGGGCATCGAAGAAGTTCATCTGCGGCACGCCGATGAAGCCGGCGACGAAGATGTTCGCGGGATGGTTGAAGACCTCCTGCGGGGTGGCGATCTGCTGGACGACGCCGTCCTTCATGACCACGATACGGTCACCGAGGGTCATAGCCTCGGTCTGGTCGTGAGTAACATAAATGAACGTGCCCTTGATCTCGTGGCGCAGCTTAATGAGCTCGGCACGCATCTGGTTACGAAGCTTGGCGTCCAGGTTGGACAGCGGCTCGTCCATCAGGAAGACCTTGGGGTCACGCACGATGGCGCGGCCGATAGCGACACGCTGGCGCTGGCCGCCGGAGAGCGCCTTGGGCTTACGGTCGAGGTACTCGGTAATGCCCAGAATCTCGGCAGCAGAACGAACCTTGCGGTCGATCTCGTCCTTGGGAACCTTCTTGAGCTCGAGCGTAAACGCCATGTTCTCGTACACCGTCATATTGGGGTACAGAGCATAACTCTGGAACACCATGGCAATGTCGCGGTCCTTGGGCGCCACGTCGTTGACGCGCTTGCCGTCGATGAGCACGTCGCCCGAAGTGATGTCCTCCAGGCCAGCGACCATGCGCATCGTCGTGGACTTGCCGCAGCCAGACGGGCCAACGAGAACGACAAACTCCTGGTCATGCACGGTGAGATTAAAGTCCTCCACCGCGAGCACGCCGTCCTCGGTAACCTTGAGGTTGTGCTTCTTCTCCTCGGTCTTCTTCTTTTTGCCAAAGAAGCCCTTCTTTTTGGACTCGTTGTTGGGATACACCTTCTGAACATGTTTGAGAACGATCTCGGCCATGTCTTTACCTTTCGATATGCGGCGCCGCGCTGAGGGGCGCCGCAGAAACTTGCAAAACAGTTACGGCATCAGCCCTTGACGGCACCTGCCACCACACCGTCGATGATGTACTTCTGGCAGAGGATGTACATGATGACGATGGGGATAACGACCATCATGATGCAGGCCATCATGGGGCCGAGCTCGACGTGGCCGTAGCCGCCGCGGAAGTACTGGATCAAGATAGGAATGGTCTTGTACTTGGTGGAGTCGAGCGTAAGGTAGGGCAGCAGATAGTCGTTCCAGACCCACATGGTCTCGAGGATGCCGACCGAAAGATAGGTGGGCTTCATGATGGGAAGGACGATCTTAAAGAACACCTGGACCGGGTTGCAGCCATCAATCATGGCCGCCTCCTCGATCTCGAGCGGGATGTTCTTTACAAAACCGGCGAACATAAAGACCGCCAGGCCCGCGCCAAAGCCGAGGTAGATAAAGCAGATGTTGAACGGCGTGTTGAAGCCGATGCGGTCCGCCAAATTGGACAGCGTGAACATGAGCATCTGGAAGGGCACGACCATCGAGAACACGAACAGGTAATAGAAGAAGTTCGAGATCTTGTTGTTGACACGAACCACGTACCAAGCGCACATGGAGCAGCACACCAAGATCAGCACGACCGACGTGACCGTGATGATGAGCGAGTACATAAATGCCGAGGCAAAGCCCTGCTCGTTAAGGGCGTGCATGTAGTTTGCGAGGCCGTTGAACGTCTCGGGCGTGAGCAGATCGAATGCCGTGGTGGTGCTGATTGCAGTCGCTTTCTTAAAAGAATTAAGCGCAATCATGAACACGGGGTAGATCCACGCGAGCGACAGGATCGTAAAGAAAATCGAGAGCGCGCGGTTGATAACCTTATCGTGTTTCATTACTGCTGCACCTCCTTGGACCTCGTGGCCTTAAGCTGGATCATGGAGATGGCCACGACCAGGATGCAGAAGATAACCGCCTTGGCCTGACCAATGCCCTGCCATGCGATACCGGCACGCGAATAGAACGTGTTGTAGATGTTCAGGGCGAGCATCTCGGTGGAGTGCGCGGGGGCGCCGCCGGTAAGGGCGAGGTTCTGGTCGAACAGCTTAAAGCCGTTGGTGATGGACAGGAACAGGCAGATGGTGATGGTCGGCATCAGGTTAGGGATCTTAACCTTCCAAAACGTCTGCCATGCCGTAGCGCCGTCGACCTTGGCGGCCTCGATGTAGTCGGACGGAATGGACTGCAGACCAGCGATGTAGATGATCATCATGTAGCCGACCTGCTGCCACAGGGTCAGGATGATAAGGCCCCAGAAGCCAGCAGCAGAGTTAAGGGCAATGAGCTGGGCGCCCACGTTGGAGAGTAGGCAGTTGATCAGAATCTGCCAGATGTAGCCCAGCACGATGCCGCCGATCAGATTAGGCATAAAGAAGATCGTACGGAAGATATTGGTGCCCTTGAGCGCTTTGCGGGTGAGCGCCTGCGCAATGGCGAGGGCGATCACGTTGATGAGCACCGTCGACAGGAAGGCAAACGCCACGGTAAAGAAGAACGACGTGGCAAACTGCGGATCGGACAGTGCGCGCACGTAGTTCTCGATACCGACAAAGTGCGTATTGTTGATGGTAATAAACTGGCAGAACGAGAGATAGAAGCCCTGGATAAAGGGGATCACGAACCCGATCATAAACGCCAGGCACGTGGGCAGCATAAAGAGCGGCCACCAGCGCTTGAGTGCTTTGCCCATAGAAGGGTCCTTTCAATATGCAGGGGGCGGGCAAACCAACGTCTGCCCGCCCCCTGTCGCTAATCAGATAGCTTGGGCAGCAACTACTTACTCGGAAGCAGCCTTCTCGGTCTTCCAGCCATCGACGAAGGCGTTCTTGACGCCGTCCCACTTGCTGTTGTCGGCAGCATAGGCGATCAGAGCCTGCTTGAGGTTCTTCTTCCACTCCTCAGAGGGGATGTAGACGAAGTCCCAAGCGACGGTCTTCTTGCCGTCCTTGGCCATGGCGACGGCCTGCTGCGAGAAGACATTGGTGGTTTCCTTGGCGCTCTTGAACGGGGCAGTCAGACCCATCTTGTCAGCGATGATGCTGGTGGCGGTGTCAGAAGTGACGCACCAATACATGAAGTCCTCGGTGGCCTTCTGGGCATCCTCGGAAGCCTGGGAGCTGACGCACCAGTAGTTCTCGCCGCCGGAGCACAGGCCCTGGTTCTCCTCGCCGTCGACACCGATGTAGATGGGCATCATGCCAATCTGATCGTCGGTCATGCCGGCCTTGACGAGGTCAGAGTAGGCCCAGGAGCCGTTCTGATAGAAGACGGCCTTGCCGGTTGCGAACTCGTTGGTGGCGTCGTCGCCGGTCTTGGAGGCAAGCTGCGAAGGATCGCAGGTGGAGTCGGTGATGTACAGGTCGAAAATCTGCTTGAAGTTGTCGAGATACTCGCCCTTGATCTCGTCGTCCTCCTGGTTGTGCTCCTTCTCGAACTCGTAGTAGAGCGGGAGGTTGGCGAGGTGGGTGGTGTAGCGCCAGCTGGAGGAGTCATCCATGCCAGCAGAAGTGAAGGCACCCTCAATGCCAAGCTCGTCCTTGCGGGCCTGGATGTCGTCGGCACAAGCCTTCAGCTTGTCGAAGGAGTTGATGTCCTCGGCCTTGTAGCCAGCCTTCTCGAGCAGCTGCTTGTTGTAGATGATGCCGTAGCTCTCCTGGACCCAGTCGATACCCAGATCCTTGCCATCGGACTGCAGAGCCAGGGAGTCGTCAATGAGCTCACCGCGGAGCTTGGTATCGGACAGGTCGGCGCAGTAATCCTTCCAGTTCTTAAGGCCGGTGGGGCCGTTGACCTGGAACAGGGTCGGAGCGGAGCTCTTGGACATCTCGGACTTGAGCTTCTCCTCGTAGGTGTTGGAGGCAGCGGTCACGATCTTGACCTCGACGCCCTTCTCCTTCTTATAGGCCTTGGCGATCTCCTTCCACTCCTTGTCGACCTCGGGCTTGAATTGGAGGAAGTAGACCTCGGCAGCGTCACCAGAAGCAGAGGAGCCGGAGCCGGCAGAACCACCGCAGCCCACGAGACCCAGACCAAGAACCGCAGCCGCGGAACCAGCAAAGCCCAGGAACTGCCTTCTGCTCATTTCGTTCTTCATTACAATCCACCCTTTCACACCGTGGCGGCACCCTTTGCCGCCGCCTTCGGAGATTGGCTCGGGGACTTTGCCCCTTTTGCTGATTTGTACGATACGCTATTTGGCTAGTTGTTTGAACAAGTATTACTAGAGCGGTAGAAAAACTTCGGTGAACGGTAATTTCAACTTGATACTTGACAAGTTTTGTATAAACAATTATTTGTTATCGAATGCAGAGAAAACGCCCGGTCAAGCCGATGCGTCGTCGGTTTGACCGGGCGTTTTCTCTTTGAGGGCATGAGTCTCGTCAGGCTGCGAGCTAGCCGGCTATCGCTTGGAATTGACGCGGTAATGGAAGATCTCGGGGTGTGTGCGAGTGTGCGTCACCTCAAACAAGATGCCATCCGAGGTGTACGACTGACTCTCCATGACGGCAACGCAGTTGTATTTGCCGAGGTCAAGATAGCTGCAGTCTTCATCGTTGGCGAGCTCGACACTCACCGTACGACGGCTCGCCATCACTTTGACACCGCGCTTGTGCTCCAGATAGCCGTAAATAGAATCTGCCGCGATCTCGGGGGTCAGGCCCTTGGCGATCGACGCCAAAAAATAGCCATGGTCCACTTGGCGCGCGTTGCCGTTGAGGCTTCGGACACGCACTACGCGAATAAGCTCCTCGCCCACCCTAAAGCCCAGGCGACGAGAGAGCTGCTCGGTGCAGACCAGATGTTCAAAAGACTTAACGTCCGTCGATGCAACGGCATTGTTGCGCTTTGCAAACTCGCCAAACGACTCAACCTCTTCGAGTGCGCCCAACATGTCGGTTTCGCCCTTAAGCCAAATAACGCGCACGCCCTTGCCGTGTATGGGCTGCACAAACATCCCGTCGGCCAGCATGCTCAAAGCGCGGCGGACGGTATTGCGCGTGCAGCCAAATTCCGCGGTCAGCTCGGCTTCGGTTGGCAGCATCTCCTGAAACGCATAGGTCCCGTTAATGATGCGCGAACGGATCTCGCGGTAGATTCCTTCGTAAATCGCTTTTGGCATGACTTCACCTCTAATGAATATGTATGGCTAGGAACGATAGCATTTCTTAAAGTTGTTTAAACCGATTATCGGCAAAGCGACAGTATTTAACCGTTGACGGCTTCTGTCATGCCCAAATCGGTTTCACTCAAAACTGCCGGCACGACAATCGTCCGGTCCTCTACAATGAATCCATTGTTTAAACGTTTCACCACCCGCAACGCACCTCGATATTCGGGAGGCAGAACATGCTGCAAAAAATCCAACGCTTTGGCGGGGCAATGTTCGCGCCCGCCATGCTGTTTTCTATATCAGGCCTCATGGTCGGCGTCTCCGCTCTCGCAACGACTGCGGACATCGTCGGCGATCTCGCCGTATACGGAACCCCTTGGTACGTTTTTTGGACTATCATCCAGCGCGGCTCGTGGACGGTCTTTAAACGACTTCCGCTCCTTTTTGCCGTAGCGCTGCCCATCGGCCTTGCCCAAAAGCAACCGGCACGTTGTTGCCTCGAGGCGCTCGTGGCCTATTTTGCCTATTGCTTCTTTTTGAGCGAGATCATCAAGCTGAGCGGAGACAACCTTGGACTTAAGTACCCGTCGTCTTTGACCCCCGCCAGCGGCATTACCATCATCGACGGCATCAAGACCCTCGACACCGGCATTATCGGCCCGCTAGCGGTATCGGCAACCGTCGTCGCCATCCATGACCGCTTCTACGATGCCAAGGTTCCCGATTGGCTCGGCACCTTCTCGGGTTCCTCGCTGGTCTACCTCATCAGCTTCTTTGCCGTGCTCGCCCTTGCTATCGTCTCGGCCGCCATCGTGCCTTCAGTATACGCAGTGACTGAGACGCTGCGCCATGCATTTGCGGGCGTCGGCCCCTTCGGCGTGGGCATCTTTGTGTTTTTGGAGCGAGCACTCGAGCCCATGGGGCTGCACCACCTGCTCTACATGCCGATCTACTACGACAACCTGGTCATTAACGACGGCATCTACGCCACGTGGACCAATTTGTTGCCCATCCTCTCCCACAGCACGCGCCCCCTTAATGAGCTTGCGCCGTGGGCCGGTTTCACCGCCACCGGCTGGGTCAAGCTCTTTGGCCTTCCCGCCATCGCGGCTGCGTTCTACTCCACCGCAAAACCCGAGCGCCGCGCCGGCCTCAGGGTCATCCTTGTTCCCGCCATCATCGCCTCGGTGGTTTGCGGCGTTACCGAGCCACTCGAGTTTCTCTTTATGTTCACCCACCCCGGGCTCTTTTTTCTCTACGCCGTCTTATCGTCTTGCCTTGCCACAACCATGAATCTCTTTGGCATCGTCGGCATCTTCTCGGGCGGCCTCATGGAGATGGCAGCCTTCAACTTTATTCCGCTCATGCGCATGCATGCCGGTGCCTATCTTTTGGCGCTCGGTATCGGCCTTGCCTTTAGCCTCATCTTTTTTGTGAGTTTTCGAGCACTCATCTTGATCTATGACCTTAAGACGCCGGGCCGCGAGGATCATGTCGCCAATCGCGCGGCAATCGATCATTTAACGGGAAGCGGCTTTGCCAAAGAGCAATCTCCCAATGACGAGGCCAATAGTCAATCCGATCAAGATCACGTCCTCGCTGAGCGGGTAATTCAGCTTTTAGGTGGCGTTGGCAATATTGCGGGCGCAACCAACTGCGCCACGCGCCTGCGCGTCGAAGTCGCAGACCCTTCCATCGTTGCAGATAACGCGTCGTTTGTCGCGGCGGGCGCCAAAGGCCTCATCATTACGGGCAAGACCGCCCAGGTGGTCATCGGCATCTCCGTTCCCCGCGTTAAAGAGCATTTTGACCAGATCATGGGCCTCGAGCCGGAATTTGCGCCCACCACCTCGGCCTCCTCTGCCGCCGGCCCAACCCACAAGCACGGCGATATCTGCTTCTTCGACATCGACGGTACGCTCGCCTGGCAAGACCCCAGGCTCGCCCAAGACCTTCCCGAAGACGAGCGGGACCTCTCCCCCTATCCCAACGAGGCGGTTTCGCAGGCAATCCGCGAGTTTGTCACCAACGGCAACATGGCCTTTATCTGCACGGGACGTACCCTCAGCTGCATCCACCCCAAACTTCTTGAGCTGCCCTGGACCGGCATCGTCTGTCTTGCGGGCGGTTACGCCGAGATCAACGGACACGCAATTCGCGATCTGTCGATGACGCCCGGTATGCTGCAGCGTCTTGCCCCCTACCTTGAGCAATCGGGCGAGGTCATCCGCTTTGAGGGCCTCAACGGCGTCGTGCGCATGAGTGCCGATGCCCCCGATGCTCCCGGATACGCGCGCACCCTGGGCGACGCAGTCACGCAGCTGCAACATTACAGTGTCTACAAGATCTTGATGTCTACATCGCTCGCCAACCACATCGCTCAAGATAAGGCACTTGAGCCGCTGCTGTGCTTTAACGAGCTCGAACTCGAGGTAACCGAAATCTCGCCCCGCGAATGCACGAAGCGCGGGGGCATCCAGTCTGTACTCGACGCCCTCGATCCCCACCATGGAACCGTATACGGCATCGGCGACGCCAGCAATGACGTCTCGCTGATGAACGCCGTCGATGTCGGTATCGCCATGGGCAATGCGCCAGACTATCTCAAAAAGCGCGCCGACTACATCACCGACTCGGTCGACAAAGATGGCGTCGTCAAGGCGCTCGAGCACTTTAGGCTTATATAAGCAGCCGGCACGCGCACGCGTCCCGTTTCTCCAAATCGCCAAAACAGACGCGCCGGCAACTCCAATGTGGCAATATGGTATCTGCACACCGCAACGATGTAACCTAAGAAAGAATGCGAGAACCCGTGTCCAGTCCGTTTACCAGCTTTTTAGCCCAGCACTTTGACCAGATTAACGACTATCTGGCCACGTTCTTTGACGGACAGGCGACCTCTGCCGATATCGAGCGCTACCTGTACGCGCCGCTCTCGGCTTTTACGGCCAACGCCGGCAAGCGCCACCGCCCGCTTATCTGTATGCTCGCCGCAACCGCAGTGGGCGGCAGCTTTGAGAGCGCCCGCAGCGCCGCGGCAGCCATCGAGCACTTCCAGTCGGGCGCGCTGATCCACGACGACATCGCCGACAACGGACAGCTTCGTCGAGGCAAGCCCTGCATGCACCTTACCGAGGGCACGGGCCTTGCCATCAATTGTGGCGACCTGGCGCTCACCATGGTCACCAAGACGGTTCTCGACGACCCCACGCTGGAGTCCGACGTGAAGCTGCGCGTGCTCCACGAGCTTACCGAGATGATCGTCCGCACCATCGAGGGTCAAGCGCTCGACCTGGGTTGGGTCCGTGACGGGCGCTTTGATATCTCGGTTGATGACTACCTGGACATGGCGACGCACAAGACCGCGTTTTACAGCGGAGCCACGCCGCTTGCCGCCGGAGCCATTATCGGCGGCGGCAGCGATGAGCAAATCGAAGCGCTGCGCGCCTTTGGCCTGCACACGGGCCTTGCCTTTCAGATTCAGGACGACCTGCTCAACCTTGTCGGCACTAAGGAAGCCGCCAACAAGGACTTCCGCACCGACATCACCGAGGGCAAGCGCACGCTTGTCGCCGTTCATGCCCTCTCTGATGAGCGCTACCACGACGAGGTCGAGGCGATTCTTTCCTCGGGCACCGATGATCCCGCGCAGCTCGCACGCGCCGTGGAGATCTTCCAAGAGACCGGCTCCATCGATTACGCCCACACTTACGCGCTCGACCTGACCGCTAAGGCCAAAGCGGCCATCGAGAACGTTGAGCTTGATCCGCACGCACGCGAGCTGTTCCTCTCCATGGCAGATTTCTTTGTGGAGCGCCTTAACTAACGGGGGTTATAAAACCTGTCAGCAGCGTTTTTAGGCACAACTTGCTACACTGTTGAGTGCATGTTTATGCATCCCTTTGCGTTGTCTATCCGACAGACGCTCAAATAGTACGAATGGTACGCCGAAAGGGGTTCGTTCATGGAACCTATTACAACGGGCATGCAAGGAGCAGCCGTCGAGGACGTGCAGTCTCGTCTCCTGCAGCTCGGCTACACGATTGATGCCGCCGAAGTCACCGACAAGTACTTTGGAGCCACCACTGAGCAGGCCGTCAGCACCTTCAGACTCGACAGCGGCCTTGCTGCCGGTCATGCCGTCGATATCCCCTGTTGGAGCGCCCTTGTAGACGCTTCGTATAAGCTGGGCGACCGCACCCTCTATCTGCGCATGCCCAATTTCCATGGCGCCGATGTGCAGGCCCTGCAGCGCGCTCTCAACGTTTTGGGCTTTGCCTGTGGCGAAGACGACGGCTACTTTGGCCCGCATACCGAGGCCGCCCTGCAGCAGTTCCAGGAAAATGTCGGCCTGTTTGCCGACGGCATGGCCTTCCAGGACACCTACGCCTACATCAACCGCCTGCACCATGTGTGGGAGGGCAAGCCCTCGGTCACCGAAGCCGAGTCCCGTATCGGTTTTGCTCGCGCCGCCAACGTGCTCGAGCGCTTCCAGATCGCCGTTATCGGCGAGGACCCCATCGCACGCAGCGTTGCGTCGCGCATGTGGAATATCGCCACGGCAACGACCGACAACAGCGGCATGATGCTCTGCGACTCCGAGGTCCCAACCGACGTAGATCTGGTGCTCGAGATCGCAAGCGACGAGCTGCCCGCCGACGCCGCACCGCGCGCCACGATTGCCCTCGCCGAGTGCCATAACCTGGCCCAGCGCATCCGCACTGCCAATGTCACCGCGCAGCAGAAGCCGGCACGCATTCGCATTGAGCTCACGGGCATGACGCGCTACAACGGCACCTTCACGGCCAGCGACGCGCAGACACTCGCCGTACGCCTGCTCGATGGCGTTTGCGATGCCCTCGCAGATTAGGTAAACTAAACGAGTTGCTTTTGGGCAACACCACACATTGGGACGTAGTTCAACGGTAGAACTCCGGTTTTTGGTGCCGGCTGTTGGGGGTTCGAATCCCTCCGTCCCAGCCAAAGAAACAAGCCTCTCGAACGCATAGCCGATCGGGAGGCTTTTCTTGTGAGCAAGCGGAGGGATTCGAACCCGCAAGGGTGCGGAGCTGAGGAAACGCGAAGCGTTTTCCAGCGCAGCACGCAAGGAGCGAAGCGACGCAGCGGAGCGCGGCCGCCGACCAGGCGGACGCGGAATCCCTCCGTCCCATACCAGCAACGGGCTCCCCACATCTCGACTTACCAGCCAAACCGGCACTTAGGGACGTTCCTAAAGTGCCGGTCATCAACATGGTGCCGTGCGGCCCCGGCGGGCCGGCGTAGCATTACAGACCAAGCGACCATTTCCATGCGGGAATAACCTCGATGACGCCATGCTCCGTTTTGATCTGGGTCGCCTCGCGCAGCGTGATGATATTGGCATCCTTGATACCGGTTTTTACCATAGCAACCTCAAGGGAACCAACTTCACGCCTGCGCGTTTTCTCTGCCGTCATATCGACTGTCACCTGGTAAAGCGCGTATGGTTCCGATGCCAAAGCGTCGCCGACCAAGAAATCAACTTTTTCTCGTGCTTGCGTTGGAGCCGTAAATGAAGTCACCGTTTCCAACCGGCCGTTTGCCGTACGGCGCATGAGTTCAGCATAAATCGCAGTCTCCAAACGCTTTCCTATATCCTGCTGATTAGCACGCGATGTTGCATATGCCATCCCCTGGTCGACGGCATAGACCTTGTCTGTTGTCGTTGTCTTAGGAGCCAAAGAAGTTGAATACTCCGGAAGTAATCCAATGAGATGAGCCTGCTGGAATAAACGAACGAGTTCGTTTATTTTTTCCCATGACGCTCGATATCCGACAGACTTTAAGGCTTCCAACAAACTGTTAACCGAAAGGTCGCAACCCGTGTTTCGAAGGCAGAAGAGCCCTACTTGGTTGGCAAGAGCGATATCCGTGCGCCCGCTCCGCTCGAGAATGTCTCGTGCAACAACATCTCGCAAATAGGCTTGAAGCATCTGAATACGCGAACCGGCATCAAGCTCCTGAACCCCAGGAAAGCCACCCTCTATGAGATAGCGGTCATATGCCGATTCCAGATCAGTTCGCCGCTGCGGAGAAACAGCTGGAGCCCCAGCACTAGTAGACATATCCGGCGTTTCAATGTGATGAAACGCACAATACTCGCGGAATGAAAGCGGATGCATAGCGTGCTCTTGCGAGCGACCGCGAAACTGCGTCGCTATTTCATCGGCAGATAGTTTTGAGGACGATCCGGTGATAACAAGCGTTACGCTCTCGTGCTCCGCCAAACGCTGACAAACGCCCTGCCAGCCATCGGTCTCCTGCACCTCATCCAGAAAGAGATAACAGCCTTTCGTTCGCGCTGAGGGAACCTGCCGCCAATACTCTTCCAAAATGTCGCTCATGAGCGTGTCCGGCGCCGGTCGAAGACGGTCATCAGCAAAATTGAAATAGAAGATACGCTCGGCATCGACACCGCGATCGATAAGGCGACGAATCCATTGAAACGCATAGAACGTTTTGCCGCAGCGCCTGATACCCGTGATGATATGGACAAGATTGAACGGCTTTGGCTCAGGAAGATCACTGATGGCATCGTCTCGATGCACGACGTGAGGAATCTCAAAGGAACGGGCCTCGGCAACAATCTCTGCAATACCCAACGCTGTAGGCGCCATAATGCTCTCCTTTCAACATCTTGAGTATATAACTTCTCGTCCTACAAGAGAAGTTTCAGCTACAACTTCTCGTCCTACACTAGAAGTTTGAGGTAGATTTTCAGGCATGTCCCAAAAATCTACCTCCAAAAGATAGGCGCCCCAGGCCCGTTAGGACCAAGAGCGCCTTACATCTAGAAATCATCAGCCCAGTTCCGAAAAGCGAGCCGCTTGCGACAACCAAGTAGCCACAGGCCCCGGGAGAGCGGGGGCACCGGCTTAGGTTTATCGCGAGTTCCGCACGAACAGGAGGCCACTAGCCCCGATGTTTTGGACGTGACAGACACTATGACCCAATCCGAGGGCACTGAAAAGATAGGAGCCCCCGCTCGT
>CAUFMB010000029.1 GCA_959026535.1 uncultured Collinsella sp. | reverse complement strand
TTTCCTTATCTTCCTTGCGGAGGGCTTTACCGGCCTGTTTAATGCGGCTGGTGATCAGTTTGCCTCGTTTATTACGGGCATGATCCCAATGCTGATCTGTCTGATCCTTACGATCAAGGCAGTCATCCAGCTGATCGGCGAGGAGCGTGTCTATGGGTTCATGAAGAAGTGCACCAAGTATGCAGTTCTCCGCTATACCCTCATCCCGTTCCTTTGCACTTTCTTCCTCTGCAATCCGATGGCATACACCTTTGGTGTGTTTGTCGAGGAGGACTACAAGCCCGCATTCTACGATGCGGTCGTGTCCATGATGCACCCCATCGTTGGCCTTTTCCCGCACGCTAACTCTTCCGAGCTCTTTGTTTGGCTTGGTATCTCGGCCGGCTACGAGGCACTGGGAAAGAACTCCTCCGAGCTTGCTATCCGCTTCCTCATTGTTGGTCTAATCGTCTGCCTGATCAAGGGCATTGTCACCGAGAAGCTGTACCTCATCATGAAGAAGCGCAACGAAGCTAAGCTTGCCGCCTAGTAGTTCAGCGCAAAAGGAGAGTCTAAATCATGAGTGAATTCAAAAGCGTAAAGGCGTCCCACGGCGGCAACGGTTGGGGCGGTCCCCTCATCATTACCCCCACGGCCGAGAAGCCTTATGTTCTGAGCGTGACCCTGGGTGGCATCAGCCCGGTCGCCCTTCGCATTGCGGAGCTTACCGGCGCCGAGGCGCACGACCAGTTTAAGGACCCGATCGAGACCGATCAGGCATGCGCCGTTGTCATCGACTGCGCCGGCGTGGCTCGCTGCGGCACCTATCCCAAGATGGGCCTTAAGACGCTGAACATCAAGCCCGGTTCTCCGTCTGGTCCTCTGGCCCAGTTCATCACCGAGGATCTCTTTGCATCTGACGTCAATCCCGATTGCATCGTCCTTGCCGATGCGGCCGATGTTCCCGCTGAGCCGGTAAAGGCCGAGAAGGCACACGAGGAGACGACGAAGGAAAACGTCCACGCCAAGATCGCTGAGGGACGTGCCGAGCTCGCATCCAAGGAGTCTAACGGCTTCATGGACGTTGTCTCCAAGATCGGCACCGGTGTCGGCCGCGTTATCAGCATCATCTACCAGGCTGCGCGCGATACAGTGAACGATGTTATCCGCAACATCATCCCCTTTATGGCGTTTGTCTCGGTGTTGATCGGCATTATTAACTACACGGGTTTCGCGAACGTTCTCGCCGGCGTTCTCACTCCGCTTGCGGGCTCGCTGCCCGGTATGCTGGCAATTGGCATGTTCTGCTCAATCCCGTTCCTTTCGCCTTTGATCTGCCCGGGCGCAATCATCGCTTCTGTGCTTTCTGTCCTTGTTGGCAACCAAATCGCCAACGGCACGATTCCCGCCAACTTTGCCCTTCCCGGCTTCTTTGCCGTCAACTGCCAGGTTGGTTCCGACTTTGCTCCCGTTGGCATGACTCTCATGGAGGCAAAGCCCGAGACGATCGAAATCGGTTACCCTGCATTCCTGTTTGGCAAGCTGATTACCACCCCGATTCAGATTATTCTTGCCTACGTACTGTCCTTTGGCCTGTAAACTGAAGCTTTAAGAGGGAAAGGCCCACTATGCTCAACGCGCTCATTACAATAGCCTTCTTTATTCTCGTATGGCTTGCAGGAACATTCACCCAGTATCGCTACTGGAAGAGGGTGCGCATTCTTATCCATGAGCGCGCTCGCGATCATGAGGGATACTTGGGCACGGGTATGTGCAAGGTGAGTTTTAGCCGAAAGGCGTTTGTGATGATTCTGACTGATCATGATGGCGTGATTAACGGTTGCTATGAGCTCAAAGGGCTTTCCCTCAAACCAGAGTTTTCTGAGATGAGCGAGATGCTGGGGCTGAATATCGAGACCGCCCTAGACCATCTGGCCAACGAAAGCTATCACGATGCTTTTGCCCAGGCTATTCGTGTTATCGACAGGTCAATGACTGCGCCTGCGGCGTAACAAAGATAGGAGAAATCAAATGTACAAGGTTAAGGTCACTGAGATCGGCTCGTTTGTTGAGGAACTTCTCAACGAGAAGATGGTGGTCCTGTTTGGCCCGACCGCTCCTGCAGAGTTGCGCGACATCTGCGTCGTTCACGATGGAACTCCCACGGAGGATAACGTGCTTGCTGAGGGCGGCACCATTTCCATCGGCGATCAGGTCTACACGATTAAGGAGTTTGGTGAAGCTGCGAACGAGAACATGGGAGGGCTCGGTCATCTAACCATTGCGTTCGATGACGAGCGAGAGCTGCTTCCTGGAACGGTTCTCGTGACACCAAGCGTGCTTCCCAAGCTGGAAACCGGCATCGAGATTAGCTTCAACGGCTAAATCGCTCGGTATGGCAGGCCATGTATTAGTCGGAAAGGACGTGTTCTCATGAAACGTTCCGATTTAAAACTGCCACTTTTCACGGTCAGTCCTAAGACCTATTTGCTTGCGGACGATTCAATTGCAGCGGCTCATCTTACGGATGAAATCGCAAAAGATCGAGATCATTCGATTTTTTGGACTGCTCCCGTTCCCGAGCTCTGCGCAATTGCGAAGGATTTGAAATTTGCAATTCCCACAGCGCAGCATGCCGATCTTATCGGTGACGGAAAAGGAATGGGACTGACACCTCTTGAGTCGCTTAAGAGCGCGGGAGTTCAAGCTGTCTTTCTAAATCACACGGCACACCCCCTGACCGTTGATAAGTTGGCGGCAACGATCGATCGCGCTCGTGAGCTTGAGATTCTAACCATTGTTGCAGCCGATAGCGTGACTGAGTCCAAAGCGGTTGCGGCGATGGATCCGGACGTGATTCTTTGCGAGCCGAGCAGCCTTGTGGGAACCGGCCATACAAGCGGCGATGATTACATCGCAGAGACCATCGCTGCCGTACGGTCCATCAATCCCGACATCGTTATCATGGAGGGAGCGGGAATCAGGTGTGGAGGCGATGTTCGTCGCTTGATTGGACTTGGCGCGCAAGGCACCGGCATTTCGAGTGCCCTGGCGATTACGGATGACAGGGCGGCGTTGCTTACGGAGCTGTTTGACGCGCTGGACTAAAACCGTCTACAAAAAGGCGAACCCACGGGTTCGCCTTTTTGCGTTTTGGAATTATATTTGGCGTAATGCCGCCGCTCTCAAGAGCTTTAATGGCGACGCTGAAAAACGGTGCCAAGCTGGAACCTGCTGGATTTAAGCCATACGCGCGCATATTCAATTGCAGAGTCATTGTCCAAGTAGACTGTTTGAAGCTGCTGAAGAAGCGGGGACTGCGTAGAGAGACCGAGCGCATCCGCGCGTTGGGTGTCCGCGAGCTTTGCCACAAAGGAGGTCTTTGAGTATTCAATCTGGTGGCCTGAGAGCCGCTCGATTATTGCAAAGAGACCTTCGTTAACAAAGTCGGCTGTTTCAATACCTGGGACAAGCGCCATATTGATGTTGTTTTCGATGAACATCACAGGTTCACCCTCAACGCTGCGCACTCGCTCGAGATGAAGGTAGTCAGAACCTTCGACAATACCGAGATGTCCGGAAATATCTTCGTCCGACTTACGAATTTCGCAATCGAGAATGCTTGTTTCGAAAGAAAGACCTTGTTCGATTAGAGATTCGGAGAAAGAGATAAGACCCTCTGTAAGGGGGAAAGAGATGTCTTTTGACTTAACGTAAGTTCCCTTTCCCTGAATTTGCTCAAGCAGGCCCTCATCAACAAGCTTGGAAATGGCCTTTTTGATGCTGCCGCGGCTGACGCCGAGCGTACTCATGAGCTCGACTTCCGACGGGATTTTGGATGCTTGCTCCCAAGCTCCTGAGGCGATGTTCTCGCGCAGATAGTCGACCACCTGCATATAGATGGGGGTGGGACAATCCTTTTTAATATGTGAATTGTTGACGCGATTGGTCACAGTTTCTCCTGATTACTTTGAAGCAAAATTACCTTCATTTTACGTTGTTTTGCTTCGATTAACTTATCGAGATTGTGATTGCAAAGAATAAATCACGTATTTAGTGTAAGGCTCCTGCTGCTTTGGCTGCCTGTCTTGCGTTTGCCGTCTACTCTTCATCGACAATACGGGTATCTTGGAGAGATGACCCCATGTCACAGAAATGCGCCGTAGGAGGCAAGAATCAGCCTTCCGTGTGCGTCGGTGACAAACGATGCGGGTGTGGCCCCGGTTGAACCTACTCTCCGGCGGCCTGGTTGCGGCCGGTGGCGTAGTCGATCTGCACGTGCGGCTGCAGGTTATAGCAATATACATGGAAGCAGAGGGTCTTGCCGTGGTCCTCGACCGATTGCGCCTCAAGGCGCACGCCACGGCAGACAAGTTCCTCTTCGTTGTACATGGGCGTGACGCGGTAGAGCACATGGTTGCCCGTGTCGCGGATGTAGTCGAGGATCTGCTCTTCAAACGGCAGCATGCCTGTCTCGTTGAGATAGCGTGTACCGGTGAGGAGATTCTTGCGGTTGGCGTTTTCACCGCAGAGCGACCAAGCGATGAGGTGGCAGCGGTTGTAGAGGCTCTGGCCCGGAATAAAGTCGTAGCGCTGCTGGTGCCAACCGGCGGGATGGATACGCGAGATATCGCCGCGCTTGCCCTGGCCGAGTGATTCGGGGCCTACGCAGGCGAGCGCCTTGCGGGTGCGGCCCAGGCTATCGAGCTTGGAGAATTTCTTAAAGCAGCCCTCTTCTGCAGCGCGTTCGTATTCATCGAGTGTGAATGACGGCATGCCGAGCGGGTGCATGCTGTCGGCGCGAAGGGCAACGTAGGGGTTACCCGCGTAGTCAGGAATGCTGCTGAGGTATACACCACGGGCGCGGTCGAGATCGGGGTTTTCGACCTCGTCGATGGGGGTGGCGGCACTATCCGCGGAGGCAGCGTCACCGGTGTCGGTTGCGGCGGAATCGGAGCCATCGCCAGAGCCTTGGCTATTTTGAGAGTCCTCGGAGCTCGCTGTTCCCGATTCGAGTCGGGCGACCAAGTCCGCTTCGTCGTCGGTACGGCTGGGACTCTCGTTTTGCTTCTCGGCCAGAGCCGTTGCCTGCTCATCGCTTTGCGGCGACAACAGCTTGGGCGCTCCATCGAGCGACCCTGTGAACAGCGCAAACCCCAGCACCACGGCGGTGCCGATGGAAAGTACTTGCTTGTAGGCGGACTTGCGCGACATTGAGGCTCCTGGCTAGACGGTTCGGAATCTACCAGTCTAGCAGGTGCCGACAGGGGTCGCTTTACCGAACAAATACTTAAAGATTGGGAGACGCGATATCGATCCATTTGCCCTAGAAGGGGTTGCGATGGTTGGGACGTGTGGGGCTCGACGTTTCCCCAGATAAAACCTGCCAAAATAAACCTGTCCCCTTTTAGAAGGTCGGCAACAATTTATGTGGTTCAGGTTGAGCATGCGCGAGCGAGCAGGTTTCGGGTGCGGCAAGGTGACGTGAAACAAGCGGGCGCTGACCTTTTGGTCGCGCCCGTGAAGTTGAACGTCAGATTGCCGTGCCCGGAGCCCGCGCAGCGCCGAGCAGTTGCGCCGTTTGTAAAACGGCGCAACCTACAGGTTCATGTTGCCGTGGATGTAGGGGGTGACCTCAGGGGAGATATGGTCGCAGCCCAGCTCGCGCAGCGCGGACTCGATAACGGCGGGCAGCGGGGTCTTGCCCTCGGCATCGACGGCGTTGCCACCGAGGGCAGCAATCTTGGCGACATCTGCGGGTGCGGCCTCGATATGCATGCAGCCGCCGACGAGGCGTGTGCGGACCTGTGCCAGGTCAAGATCGTGCAGGTAATCCTCGCAGGCGCGGATTAAATCGACTTTCTCGCGCGTAAGCTCCTCGCCCGTGGGGACGCGGGTGGCAAGACATGCTCCCGCCGGTAGGTTCCAAACGGGATAGCCCCATGCGCGCAGCAGCTCGCGCTCTTCGTCCTTGGTAAAGCCGACCTCCATAAGGGGTGAGCGTACGCCGAGCTCTTCTGCCGCACGCATGCCGGGGCGGTAGTCACCGCGATCGCTTGCATTGCTGCCATCGATGACGGTGGGAAAGCCGAGCGACTTGGCGTGGTTGACGATAGCGGTAAAGCCGGCGCGCTTGCAGTGGTAGCAGCGGTCGGCATCGTTGCAGGCTACTTGGGGGAGCTGCAGCTGATCGACCGAAAGATTGAGCACGGGGAGCTTGAAATGCGGTCCCTCATCGGTTTGCCCGTCAACGGACCGTTCAAACGAAGCCTGTTCGGGTGTGCCGATGAGCGGCGTGGTGAGATGGACGAGGAGGGTATTGGTAGGCATGATGCGGGCGCATACGGCGGCCAAAAAGCTGCTGTCAACGCCGCCGGAAAACCCGATTGCCACGCGCCCGTATGCCAAAAGCAGCTGTTCGAGCGCCGATAGCTTGTCTTGGAGCTCCTCTGCGGGTGCCGTGGTGTCTAAAATCATGAAACGATCCTTATCGTTGAGTACTCGGTCGAAAACTATAATCCTACTGGACTGCTTGTCATAAGACTTCTATCTATGTAACGAAAGTGCAATATGGTATATACGTTATATACAAGTTGCCAAATGCGGTAGAGTTGCGGCAATGCGACAGCGAGAGTCGATGGGGGACCGATATGATCAAGGCTGTTATTTTTGACATGGACGGAACGCTGGTCGATACCGAGCGTCTGGGCATCAAGGCATGGAAAGCGCCCGCTGCTGAGCTGGGTGTCGCGATTGATGAAGCGCTGATCCATCAGTTTATCGGCCGCACGCTGCCCGATGTTATGGACATCCTCGATAAGCATTATGGCAGCCACGAAACCACCGAGGCGATCTATCGTCGCCACAAGGAGATTCGCGACGAGATGGTCAAGACCGAACTGGAACTTAAGGCCGGCGCCGCCGAGTGCCTAGACGAGTTGCTAGCTGCGGGCTATCACGTGGGCCTAGCGACGTCGTCGCGCCTCGTTACGGCCGAGCGCAACCTTAAGATGGTCGGTCTTTTTGACAAGTTTGAAACGGTAACGTGTGGCGAGGACGTCGTGCACGGCAAGCCCGACCCCGAGATGTATCTGCTCGCCTGCGAGCGTGCGGGCTTTGCCCCCGAGGAGTGCGCCGTGGTCGAGGATTCGCGCAATGGTTGCGTCTCGGGCATCACGGCCGGCTGCCACGTCTTTGCCGTCCCCGATATTGTGCCGCTGCCGCAGGACGTGGTGGATGGCTGCGAGGCCGTGCTCGATACGTTGTTCGACCTGGCGGCGGCGGTCAAGGCCGTGCGCTAGACAATTGCGGCGTTGAAACGAGCAATTGCCCACGTTTGCGCTCAAGCAAAAGGGGTCCGGCAATGGTCGGGCCCCTTTTGCTTGAGCGGCGACTTAGCATACTCGCGGGCGTGCTATAGATACGCACCGAGGTTGATGGCCGTGGCGTCGGTCTGGCTGCTTGCCTGGGTGCTGGCGCGTTCCAGTAGGAACGGACGTACCAGTTCTTGGCGGTTGATATCCTCGGCGGCGACTGCGGTGACGGTACGCACTGCGGAGCCGACACGGATATGCTTGATCTTTGCCGGGGCCTTGTTCTCGATTTGCTCCATCAGCAGTTGGACACCCTTGCGGCCAATCTCGTAGCCCGGGGGCGCTACCGTAGTGAGTGGGACCGATCCGCTCCAAGCGAGCGGGTTGCCGTCGCATCCGGCCACGCGAACCTGCTCGGGGACGGAGATGCCTTTGTCGACCAATGCCGAGATAACGCCCGAGGCCAGCACGTCGGTCAGGCCGACGACAAAATCGGGACGTTCGTCCGCGGGGCGCTCGGCGATTTGGGCACCGATGCCGTAGCCGTCGGCAGCGGTATTCCATTCGCCGGCGTCGATGACTTCGATCTTGATATCGGGGTGCAGGGCGAGCGCCTTATGAATGCCAAGGACGCGCAGGGTGAGTTGCATAAATGCTGCTCGGCCGACGACGACAATATGGTGCGCGCCGCGGGCGATGGCAAGTTCGGCAATGATGCGACCCTGGGCCTCATTGTCGGCCGCTACGTAGTAGCCGGGCTCGGAGCAATGGATGTCCAGATGGACGATCGGCACGGGCATCTTGGTCATGGCGGGGTGCCAGTCGGGGGATGCCATGGGCTGAACCATGACGCCGGACATCTGGGTGCCCATAAAGTAGCGCAGGTAATGGTCCTCGAGAATATCGTCGTTATCGGCGTTGGCGATGAGCAAGTCGTAGCCGTGCTTGCGGGCCTCGTTGTGGGCGCCGCTGGCGATTTGGAGCGAAAAGCCGTGATCGAGACGGGGGAGCACCAGGCCAAAGGACTTGGTGGCGCCGCCCGCGAGCTGACGAGCGCTTTGGTTGGGCAGGTAGCCCAGTCGATTGATGGTTTCATTTATGAGCTTGAGGGTCTCGGGGCGCAGCTTTTCGGGATGGTTGAGTGCGTTGGAAACCGTGCCCAACGAAACCCCGGCTTCGCGCGCGACGTCGCTGATTTTAACCTTTGCCATAGCGGCCCCTTTGATGCGTTTCAAGTACAAGCCAGATTGTAGCATCCCAAACCTACCAAAAAGGGACAGGTTTATTTTGGCAGGTTTATCTGGGGAAACGCCGTTGCCGGCGCGACCACCACGAAGGGGGCAGGTACCTTTGTGGTGGTTTGAACCGGCTGGACGTGTGTGCATCGAGTGGTATCTAAGTTGAGATACCACTTCTGGTATATCAGCTTGCGTTTGCGTGAGTACAATACTCGAACGTTATGCGTCTCAGCGCCCCCTGTGCGTGGACGTTTTGCAGTCAAGCGGACGAAGGGATTTATCCTATGTGCGGAATTGTCGGCTACACCGGCTCTGATATTGCAAAGAACATCCTGGTCACGGGCCTCAAGCGTATGGAGTATCGCGGCTATGACTCCTCGGGCGTCGCGCTCGAGGTGGGCGAGGGCGCCGCGGCGCACCTCGATGTCATCCGCCGCGTGGGCAAGGTCGCGGGCCTGGAGAGCGAGCTTTCCAACATTGACAGCGACGCTACCTGCGGTATCGGCCACACCCGTTGGGCCACCCACGGCAAGCCCTCCGTCGTTAACGCTCACCCCCACACCAGCTGTGACGGTCGTATCGCCATCGTCCACAACGGCATCATCGAGAACTTCGCCGAGCTGCGCGAAGAGCTGGAGGGCCGCGGCCACCACTTTAAGAGCGAGACCGATACCGAGGTCTTCGCGCATCTGATCGAAGAGGCTTATGCCGAGACGCACGACCTGATGGCCTCCGTGCGCGAGGCTTGCACCCACGTGGTCGGTGCCTATGGCCTGGCCGCCGTGTGCGCTGACGAGCCCGGCGTGATCGCCGTGGCCCGCAAGGATTCCCCGATCGTGGTCGGCGTGGGCGAGACCGGCGCCTATGTCGCCTCCGATGTCATCGCGCTCATCGACGCCACCCGCGATGTCGTGGTGCTCGAGGACGGTCAGTTTGCCAAGCTCGCGCCCGCAGGCGTCGAGTACACCGACGAGGCCGGCAACGTTATCGAGCCCAAGGTCACCCACATCGACTGGGACCTGGATATGGCAGAAAAGGGCGGTTATCCCGACTTTATGCTCAAGGAGATTCACGAGCAGCCGCGCGTCGTGCGCGACACGCTGGTTGGTCGTATGACACCGGCCGGCGAGCTCGACATCGACGAGCTGGGCCTTTCGCTCGAGGAACTCAACGACATCGACCGCGTCTACGTGATCGCTTGCGGCACCAGCTATCACGCTGGCCTCATTGCCAAGAATCTCATTGAGGGCTGGGCTCGCATCCCCACCGAGGTGGAGGCGGCCAGCGAGTTCCGCTATCGCAACCCCATCATCACGCCGACGACGCTCGTCGTGGCCGTGTCCCAGTCGGGCGAGACGGCCGACACTCTCGCCGCCATCCGCGATGCGCGCATCAAGGGTGCCAAGGTCTTCGGCATCACCAACGTGGTGGGCAGCCCCGTGGCGCGTGAGAGCGACGGCGTCATCTACACCAAGGCCAACAAGGAGATCGCGGTCGCCTCGACCAAGAGCTTCATCGGCCAGGTTGTGAGCCTGACGCTGCTGGCCCTGCTGCTGGCGCAGGTCAAGTACCGCTTGACCACCAAGCAGGCGCGCATGCTGTTCCGCGAGCTTTCCGATACGGCCGAGCAGATCCAGTGGATTTTGGATACCCAAACCGAGGCCGTTCATGAGGCCGCCCTGCTGTGCAAGGACGCGCAGTCCGCACTGTTTGTGGGTCGCGGCATGGGTGCCGCTATTTCCTACGAGGGCGCGCTCAAGCTCAAAGAGGTCAGCTACCTGCACGCCGAGGCATATGCCGCCGGTGAGATGAAGCACGGCCCCATTGCCCTGATCGACCTGGGCTTCCCTGTCATCGCTGTGGCCACCAAGAGTGCCACCTACGACAAGACCGTGTCGAACCTTATGGAGTGCAAGGCGCGCGGTGCCAAGGTCATCGTCGTTGCCACCGAGGGCGACGATGAGATCAACAAGATTGCCGACTGCATCATCCGCGTGCCGGCAGTCCGCGACGTGTTCAGCCCCATCACGGCGAGTGTCCCGCTGCAGCTGCTCGCCCGCGAGGTCGCCATCCTGCGCGGCTGCGACGTCGACCAGCCCCGTAACCTGGCCAAGAGCGTCACGGTAGAGTAGTTGGTTCCGCCGTTCTAGCGACTAAGGCCCGGCTCCGCGTCATTAGACGGAGCCGGGCCCTTTTTTGCATTTGACCAGATAAAACCTGCCAAAATGAACCTGTCCCTTTTTGGCAGGTTAGCGGAGCTTGCTGGTCTCGAAGTACTCGGGGAACTGGTCCAGAACCTCGGTTTGGTTGCGGAACATCATGTGCAGGTGCTTGCTGACCAAAAAGCTCGCTTCGATGGGGTCGCGACCGGCGATGGCGCGGCGAATCTGCTTGTGCTCGTTCACGATGTCCTGATTGTCGAGAACCTGCGTGGCGGCGCGCAGCCAGCGGAAGCGCTCCAGGTCGGCATTGGTCTCTTCGAGCCACGACCACACGGTGCTGCGACATGCGATGCTAAAAATCATGTGATGCATGAGGTTGTCGCTCAAAAAGAAGCCGATGCGATCCTCTTCGGCCATGGCTTTTTCCTGCAGCACGATGGCGCGGTCGAGCTGCTCGATGCCGGCCGACGTGGCTCGCGCACAGCACTCCACGATCACCTGCTTTTCCAGATGCTCGCGGATGTAACAGGCACTCTCGGCAAGGGTGAGGTTGATGGGTGAGACGTAGGTGCCGCTCTGGGGCACGGTGCGCACCAGGCCCTCTTGCGCCAGACGCACCAGTGCCTCGCGCACGGGCGTGCGACCCATATCTAGGTCGTCGCAAAGCTGCTTGACGCCCAGCTTTTCGCCCGGCTTGTAGTCCAGGTAGACGATTTTGCGTCGAATGGTGTGATAGGACTGGTCCTGTAGGCTCGTTTCCTGCTCGCCGACGTGCATCGATTCTTCCATAGCGCCTCGCAACTGTTCTATCAAACTCATATGTCAGTTGTTAATTATGCCGCGAATCAGCTCTCCGCGGTGGGTAATTCGGTTGTTGCCTGAGAACTATTGCGGCATCTTAGTCTGTGTTTGCGCAAGGCTGCGCTCAATGTTGCCGTATCATAAGCCGTCGCAAACGTGAAATAGAAAGAAGGAATCCCATATGCAACTGGCAAACATCGTACGCGAGCGCTGGAAAGGCGTCTTGTTCTGCCTGATCATCGCCATTCCCGCGACGTTGCTCGGCAAACAAATTGAGGTGGTCGGCGGTCCGGTATTTGCCATCCTCTTTGGCATGGTCCTGGCGCTCGTCTTTCCCAAGAATCGTCGCGAACAGCTCACCGCCGGCGTTACCTATACGTCCAAAAAAGTCTTGCAGTACGCGGTTATCCTGCTTGGCTTTGGCATGAACCTCTCCCAGATTCTGTCCAAGGGCGCCCAGTCGCTACCGATTATCGTGGCAACAATCTCGACCTCGCTTGTCATCGCCTTTGTGCTCTGCCGCGTTATGAACGTGCCGGGCAAGATCGCGACGCTTGTGGGTGTGGGTTCGTCGATTTGCGGCGGTTCTGCCATCGCCGCGACCGCGCCCGTCATCGATGCCGACGATCGCGAGATTGCCCAGGCTATTTCGGTCATCTTCCTGTTTAACGTTATCGCGGCGCTCGTGTTTCCAACGCTCGGCGGCATGCTCGGGCTGACCAACGAGGGCTTTGGCCTGTTTGCCGGTACCGCCATCAACGACACCTCGTCCGTAACGGCTGCGGCGAGCGCTTGGGACAGCATGCATCCCGGCGCCAATGTGCTCGAGAGCGCCACAGTGGTCAAGCTCACCAGGACGCTGGCCATTATTCCCATCACGTTGGTCCTCGCATGCTGGCAGATGCATCTGGCACGCAAGGCCGGTGGCGACGCTAAGAGCACGTTCTCGCTTAAACGCGCGTTTCCCATGTTTGTGCTGTTCTTTGTGCTGGCGAGCGTGATCACCACGGTGTTTCAGCTTCCTGTGTCCATCACGGCGCCCATCAAGGAGCTGTCGAAGTTCTTTATTGTGATGGCCATGGCGGCTATTGGTTTTAATACCGATATCGTCGAGCTGGTCAAAAAGGGCGGCAAGCCCATCGCGCTGGGCTTTTGCTGCTGGATTGGCATTGCGTGCATGAGTTTGGGAATGCAGCACGTGCTGGGAATCTGGTAGAGAAGTAGCTTGTTTGCGTGCTGCGTGTTGGTTGCTGGTGAGCGCAAGCCTGCAGTGGAGCGATAGGAGCTCTTGCGGGTATGGCTTGTCCGCAGGTTTATAAGTCCCGAAGAGCTCTTATCGCCCCGCCAGGATGGCGATGCGGGGCAACACCTATACTCGCAGGATGACGCTTTCTGCCCTATAGTGTTTGGTGAGCAATATCGTTCAATTTTGAAACACTCGGTCGTGCGACCGTCGACGGTTGCACGTCGCTGCGGACAGGGGCAAATAATGGATAGCGATGCCAAGCTGAACATCTTGACCGAGGCCCTGGCTGCTGCCGGGGCCTCGGCATTGGCAATCGATGCGCGTGGGGACGTCGCGATCTCGACCATGAATGACGCGGCACTCGAGCGGGATGTGGCGGCTTTTGTCGCTGAGCGCCTCGACCGTATAGGAGACGGCGCGCGTCTGGTTATGGGGCGTGCGGGTACGCGCCTGAGCCTGACCGTTCGCCCCACCGACAAAGAGGGCGGGGGCCTTTGGGTCGTCGTGGTCCGCGAGGTGCGCGGCGCCGCGGCGCATGCGGGCATCGAGTGGCTCAACGCCGACGAGGTTGAGGCCCGCTACGAATTGAGCGCGTACGGCATCGTTGAGGGGGCGGCCTCGGTGGCTGCGCCGGTTGCCGAGAGCTACGCGCGCGGTGTGCCCCTTATGCTCGAGGGTGAGCTGGGAGCGGGTCAGATCGAGATCGCCAAGCGCCTCTATCTGGACGGTCCTTTTGCCGATCAGCCCTTTGTTTCCCTTGCGCTTGATGAACTCACCGAGCGCGGTTGGCGCCATGTGCTCAAAAGCGCCGAATCGCCGTTGTTCCAAACGGGGCTGACCCTTTGCATTGAGGGCTGGAATGCGGTTGGCCCCCAGCGCCTCCGCGAGCTGGTCTCCACGATGACCGACACTGCGTTGGCGACGCGCTGCCATGTGGTGCTGACAGCGAATGACATGCCGGGCGGCGGCGAAAGTGATCAAGCCGCCTTTGTGACCGAGCGCTTCGCCTGTGCGGTGAGCGTGGCGCCGGCAGTCGCCGAGCAGGGAGCCGCGTCGACGAAGGTTGCGCGCTATTTGGAATATCTCGCTGATGCATTTGAGACGGCAGCACCCACGCTGTCTGCCGCGGCGACGAAGACGCTCGATGCTTACCGCTGGCCGCGCAATTATCTGCAGCTTCGCGAGGTCTCGGAACGACTGTATATATTGGCGGGGACGGGCACGGTGGACCGCGCTGTGGCGGAGGAAGTGCTCGCCCAAGAGGACGTGATTAAGACCGCAACCTTTGGCGCCCCGACGCTCGAAAGTGACCTGTATATCCTGCGACCGCTGGCCGATACCGAGCGAGATATCGCGCATCTGGTTGTAGACCATCTCCACGGCAACCGAACCCGTGCGGCGGAGGTGCTGGGCATAAGCCGTACAACGCTGTGGCGCTTGCTGAAGGACGATGACCGTTGAGCGAGGCGCCCGTGACCGCGCGCGACGCGTGTGCTACAGTCCAAAGCGTTATTGTCTCGATTTGGTTACGGCGTGCGAGGGCATATGGCTGAGACTTCAAAACCGAGCCGCAGAAGGCGGAGTGCCGCGCCGGTCAACCGACGCACGACATCGGTGACGTGGGGCAAACACGCCTCGGGGTTTGATGGCTCGTTCAAGCGCACTAAATACGGCTATCCTTCGGCAAGCGCCCGCTTGGCAATGCAGGCAGAGTCCTCGCTGTGGGGCCGCAAACGCGTGGTGGGCTCAAAGCTCAAGCACGACGGCACGCTTGGTTACATCAGTCGCGGGGCGGCTCGCCGCAGCGGGCTCAACCCGGCTGGTTGGCATCGTTATGTGCCGATCGTGGCCGTCGTTGCAGTGATCGTCATCGCACTCGCCGCGCTCGGCTACGCCGGCGGTGGCGCCAACTTGGACGCAGTGTTTAAATCGCCTGAGCTCGCGCATGCAGGCACAGAAGTTGTCGAGGGCGCTCAGACCCAGACGGGCGTCGCACCCCAGCGCGGCATCGTTGCGGCGGCCTCCACCATCGCCGATGCTCAAAAGGACGAAGACAAGCAAGGCGACGACGCCGAAACGACTCACACGAACGAAACGACGACAACGGCGACGTCAATATAAGTTGCGAGCGGGGTAGCTAAAATAGCCCTGTCCCAAATTAGCCACCCCCGCTGACGCTCCCGGGTTACCTTACGTAGATGATGTTGTCGCGGCGGGGTTTGGGCTCGGGAAGCGTATCCTCGGCATAGCCCAGAATGCAGTTACCGACACCGCGCAGGCTGCCGTCGGCGGGCAGGCCCCAGCTGGCCAGCAGCTCCAGACCCTCGGGCGAGTCAAAGACCTCATGCGCGCGGTGAATCCAGCACGAATCGACACCCAGCGCATAGGCAGCATTGAGCAGGTTGCCCATGGCGAGCGAGCCGTCTTCCAGGTGTGTGGGCACGCTGCGGTCAACCAGCACCACCACAACGGTCTTGGCGCCATAGAAGGGGTCGCTGTTGCTGCCCATGACCTGGGCGTTGAACTGTGAGAGACGCTCGACGGTCGCGGGGTCGGTGACGGCGACAAACGTCACCGGCTGGCGGCCCATGCCGCTCGGTGCATATTGGCCGGCTTCGATAATACGTGCAAGCTTTTCGGCCTCGACGGGACGATCGCTGTAGTTGCGGCAGCTGCGGCGGTGAATGAGTGCTTCGATAGTCTCCATGGTGTCTCCTTGCGGTGGCGTTGCAGATGCCCCGTTCATACCCGTCGGGCTCAAACGATAGACGGTCAATTGCCCGGCCAAAAGGATAGATTCCAATTGGGAAAATAGGTTTGCATAAAAGTACCTTCAGAATGTGACAAACCAATGGGATGGTTAAACGTTTTATCCCGTCTACCCTGCGGTTTTTTACCACTTGCCTAAATGACGAACGCATAACCTCTGATAAAGGTTTTACTAAAGGAGTACCAACGTTTATCAATGCGCCGTGGTGGCGCCGGGCCAGGAGGTAACATCATGTTCCAGGCTGGAGATGTCGTCGAGACCGATTTCGAAGGATTTCTGAAGCTGCTGCGTTCCAAGACGCGCGCTTTCGTGTCGATCAACGATCACGAGTACTACATCACGCACACCGATGGCTATTGGCGTGTTCAGGATTGCGAGGCCCTCAACGACAAGGGCCACTTTACTGACTGCTCCGAGCTGGTCAACACGGTCTGCGAGGTCGTCGAGCTGCCGTGGATTGCCGGCAAGAGCCTGCATGACAGCTTCTCGGGCGCTACGGTCTACGAGGCCGTCGCCGCTTAACAGGCAATAAAACCCGATTTTCACGTGACCGCTGGCGCCGCCCCCGCGCCGGCGGTCTTTTTCTGTCGATGGGCCATAAAAGTGCACGCATTTGCGGAGAGCCTGTTGACGATAGCCAAAACTCGGACTAATCTAGAGACACAAAATTGGTCAAAAATCGGACAATCGAATGGTGGGATAGATGAATAGTGCGGTTACACTGGTCGACTTCGACCGGTTGCTCAATGGACTCGACCATATCTATTCGGAGTTCTCGCGCGCCTGCGGCCTTTCGGACTGCGCTTACTGGATGCTCGTCGATACCAGCACGGCGGGCGGCAGTATTGCCGTAAGCCGTCTGACAAGCGAATGGTTCTACAGCAAGCAGACCATCAACTCTGCAATTAAAACCTTGACGGCGCGGGGGTTCGCAACGTTGGAGTTTGCCGAAGGCAGCCGTAAGAACAAGGTTGTGAGCCTGACCGAAGAGGGCAGGCGATTTGCCGAGCGTTATGCGCTGCCGGCACTCAAGGCCGAACAGCGAGCCTTTGGCGCGCTTGAGCCGTGTGAGCAGCGCGAAATCATGCGCCTAATCGGAAAATTTTCCCATGCGCTCGGCGATGAGTGCGATGCCTTTAAGCAGCATATCGCTGCCGAGAGCCTAGCCGAGAATCAAGGTGAGGGGGAGTCGTGCGACTGTTAATGAGGTTTATGAAGCCCTATCGAGGGCTTGTCGCAGTGACGCTGCTGGTGCTGCTGGTGGATAACGTCGGTACGCTGTTGGTTCCCACGATGCTGGCGAACATGGTCAACACCGGTATTACCACGGGCGATGTCGACTACATTTTACGCAACGGCCTATACATGTTTATCGCGACCAGCATGGCTAGCGGCGGCACGGTGCTGGGCTGCTATCTTTCGGCGCGCCTGGCCGCCAACGTGGCTTGCGATATCCGCAATGCCGTGTACGACAAATCGCTCGAGCTCGCGGCCAGCGATTTTGAGCGCTTTGGCACCGGATCGATGATCACCCGCTCGCTCAACGACATCAACGTGATTCAGCAGGCGATTCTGCAGACGATTCAGCTGGTGCTGCCCGTGCCGTTTTTGGCTGTGGCGGGCATCATCTTTGCCTGGTTTATCGATCCTGCCATGGGCACGCTTCTGGGCGTAGTCGTTGCGATTGTGCTGGTGGCGGCGGTCTTTACGGTTGCCAACGCGGCTCCGATCTTTATGCGCTTGCAGAGCTTTATCGACCGCATGAACGTGGTGCTGCGCGAAAACATCGTGGGCGTGCGCGTCATCCGTGCGTTTAACAAGGAGCGCCACGAGGAACGGCGTCTGGACGAGGTGTTTAGCGAATACGCCGCCAACGCCATCAAAGTCAACCACCTGTTTGTGGGCCTCGACAGCTCAAGCTTCTTTTTGATGAACATCGCCGAGGTGGCGGTGCTGTGGGTGGGCGGCAACCGCGTAGGCGCCCACGCCATGCAGATTGCGAGTATCTCGGCGGTGCTGGAGTATGCAATTCTGATCCTGTTCTTTGTGATGATGGCGCAGATGGTGGTGCTAACTCTGCCACGCGCCGCGGCATGCCTAAGCCGTGCACAGCAAGTGCTGGAGATTGAGCCGAGCATCGTCGATGGCCAGCGTACGCTGGGTGACGGGGCGCCTGCCTCCGAGGACGATGCGGATGCTGTTGCCGTGTTCGATCATATGTCGTTTCGCTTTGACGACGCCGACGAGGACACGCTGTGCAATTTGAACTTTACTTGTCGTCGCGGTCAGACGACCGCAATCGTCGGCTCGACGGGTTCGGGTAAGTCGACGGTGGCAAAGCTCTTGCTGCGCTTCCACGATGCCACCAAGGGCGCCGTTCGCCTGGACGGCGTCGACCTGCGCGAGCTTTCGCAAGGTGAGATTCGCGGGCGCATTGCCTATGTGCCGCAAAAAGCATGGCTGTTCTCGGGCACCGTGGCAAGCAATCTGCGCTTTGGCAACGAAGACGCGACTGAGGCCGACATGCTTCATGCGCTCCAGGTTGCCCAGAGCACCTTTGTGCTCGATCAGCCGCAGGGGCTCGATACCCCGGTGGCGCAGGGCGGTACGAACTTCTCGGGTGGCCAGCGCCAACGTCTGGCCATTGCTCGCGCGCTCATGAAGCGCGCCGACCTGTATATCTTCGACGACAGTTTTTCTGCTCTGGACTTTAAGACCGATGCGGCCCTGCGTCATGCGTTGCAAGACGAGACGCGTGACGCTGCGGTGCTCATCATCGCGCAGCGCATCTCGACGATCTTGCACGCCGACCAGATCGTCGTGCTCAAGGATGGCGAGGTTGTGGGTCTGGGCACGCATGGCGAGCTTATGGAAACCTGTGAGGTGTACCGCGCCATCGCGGAATCGCAGATGAAGGGAGGTGAGTAGCATGACCGAGGAGCTCAAGAAGCAGGGCGGCGTTGATGACGCCGCTGCCGCGGGACTGGTCGAGGAAACGGCTGCCGCGTCGACCGAGCTGGATGACGCCGCCAAGGCTGCAGCCGAGCGCGAGGCTCGCCGCCAAGCGCTCTACGAGGAAAACGAACGTGCCGAGGACGAGCGCGCCCGCGCCGAGGCAGAGCGTATGCGCGACGTGGACGACGAAGACGAGGACGAGACGCCTCGGGATACCTGGGCGACGGTGCGCCGTCTGTGGAGTGAGGCTGCCGGCGACCATTGGCGCTTCTATATCGTGTTCGCGAGCATTGTGTTCTATGTCATCTTTAACACTGCCGCGCCGGCATATAGCGCCCGCGTGATCGATGAGCTGTGGGGCCACATTCAGGTAGCGTTTGTCAACAACGCCACCTTCAGCATCACCTGGGAGAACTACGGCAGGACTATCTTCATCTACTTTTTGATTTGGACGGCCGCCGCTTCGTTCTACGCGCTCCAGAGCTTTTTGATGTCGAGCGTGGCCGAACGCCTCAATCTGCGCCTGCGCAACCGCATCGCGCAAAAGCTCAACCGTCTGCCGCTCGCCTATTTTGACGCGCATCGTCCCGGCGAGGTCGTCAGCCGCGCGACCAACGACCTGGACAAGATGTCCGAGAGTATGCAGCGCGGATTGCTGCAGCTGCTGGTATCGATCGGTACCGTGACGGGTGCCATCATCATGATGTTCGTGTTTAGCGTGCCGCTCACGCTAGTCTTTTTGTTCTTTATGGCGTTGTCGCTGCTGGTGACCAAAGTGGTCTCGCGTCGCACGCATGACGTGACCGGTGAGCGCCAGGAGTGGGTGTCCAAAATTACGAGCGCGGTCGAGGAAGGCTATTCGGGCCGTTTGGTGATTCGCGCATTCAACCGCGAGCGTCAGAGTTCTGCCGAAGTGCATGAGGCCTCGAGGGAGCTAGCGCGCGTGAGTACCAAGGCCGACTTTATGATCAATGCCGTCGGCCCTGCGGTGCGCTTTATCGGCCGTTTGGCGCAGATTGTGATCGCGCTGGTGGGCTGCAGCATGCTGGTTGCCGGTCACATGACCGTCGGCGTGTTCCAGGCGTTCTTCCAGTTTATCTACGAGGCGTCCGAGCCCATGACGCAGTTGTCGTTTACCTTCAACTCGCTGCAGAGCGCGCTGGCGAGTGCAGAGCGCGTGTTCGACCTGCTCGATGAGCCCGAGATGGAGGCCGATCCGCTGCCGGACAAGGCCGCCAAGCTGCCGGGTCGCGTGGAGGGCTGCGTCTCCTTTGAGCATGTGCGCTTTGGTTATTCGCCCGACAAGCCGCTTATGCGCGACGTGTCGTTTACCGCCGAGCCGGGCCAGAAGATTGCCGTGGTGGGAACCACGGGTGCGGGTAAGACCACGCTCATCAACTTACTCATGCGCTTTTACGAGATCGACGGCGGCCGCATTACGCTCGACGGTGTGGATACGAGCCGCATGGATCGCGGCGAGCTGCGGCAGCAGTTTGGCATGGTGCTGCAGGACGCCTGGCTGTTCGATGGCACGATTGCCGAAAACATCGCCTACGGCTGCCCCGAGGCGACGCGCGACGAGATCGTGGCTGCCGCCCGCGCCGCGCAGGTCGACTTCTTTGTGCGCACCATGCCGCAGGGCTACGACACGCGCGTGGCCAACGATGCCGAAAGCATCAGCCAGGGCCAGCGTCAGCTGCTGACCATCGCGCGCGTGCTGCTCAACAACCCGGCGATTCTCATCCTGGACGAGGCGACCTCAAGCGTGGACACGCGTACCGAGCTTGCCATCGGCCGCGCCATGGACGCGCTCATGCGCGGGCGTACGAGCTTTGTGATCGCGCATCGCCTGTCGACGATCGTGGACGCCGACCTGATCTTGGTCATGGACCACGGCAACATCATCGAGCAGGGTACGCATAAGGAACTGCTGGCTGCCGAGGGTGCCTACGCCGATCTCTACTTGAGCCAGTTCGCATAAGGTGACAAAGGGACAGTCCCTTTGTCACATTCGAAAAGAAGGCGCGCTGGGGATGAACTCCCTGGCGCGCCTTTGCGTTGGCTTCGATGTTGACCGCGGCTGCCCGCTTCTAGCGTTCGTCCACGAGCTTGGCGACGAGGGCTTTGAGCTCGGCCACCTCTCGCTCGAGTTCCTTGACGCGGCGGGCGTTTTCGGTGATGCCCTGACGGTTGAGCGCGGACTGCTCGGCGGCGTCATCGGGCATATACTCGCGATGCTGCTTGGCATCGAAGCTCTCCTCGAACACGCGGCAGCCGTTGCGCTTGATGATGCGCCCGGGCACGCCCACGACGGTGCAGTTATCGGGTACGTCTTTGACGACGACCGAGTTGCCACCGATCTTGACGTTGTTGCCGATGCGGATGTTGCCGAGCACCTTGGCGCCTGTGCCCACAGTGACGTTATTGCCCAGGGTGGGGTGGCGCTTACCGGTCTCGTTGCCGGTACCGCCGAGCGTGACGCCCTGGTAGAGCACGCAGTTGTCGCCCACAATGGTGGTCTCGCCGATGACGACGCCCATGGCGTGGTCGATAAAGAAGTGCTTGCCAATTTTCGCGGCGGGATGAATCTCGACGCCGGTGATATGACGGGTGAGCTGCGAGAGCACGCGGGCGAGCGAGCGATGGCCGTGCTCCCAGAGCCAGTGCTCGAGCACGTGATTCCACTTGGCGTGAAGACCGGGGTACGAAAGGAAAATGACCAGGCCGTTTTGCGCGGCGGGGTCCTGCGCCTGGACGGTCTTGATGTCCTCGCGAATGGTATTGATAAAGCTCACCGGCCGCCCTCCCTTAGCGCCATGGCAATGCGATTCAATAAAGTATAGCGATTCGCTAGGGATTAGGAAGAGCAATCTTCCACGGCTTTGCGTGACAGGTGTCAGTTATGCAAACTTGCTGGTAATGGAGTCATGCTTTTGTGGGGTCGTGTGCATGGTCGCGCCGCAACCGTATACTGGTCAACTTGGACGTGTCCGCGCCCACAACTGAGAGGTTTTACTTCATGGGTTTCATCAATTTCATTGCCGAGCTGCTTAAGGATCCGCGCACCGCGATCGCCAGTTGGATCGCCGCCGGCCCGCTTATGGCCTACGGCTGCGTGTTCCTGATCATCTTTATCGAGACGGGCGTGGTATTCTTCCCGTTCCTTCCCGGCGATTCGCTGCTGTTCGCCTCGGGCTTCTTTGCCCACAACGGTGGCTTTAACATCGTGGCTTTGCTGGCCGTTGCATGGGCCGCTGCCATCTTGGGCGATCAGTGCAACTTTATGATCGGCCATTTCTTTGGCAAAAAGATCATCGCCTCGGGCAAGGTCAAGGCCATGACGCCCGAGCGCATCAAAAAGTCCGAGGACTTCTTGGACAAGTGGGGCCACCTGGCCATCTTCCTCGGCCGCTTCTTCCCGTTTATCCGCACCTTTGTGCCCTTCATCGCTGGCATGGGCGGCATGCACTGGCGCAACTTTGTCATCTTTAACGTGCTGGGTGGCATTACCTGGTCGACGGTCTTTACGCTGCTGGGCTACTTCTTTGGCGGCATTCCCTTTGTGCAGGAGCACTTTGAGCTGCTGATTATCGGCATCGTTGCCGTGTCGATCATCCCGACCGTGGTCGGTTTGGTTAAGGCTAAGCTGGGCAAAAAGAACGCGTAGATCGAGCCGGCGCGCAAGCCGTGCAGTTGAGGCCCGTCACCGCTTACGGTGGCGGGCCTTTTTGCTTCGGTCAAATGAAAATACTTTACTTAGTTAAAGAAAAGCGTTTTATCAGACGCGCACGGGGAGTACAATCTCGTGCATGCGAATCGACGTGCCATCGGCTTTGATGCTGTTCGCGTGTCCCGTCCGGCTCTACGCTCCGGGCGTGCGACGTTGCGACGCGGTCGGCCTCGGTCCTTGCGTGCGGGTTCGCGAGTTTGCAACTGTGTATGTAAGGAGCGACATATGACTGTCGAGAAGAAGGATATCGATTGGGGTAGCCTCGGCTTTGGCTACATGAAGACCGATTACAGCTACGAGGCCCATTGGAAGGATGGCGAGTGGGACGAGGGTGGCCTGACCACCGACCACACCCTGCATGTCTCCGAGTGCGGCGGCATCTTCCATTACTGCCAGGAGGTCTTTGAGGGCCTGAAGGCCTACACCGCCGAGGACGGCAGCATCGTCTGCTTCCGTCCCGACATGAACGCCGAGCGTATGTACAACTCTGCGCAGCGCCTCGAGATGCCCCCGTTCCCCAAGGACAAGTTCGTTGAAGCCGTCAAGCAGGTCGTTTCTGCCAACGCCGCCTGGGTTCCGCCCTTCGGTTCCGGTGCGACCCTGTACGTGCGTCCGTTTATGATCGGCTCCGGTGACGTGATCGGCGTGGCTCCCGCTCCTGAGTACACGTTCCGCATTCTCGTGACCCCGGTCGGTCCGTACTTTAAGGGTGGCCTCAAGCCCGTCAAGCTGCGCGTTTCCGAGTATGACCGTGCGGCACCTCACGGCACCGGCAACATCAAGGCCGGCCTGAACTACGCCATGTCCCTCAAGCCCACGATGGAGGCCCATCGCGAGGGCTATGCCGAGAACCTGTATCTCGACTCCGAGTCCCGCACCTATGTCGAGGAGACCGGCGGCGCCAACGTTCTGTTCGTGAAGGAGGACGGCACGCTCGTCGTTCCGCAGTCGCACACCGACTCCATCCTGCCCTCTATCACCCGTCGCTCGCTCGTTCAGGTCGCCAAGGACCTGGGCATCACCGTCGACGAGCGTCCCGTTGAGTGGGCCGAGGTCAAGGCCGGTACCTTTGTCGAGTGCGGCCTGTGCGGCACCGCTGCTGTCATCTCCCCGGTTGGCGAGATCGACAACAAGGTTTACGGTGCCGACGAGACTGTGACCTTCCCGGCTGGCTACACCGAGATCGGCCCTGTGATGAAGAAGCTCCGCGAGACCTTGACTGGTATCCAGTCTGGTGCTGTCGAGGATAAGCACAACTGGGTTTACACCGTGGCGTAAGCTGCCATAGCTGTTCGGCCCGAGGGCAACCTTCCTTTCCGGCGCGTCCTCGGACATGAAAGAACCTCCGCTGCGCACTTCGTGCGGCGGGGGTTCTTTCGTCCTGCGGAGTGCGCCGGAAAGGAAGGTTGCCCTCGGGCCTGCGTTACCTCGGCGCTGCCGTTACGGGCAATATAGATCTGAATTAAAGATGGCGCGCGGCCTTTTAGGCCGCGCTTTTGTTTTGGTTCGCGCCATGTGGGGGTGGCGGCGACGTGCATTTTTGCGAGTATTCTGCAATCGAAGGCCCCTGCATACCGACCTCGGGCAAAAAATCGGGATTTCTCGATGTTTTCTACGAATGATGGGCGGGGTTATGGGCTGGCAGCGTTTGAATTGCAGGGATATTCGCGGTCTTTGGCATTTATCGTGGCGCCCGAAGCTCTTGGTTATGTTGAATACTCCTAAAAATGCACGGCGCTTAGAGGGGGACCTACGCGAAAAAGGAAACCGCCCCGTCGAAGTATGCATTCGACGGGGCGGTTTATGCATATACCCGATTAAGACTCGGCCGTGATTGTTAGAACTTGACGGTCGGGGCCTGGCGGGCGGCTTCGGCGGCCTCGAAGCCCTGGCGCTCCTTAAACTGGAAGATGCCGGCAAAGATGACAGCCGGGAACGTCTGAATGGCGTTGTTGTAGCTGAGCACGCAATCGTTGTAGCTCTGGCGTGCATAGCTAATCTTGTTCTCGGTATCCTCGAGCGATGCCTGCAGCTGCGTAAAGTTGGTGTTTGCCTTAAGATCGGGATAGGCTTCGGCCACGGCAAAGAGCTGGCGCAGCGCACCGGTCAGCACGTTGTCGGCTTCCATCTTGGCCTCGGGCGTGGTGGCCTTGACGGCGGTGTTACGCGCGCTGATCACGGCGGAGAGTGTCTCCTGCTCGTGCTTGGCGTAGCCCTTGACGGTCTCGACCAGGTTGGGGATCAGGTCGTTGCGACGCTGCAGCTGCGTATCGATGTTCTGCCAGGCGTTATCGATGCGGTTACGCTTGGTGACCATGTTGTTGTAGATGCCGGCGATGGCGCAGACAATCACAATGACAACAACGATGCCGATGATGACGGTAATCATGATGTCTCCGTTTCGAATGGCCGCGGCGGCATGCGCCAGCTGCCGTTGGTATAACGCTACTAGTATACCCGCAACGTTTTGCCGTGCCGAACTTTCCGGTAAGCGTTATGTTTTCGGTGGGGTTGGCACCGGGGCAAAGCGTGCGAGGTACAGGTGTAAGATATGCGACAGATTGACGAGTGTTGTCTTTGCCCTGAGGATGGCGATACCAGTGGACCTTCGCATTAAGAAAACCTACCGCGCCCTATTCGATGCCTTCACCGAGCTTCTCGAGGAGCATCGTTTTGAGGACCTGACGGTTGCCATGCTGTGCGACCGCGCCATGATTCGCCGCACGACGTTCTACAAGCATTTTCGCGACAAGAACGATTACTTTGCCTTTTATATCGATGAGCTTATGTCGGGCTTGCCGCAAAAACAGCCCGATGAGGCCGGCGCAGTGTCTGCCGAGGACGTGCGCGCGCTTCGACACGCGATTTTGGACGATGCCATGGATTTGATTCTGGCGCACGAGCGGCTCATGGATAACATATTGGCAAGCAGCATGTCGGGCATGTTGACCAACGTTATTTGCGACCGCATTGCCCGCTCCATCCGCGAGCGTGTGATGAACGTGCTTGCCGAGGATGCCCTGGCCCCCGTGTCACTCGAGACGACGTCCGAGTTTGTCGCCGGCGGTATTATTCGTCTTTTCACGATATGGTGGGAATCGGGCCACGATCTTGAGCGTCGACCTGAGATAGCCGACGTGGTCGATGCGCTGTTTGAGCGGACCATGACACCGGTGCATCACTAGGAGTGGCGGAGAGAGGGGGATTCGAACCCCCGGAACGCTCTCGCGCTCAACGGTTTTCAAGACCGCCGCATTCAACCGCTCTGCCATCTCTCCGTGAGTCGTAATGATAGCATCGTTTTGAATTTGCAACAGGGAAGGCGAACGATGACGATCACCGAAATCGACGAGAAGTTCATGCGCGAGGCGCTGGCGGAGGCTCGCGCCGCCGCTGCGGTGGGCGAGGTACCGATTGGTGCCGTAGTGGTGCGCGACGGTGAGATCGTCGCGAGGGCGCACAATCGGCGCGAGCTCGACCAGGATCCTTCGGCTCATGCAGAGTTCGCGGCCCTGTGCGCTGCCGCTCGGTCGCTCGGTCGCTGGCGCCTTTCCGATTGCACGGTCTACGTGACGCTCGAGCCATGCTGCATGTGTGCGGGGCTTATGGTCAACGCGCGCGTGGGGCGCTGCGTGTATGGCGCGGCTGATGCCAAGGCGGGCGCGCTGGGATCCCTATACGATTTGAATGCCGACTCGCGCCTGAATCATCGGTTTAACGTGACGGCTGGGGTCCTGGCGGATGAATGTCGCGAGCTGCTGAGTAACTATTTTGGCGGTCTGCGCGGAGCGGGCGGCGCTGATTGCGGTTGTGGGGCCGATCTTGAAGCACACGCCGCTCACGCCGCAGCGCTTGCAGGTGCCGGTGAGGATGCTGACACGGCGGTTGACTTTGGTCCTGCGTGCCGCCGGCCCCGCCGTGTGCTGCTGGCGATCGACTCCTTTAAGGGCAGCGTTTCGAGTGCGCAGGCGGAGGCGGCGGTTGCCGAAGGCGTGCGCCGTGTGTGGTCCGATGCCGAGGTGCGCGCATTGCCGCTGGCAGATGGTGGCGAGGGAACGCTCGATGCCGTTGCCGCGTGCGGCGGTGAGATTGTGACCTGCGAGGTGGCAGGCCCCTTGGGCGACCGCGTGTCTGCCCGGATGCTGGTGGACGGCGAGCGCGACTCGGCTGTAATTGAGATGGCCGAGGCGGCGGGTATCGGGTATTCACCCTGCACGGAATCGGCGGCGCTCGCGGCTTCGACCTATGGCGTGGGCGAGCTGATGCTCCGTGCGGTTCGCGCCGGGGCAAAGACTATCTATATTGGTCTGGGCGGCAGTGCCACCAACGACGGTGGCGCCGGCATGCTGCAGGCGCTGGGCGCGCGTGTGGTCGATGATCAGGGATGCGATGTCGCCCCCGGTCTTGCCGGCCTTGAGCAGGTGGCGAGCGTTGATTTGGCGCCAGCTCTGCAGGCTTTGGATGATGCTCGTATCGTTGTGCTTTCCGATGTCGAGAATCCGCTCGTGGGGCGTCGAGGCGCACTGGCGGTGTTTGGCGGGCAGAAGGGCCTGCCGGCGGATGATGTCGAGGTGCTGTGCAGATACGACGGCTGGATGGTCGGCTACGGTCGCCTGCTCGATGCGGCAATTTTCGAGGCGCGAGCCCAGGGGTTGTTGCGCACACCCGAGGGCGCGCGGACATTTGGCTCGGTGCTCGGCGTGCCCGGCGCGGGCGCTGCCGGTGGCTTGGGCGCGGCGTTGCTGGCGCTCGGCGCGGAGCTACGCTCGGGTGTGGAGACGGTGCTCGATCTCGTGGGGTTTGACGAGCGTGTACGCGATGTCGACCTGGTCATAACGGGCGAGGGCAATATGGATGAGCAGTCCGCCGCCGGTAAGGCACCGGTGGGCGTGGCCCGCCGCGCGAAGCGATATGGCAAGCCGGTGGTCGCCGTCGTGGGCGGTCGCGCTGACAACCTCGATGCGGTGTATGGGCAGGGCATCGACTTGGTGCTTCCGATCTGCCGCAAGCCCATGGACCTGGAGCAAGCGCTTAATCCGCAGGAAGCCACCACCAACCTTATCTGCGCTGGCGAAGCAGCCGCTCGATCCTACGACCTTGGCCGTATCTAAAACCTATCTCTTTATAAGTTGCGGTGGAATAGTTCCTGTTTGGCGGCTCAGACAGCAAAAACAGGAACTATTCCACCGCAGCTTCGAGAATGGCCATTCGAGGTTGGCTGCCTTGGGTCTTGGATCGGACCGTTTGCCACGAAACGTGGCCATCTACTACGTTAAACCGGCCACCCTCGACCATCCCGGAATTTACAAAAACAAAACCGACGCTCCTATAAGTTGTCAAGAGGCAGTTTGCGGGAGCGCTCTCTC
>CAUFMB010000028.1 GCA_959026535.1 uncultured Collinsella sp. | reverse complement strand
AGAGAGCGCTCCCGCAAACTGCCTCTTGACAACTTATAGGAGCGTCGGTTTTATTGAGCATTTGTCGCGATGTGCTCGGCAGGTTCAAAACAGTCTACTCACTTGTATCTGAGACGCACCAGGTTGGCAAAAACCGCCGCGAAAGGGCCCCTGGTCCCTTCGCGGCGGTCATACGCCTCTGATTTTGCGACGGTTTTGCCCGCTTGTTACTCGCTGTAGCGGGTGGCGATGGCGGCTTGTACCATGCCGGTGCTCATGAGGTAGGTCACCAGGAAGTAACCACCATAGGCTGCCAGGAAGATCGCGCAGGTGAGGCCCACGGTGCCGCCGATGCTCATATCTCCGAATATGCTCACCAGCTCGATAATCACCTTGAGCGCCACAAAGGAGTGCGCCAGGCCCACTGCCAGCGGGAACAGAAAGAATACCGCTTGCTGCGCCATCACCGAATGGCGAATCTGGCGGTCGTCACAGCCGATCTGTGCCAGCACACGATAGCTGCGGCTGCCGTCGGCCACATTGGAGAGCTGCTGGATCGACAGAATCGCCGCGCACGCAACGACCAGTACAAAGCCAATGTAGATGGCTAGGTAGCTAATAAGACCGTTCATCTGCGCCGCCTGCGTGTACATCTCGGAACGCATGATGAAGACTCCCCACGACCCCGGCTCCTTGCCGTCAACGAGCAGATTGTCGAGCAAGGTGTATTTAATGTTCTCGTCTGCCTCGGTCGTATCCATACCCTGTTTGTAATTAACGAGCAGATTACTGGAATACGGTTGCAGATTAAGCTGGGACAGCAGCTCATCGGCTACGACCACGGTACCGGGATTGCTGCCCATCGCCGAGTTGGCGATGGCCGCCGTGTCCTCGTCCGACTTATCGGTTGCGGGCTTGAGCTCATGCCCGCCCAAGGTGAGGGCATGGCCGCCGGCCATATATTTGGTGTACAGGTCGCCCAGCTCACCGCCCATATCACACGTAAGCAAGTACTGGTCGCGGCCAATGCTCACCGGCTCCTCGCCCATCATCTGGCGCAGTTTGTTGTACTGGCTCGCCGGCGTCACATACAGACCCATCGCATCGGCGTTGCTTCCCTCGAGCGCCTTGGGAAGCTTTTCTCCCATAGCCTTGCACATCTCACCCGCCACCACCGAGGGGCCCGAGCCGCCAAGCGGGTAACTCAGATACGAATCGATCTGCACATGCTCACCGGCAACATCGGCGATATTGACCTTCTTGCCGGTCTCGTCGTTGTTGTCCGCCGACTTGCCCTTAATACCGTCTGCAACGTTATCGGGATCTTTACGATCGCCATGCCATGCAGCGTACAAATCGACCGTTGCATCGGCCAGCACCATGCGATCGGCCTCAGACGGATTGACATACTCCTTGTAGTAGTCGAGCGTTTCGGGCGTGTAATAGACATACGTCTGAGACACGTCAACAGGGTTATAGCGCTCCAGATTCTCGTTCATCACGTTGGCAATCGACATACCGCAGGTCACCGAGGTAATGGCCAAAAACAGAATCATCGCGATGACGCCCATCGAAAAGCACACCGTATTGACCTTGGCCGAAAGCTGACGCACGGTAAACATATTGAGGCCGCGCCAATACACGCTGCGCAGGCTCTGCAGCAGCTTGATAAGCATGCCCGAGAGTCCCCAGAACAGCGCAAAGGTGCCCACGGTAACCATAGCGGTCGTAATGCCAAACTGGTTCATGGCCTCTTGCAGCTTGCTGTCCGTCGCGGTTAGCGGGAACCCATCACGTAGCAGACGGTAATAGGCCACGCCCACAAGCACCACGCCCACGGCAAAGATGGCAATCGCGATCCAGGGGTTGCGTGTCTTGATGCTCTCGTTGCGACGCTCGGCACCCATAAGCTCGATGAGTTTGGTACGACGCACGGCGCGAAGGTTCAGCAGTAGCGTGAGCACAAACATTACGAGCATGCAGGCAAGGGTCAGATTGAACGCATGCACCGAGAAAAAGAAGTGGAAATTGGCGATCTGTGTCTTAAAGAGCGAGGCCGTAAAGAACGTCATGAGCTGGGAGAGTCCCACACCCAGCACAATGCCGGCGACAAAGGCCACGACCGATACTATCACGGTCTCGAGCGCCATGATCGTGGCGACGCGCCCGCGTCCCATGCCGAGCACCTGGTACAGGCCAAACTCCTTCTTGCGGCGTTTCATGATGAAGTTATTGGCGTACACCATCAAAAAGGCCATGACACCGGCCAAAAAGTACGTCAGGTAGCCGAGCATGCTGCCCATAACCTGCGCCAAGCCCTCTTCATCGATTCCGGCGATGTCGACCTGCATCGAGACGGTGTTAAAGGCATAGAAGACCGTAACGCCCAGGGTGAGCGTCAAAAGGTAGACGAGGTAGTCGTGGCCGGCGCGGCGGACGTTGCCCCAAGCGAGTTTACAGAGCATCGGAGCCCTCACCGCCCATCATGGCAACGACCTCCATAATGCGGTCGAAGAACTCGCGACGGTCGGTGTCGCCGCGGCGCAGCTCGGTGAAGATCTTGCCGTCACGAATAAACAGCACACGGCTCGTGTAGCTGGCGGCAAAGCTGTCGTGCGTGACCATGAGCACCGTGGCGCGCAGGCGGCGATTCAGGGCCTCCAGGCTCTCGAGCAGCAGACGGGCGCTTTTGGAGTCGAGGGCGCCGGTGGGCTCGTCGGCCATGATCATGGTGGGGTCGGTGACGAGCGCGCGAGCCGCGGCAACGCGCTGCTGCTGACCGCCGGACATCTGGTAGGGATACTTGTCGAGCACCTGACTGATGGACAGGCGCGCTGCCACATCCTGCACGCGGGTCGAGATCTCTGCCGAGTTTGCGCGGGCGATGGTGAGCGGCAGGGCGATGTTCTCGCGTGCCGTGAGCGTATCGAGCAGGTTGGAGTCCTGGAAGATAAAGCCGAGCTCCTCGCGGCGGAACTGCGAAAGCTTAGCCTGCTTCATGCGTGTTACGTCTTGGCCGTTAATGCGGATCATGCCACTTGTAGCACTATCGATGGTCGAGACGCAGTTGAGCAACGTCGACTTGCCCGAGCCCGAAGCGCCCATGATGCCAACAAATTCGCCGCGGTTGACGGTAAAGCTGACGTCGTTGAGCGCACGGGTCACGTTGCCCAGCGCTCCATATACTTTTTCGAGATGTGCGACCTCCAGTACCGGGGTCGCCATGTGCGTGGTTTGCATACCGAGTCCTTTCTTGCGATTAGTCTACGGCATCTATAGTCGCAAGAAGACGAGTCGGCTACCATCGATATGGCTTACGCTTGCCTTACCGTTGTGTAAGGTACGGGTAGCTAGCCTGCCACGTGTTGATATCGAGAGAGGACTCCTGTTGAAGACTGTTCATGTTGCCGCTGGGATCATTCGCAAGGAAGGATCCGACGAGCTACTGGCCGTGCAGCGCGGCTATGGCGACATGCGGGGACTTTGGGAGTTCCCCGGTGGCAAGCTCATGCGCGGCGAGACGCCCGAAGACGCTGTACGCCGCGAGCTTATGGAAGAGTTGCAGGTCAAAGTCACCAATCTGCGCGATTTCTATACCGTTGAGTATGACTACCCCGATTTTCATCTCTCCATGGAGTGCTACTACTGCTCGCTCGCCGATGAATCCGATGAGCCTCAGAAACATGACCGACAGCTCGATATCCGCTGGATTCCGCGCGCCTCGCTTGCCACGGTGGAATGGATGCCCGCCGACAAGGGGCTTATCGATGCCCTGATTGAGCTGAAGGAAGACCGACTCGAGACAAGCTCCGCCGATGACGCCGTGCCCAACACAGCCGACAAACCCGCCACCAAACCCAAGCGCGCACCTAAGCGCCGCAGCAAGAAGCGTCCCAAGCCCGGTCTGCTCGACGGCATCGATACCTCGGACCTCTCCGCTGACGAGCGCGAACTGGTCCGCCGTCGCGCCGCCATCAAAAAGTCCATGAAGGGCAACAAGCGCGCCAATACCAAGCCAGAGCTGCTCGTTCGCCAGCGCCTGCGCGCAGCGGGCCTCACCGGCTATCGCCTGGAATGGAAGGTTCCCGGCAAGCCCGACATCGCCTTTCCTGGGCGCAAGATTGCCATCTTCGTCAACGGCTGCTTTTGGCACCGCTGCCCCAAGTGCAACCCTAGCCAGCCCAAGCGCAACGTTGAGTTTTGGGAGGCAAAGTTCCGTCGCAACGTCGAGCGCGACCGCGCTGCCGTGGCAGCACTCACTCAAATGGGCTGGACACCCATAACCATCTGGGAATGCGAACTCAAAAAGGACCGCATCGACGCCACCATGGAAAAGGTCATCGAACAGGTGCGGGCCGCAGAGCCGCAGCGCTAGGAACGAGCCGTCCACACGCCCCACACAGGCGAACCACACCCGCGCCACAAACCTTAGAAAGCCCTTAAGCTCAAAACCTTTCAAGAGTGTTACTCGATAGCCTTGAGCTGCGGTTTCATGGTTACATCAAACCTGATTAAGCCTTTCTTTAGCGCTTCTTTGCAACAGCCGCGGCATAATACTGCCAACGCACGGGACCTAGCAGCAAACCCCGTGCGCAACCTTTTGGTGGACATCGAGGAGGCCGCATAAGCATGCATTCTTCCAATGACGCAACACAGCAGCCATCCCTAAAATATGCAAACCTTTTCTCCTTCCCCCCGACACAGAGAAACAGCCTCCTCAACTCCCCCGCCACAAAAGCCAAACGCTCAACAAACCAGAGCCACAACTTGCGAGCATCGTTCGAAAAGCTCCAAGCATCCCTAGACAAGGCGTTCCCCGAACAGGCAAGAGCAATCTAAGCCCATCGCGCTTTATACTGATGCCATGCGAAACATGGATCACATAGAATTGCACCGCGGAGGACGCGAGGAAGCGTTTCCCGAGACCGCCGAAGACTGGCCCTATATTGCCGAACGCGCAGAATTCGCTCGCTATCCGGACAATTCCGTCCCCTGGCACTGGCATTCCGAAGTTGAGCTTTTCTACATGGAGCAGGGAGCGATTGACTATCGAACGCGCGCGGCTCATGAGCACGTACGCTTTGGGGAAGGGTCCGCCGGCTTTATCAACGGCGGCGTTTTGCACAGCACGCTGCAATCACCCAATTCGGCACCAGCCATTCAAATGTTGCATATCTTTCAGCCGTCGATGCTCGGCGATCCCGCGGGACGCCTTCAAAAGCGCTATATCAATCCTTTGCTGCAATGTCGAGGCGTCGATGTGCTCAAATGGTCGCCCACCAACCCCGACGATATGCCCTTTATCGATTTGCTAAAGAGTTCCTTTAACCACGACCTTCAACGGCCGCAGAACGAGATGGCGCTTCGGAATAGCTTGTCAGAGCTCTGGATTCAGATTTACGCCAAGGCCGAACCGCTCTTTTCCTCCGACAACGCCTCTTGGATGACCAACCGCGACGTACAGTTCAAGGCAATCCTGGACTATATCCGCGCAAACTATGCAGCCGCTATAGATGTGCCCCAGATGGCATCTGCAGCAGGCGTAAGCGAAAGAGAGTGTTACCGCATTATCGAAGCTTGCGCAGGAACGACCCCGGCGGCATATCTGCGCGCATACCGCGTAAACCGTGCTTGCGAACTTTTGGCACACACCACGCGAACGGTCCAGACAGTCGCGCGCCAATGCGGCTTTGCGACAGCAAGCCATCTTGGCCAGGTATTTAAAGAACAAATGGGATGCACTCCTTCGAGCTATCGAGCAGCGAGGCAGAATCTCGATAGTACCAGGCAGAAATCCCGCTAGCCCTTCTTCTGTCACTGCATCAAACTTGCAGGCAAACAACGGATAGGAGCTACTATATGAAGTACTTTGACTATATCGTGTTTGACGTTGATGGGGCATTGGCAGATACAGAAGAAAGCGTGCTGTCATCGCTTGGCCAGATTGTCCAAGAAGAAACCGGCAAAACGCTCCCCCGACACGAGCTTGAATTTGCCCTCGGCATACCCGGCAAGGATGCCCTTGAGAAACTTGGGATCTACTCGCAGGCAACGTTGAATCGCTGGTGCCAAGTTGCCGCCAGCTTTAAAAGCACCATCAGCGTGTTTCCAGGTTTGCTTGAAGTCATCGCAAAACTCGCCGATAGCGGTTGCAATCTTGGCATTGTCTCCTCACGTGCGCGCGACGAATACGCAGAAGAAATAGCACCCCTTGGCTTCGACAAGTATTTTGAGCACATCATCCTTGTCGAAGACACAACCAAGCACAAGCCTTCGCCCGCACCCATGCTCGAATATCTACGACGCGCGGGCGCAAACCCCAACAGCGTCATCTACATTGGCGACACCGTCTACGACGAACAATGCGCAACTTCAGCAGGGGTCAGTTTTGCCCGAGCAGCATGGGGATCACACCAAGACATCCCAAACGCCACCTACAACCTCAAAACCCCCAACGACCTGCTAACCCTAACAACCAAGTAACCCTCCCATCCCAAATTCGCAGTCCTAACGCCACAAGGGCGACGACCTCGAGAAGGTCAACTTGGGAGGGACGAGGGCTTAGTTCCCCAATCTTTCCGCAGGGGGCAAAAAGCAACGTCTTATTTTTCCGACACTAACGCCACAAGGGCGATTGAGCAGGACGGTTTGGGCGGGTCCCGTACTTAGTTTCCAAAATCATTCCGCAGCGCGAAGGCCCCCGTTGTCAACGCTTCGAAGAAGCGAGACAACGGGGGCCTTCATGCGCGAGGACGTTTTGGAAACTAAGTACGGGACCCGCCCAAACCGTCCGGTGGGATCAGAGTACCCTTGCTGTTACTCTGCTTTGCCCACAGAGTTGAGGTTGGTCATGCGAATCTTAACCAGCTCGGTGATCTCACGCATGCCCTCCTTGGCCGGCTTCTTGGGATCGAAGCAGGCGGGGTTCTCGGCCATGTAGGCCATGAAGCCCTTGGTGTAGGCCTGACGCAGCTCGGTGGCGTAGTTGACCTTGCAGATACCGTTCTTCACAGCCTCGGCAACCTGCTCATCGGGCACACCGGAGGTGCCGTGCAGAACCAGCGGCACGTCGACGGCGTCGCGGATAGCCTTGACCACGGACTGCTCGATGTGCGGATCGCTCGTGTACACGCCGTGGCTGGTGCCAACGCCAATAGCGAGGGAGGTGCAGCCGGTACGCTCGACGAACTCCTTGGCCTCGGCAGGATCGGTGTAGGGGCTCTCGCCCTCAACCGCGGGACCGTCGTCCTCCTTGCCACCAACCTTACCGAGCTCGGCCTCGACGGGCACGCCCATGGCGCGGCCAGCGTCGGCGACGGACTTGGTCAGGGCGATGTTGTCCTCGAAGGACTCGTGCGAACCGTCGATCATGACAGAGGTATAGCCGGTGCGGAAAGCCTGCATGCAGCGGTCATAGCCATCGCCGTGATCGAGGTGCAGAGCGACGGGCACGGAAGCGCGCTCGGCGGCAGCCTTGACCATGCCGTAGAAGTAGTCCAGACCAGCGGTCTTGATGGTGCCCGGGGTGGTCTGCATGATGACGGGGGACTTGGTCTCCTCGGCAGCGGCCAGAACGGCCATAACAAACTCGAGGTTCTCGACGTTGAAAGCGCCGACGGCGTAGTGGCCGGCCTGAGCGTCCTTGAGCATCTTTTCGGTGGTAACAAGTGCCATGAGCGTTTGCTCCTCTCCCTCGCCCGCATCTGGACATCGGGCGTAGTTGTTCGCAAGGCGTTTTACCTTGCGTTTTGCTGCGCTCATTGTATGAAATTCAGCAGCTTTGCACGTGCGAGATATTGAGCCCATGCAGGTCAATACAGTCATTTTTGAAAAGCAAACGGAAGGAATTTGAGCCGAGTGGACATGTTCGATATTGAATTTTGAGTGTTCAGCGTCTTTCTTTTATAGAAAAGATAAGTAATCGAAAGGTCTTTTCTTACTCAAAAAGAAAATGAACGAAAATAGAGTCAACACAATTCCTGCAAATTTAGCCGAGAATGGAGCAAGCATGGCCCAAGCCACCAACCGTGCTTTTGCCGACGAACGCCGTACCGCCATTATGGAAATGCTCGAGCATAATGCCTCGGTGCAGGTAGCAGAAATCGCCCAGACCTTTGGCGTGTCCTCCGTCACCGCCCGCGCCGACCTGGACGCGCTCGCCGAAGCAGGCAAGCTGCGCCGCACGCATGGCGGTGCCGTATCGCTCCACAAACGCCTGACCGTTTCCACGCAGGATCGCCGCATCAATGTCAACGTCGCCGCCAAGCAGGCCATCGCGCAAAGCGCCATCGAGCTCGTCAATGACGGCGACACGTTGCTCGTCGACTCGGGCACCACGGCGCTCGAGTTCGTCCGGCTCCTCGATCAGCGCGACGGTATCACCGTCATCACGGCCGACATTACCATTGCCGATTACATCGACGAGAGCATGCCCTCAGTCGATGTCGTCATGCTGGGCGGGGCGCTGCGCAAAGGCCATCGTTATTTGTACGGACCGCTCACTATGCAGGCGCTCCAAATGGTCCATGCCGATCTGGCCGTCATGTGCCCCGGCGCCTTTGTCCCCAGCTGCGGCTTTACGACCGACTTTCCCCAGATGGCCGAGACCAAAACGGCTATGATCGCCGCGGCCCGTCAAAGCGTCGCCCTCATGGACGCCAGCAAGGTTAACGGACGCGGCATGTACCGTTTTGCCGAGCTTGCCGACGTTGACACCATCGTGATGGACCGCGACCCCGACCATGCCGTCGCCACCTCGATCGCCGAGGCCACTGACAGCTCACGTCCAGCCCTCGTCATCGCCGGCGCTTAAACAAAAACCACCACAAAGGTCTCCTTTGTGGTGGTTGAGCATCAGAAGTGAATGTGTCGCTACTTGGACAGCTCGTCGGCGAGGGCCTCGATCTGAGCGCGCGAGGCGTCGTTGAGCGAGCCCAGCACAGTCACCTTGTTCTGCGTCAGGGTGATGTCCTTCATACCCTCGAGCTCCTTGGTCATAACCTTGGCGGCAGCGGGCGCCCAGGAACCGGACTCGACAAGCGCCACGGTACGGTTCTGGTAGGCATGCTCGGCGAGCGTGTGGATAAAGGTGCTCATGCACGGGAAGATCTCGCCCTGATAGGTAATGGAGGCGAGCACCAGACGGTCGTAGCGGAACGCATCCTCAACGGCCTCGGCCATGTCGTCGCGAGCCAGATCAAAGACGGAGACCTTCTGGCCGCGAGCCTCGAGCGCAGATGCGAGCTCCTCGACGGCAGCCTTCAGATGGCCATACACGCTCGCATAGGCGATCGTGATGCCCTCGTCCTCGGGCTGATAGCTCGACCAGGTGTTATAGGTGTCGAGGTAGTAGCCCAGGTTCTCGGTAAGAACAGGACCATGGAGCGGACAGATGATCTGGATATCCAGATCGGCGGCCTTCTTGAGCACGGTCTGCACGAATTTGCCGAACTTACCGACGATGCCAAAGTAGTAGCGGCGCGCTTCGCAAGCCCAGCCTTCCGGGTCCTCGATGTCGTTGGCGCCGAACTTGCCAAAGCCGTCGGCACTAAAGAGCACCTTGTCGGTGGACTCGTAGGAGAAGATCACCTCGGGCCAGTGCACGTTGGGGGCGCCGACAAACGTTAGGCTGTGGCCACCCAGGTCGAGCACGTCGCCCTCTTTGACGACCATCTTACGCTCGGGGTAGTCGGTGCCAAAGTAGTTGACCATCATGCGGAAGGCGCCCATGCTTGCCACAATCTGTGCCTGGGGATAGCGCTCCATAAAGGCGGCGATACCGGCGGAGTGATCGGGCTCCATGTGATGGACGACCAGGTAGTCGGGCGTACGGCCGTCGAGCGCGGCCTCGAGGTTGCCGAGCCATTCGTCGACAAAGCCAGCGTCAACCGAATCGGCGACAGCGATTTTATCGCCCAAGATAACATAGCTGTTGTATGCCATGCCGTTCTCGGACACGTCGTACTGGCCCTCGAACAGGTCAATGTCGTGATCGTCGACACCGATGTAGCGGATATCCTTGGTGATCTCCATCAGGCAAAGCCTCCTAGATAGACAAAAGAACCCGTCTATCATAACACTCGCCTTCATAGCCACGGCTATCTGTCAGCATCCTTATCGATTGGAATTTAGGCGGAATATACCGCCGTTTACCTGCGCAAACTATGAGCGCGGTATCGCCGTGCTATGTCGAATAATGAGTTGGCCGGGAATACGAATGGCAACGGTTTTGCCCGCCGTACCCGCCTCGGGAACCGCATGCTCGAACACCTCGCGTCCGCGCTGATGTAGATCGAATCGCACGGTCGTGAGCTCGTTGTGTGCTACAAAATCATCGAGCGAATCATCGACGCCCACCACGCTTACGTCCTCGGGCACGCGCAGACCGCTATCGCGCAGCGCGGCAATCGCCCCATTTGCCATCTGGTCGTTTGCCGCATAGATCGCCGTCATAGTGCGGTCGTGCTCGGCCAGATATCTGCCGGCCTCGTAGCCACTGTTGGCAGACCAGTCTCCCTCGAGCGGCGCATGCGGCTGAATGTGTTTACGCTCGAGCGCATCCTGCCAACCGGCGCGACGAAATTGCTCGTCGACTGAGAACGACGGGCCGCCGATATAGCGAATCTGCTCGTGCCCCAGCTCAAACAGATGATCCATTAGCAAGAGCGAGCAGCCGTAATGGTCGGAATCGACCGTAGTCACGCGCGGATGCGCGTACATGGTAACGATGACCGTTCCAATGCCCGGCAGTGGATCAAACGTCTCAAAATCGGGCGCCATGCGGCTCATGCCGATGATGATGCCATCCACCGGCAATGCGGCCATACGACGCGTGGCCTCGGCAAGCGAGAATTCCTCAGTCTTGGACATCTCGACCAGCGTGATGGCGCAATTATGCTCGCGAGCAGCGCTGGCGATGCCGTCGATCATTGAGAGGTTGCCAAACTTGGTGACATCGTTGATGCATAGGCCGACCGAATGGTAACGGCCGTCGCGCAGCGAGCGACCGGCATAACTCGGACGAAAGCCGAGCTCTTGCATAGCAGCCTGCACGCGCTGGCGCGTCTGCTCGTTAACGTTGGGCAAGCCGTTGGCGACGCGCGAAACCGTCTGCTGCGAAACGCCGGCAGCGCGGGCGACGTCAGCCATGGAGACCGGACGCGTACCTGTATCGTTGGACGGGCGCCTTGCCACAGGATCACCTTCACCCTTGCGAGATCTGAATAGCGTGAATGCCGGCCCGGGCAGTAATACATCCCGCGCCGAGGCCCGCTATCGTCGGACGCATGTTAACGTACTCTACTTTTTCTATCTGCATCTCTTCTGCTTTATAAGTCCATACGGCAGTACCGTTCACGGCTGTATTTCTACCGATTACCAGATTCTCAAAAAGTGACAAGCGATGTGTTATGAGTACGTTAACATAGCCCGTAACGTGCGGTATCGTGAACACTTGGTTCATGCCGCTTCAAGTTGTTAACGTACTCATAACGACGCAAAACTCACCCGTGCGCGCCAAGGAAAGGACTCCCATGACCACCCCCGACGAAAAGACATTCGCCACGCTCACCAAGCTGTTCGAGGAGGAGTTTGGCCCCATCGGCGACCGCCAGGTGCTCTACGTGCACGCGCCCGGCCGTTCCGAGATCAGCGGCAACCACACCGACCACGAGGGCGGCCACGTTATCGCCGGCTCGCTCGATGTCGCCGTCGACGGCATCGCCGTGGCAACCGATTCCAACAAGGTTCGCGTAGCCGACGAGGGCTACCCCACCTTTGAGATCACGCTCGACACGCTGGATATTCAAGAGTCCGAGAAGGGCACGTCCGCGAGCCTCGTCCGCGGCATGGCCCACGAAATCGCTGCTCTGGGCGTTGAGCCCCAGGGCTTCGACTTTGCCTTTACCTGCTCCGTCCCCTCGGGCGGCGGCCTTTCCAGCTCTGCCGCCGTCGAGGCCGCGTACGGTCGTGCCATGGAAGCCCTCTGGGGCGCACCCGCCATCGAGCCCGTCGCGCTCGCCCAGATGAGCCAGCGCACCGAGAACAACTATTACGGCAAGCCCTGCGGTCTAATGGACCAGGCTGCCGTTTGCCTGGGCGGCCTTGCCTACATGGACTTTGAGGACCAGGCTCAGCCTAAGACCCAGAAGCTCGAGCTTAACTTTGAGGACCACGGCTATGCGCTCGTGCTCGTTAAGGTCGGCGCCGACCACGTGGCCGCCACCGACGACTACGCCGCCGTTCCGCGCGAGATGCAGGACGTCGCCGCCGAGTTTGGCAAGGCACGCCTGTGCGAGGTCGACGTTGCCGACTTTGACGCCAAGCTCCCCGAGCTGCGTGCCAAGCTGGGCGACCGTGCCTGCCTGCGCGCCGTTCACTACTGGTACGAGAACGGCCTGGTCGACAAGCGCTGGGCAGCTCTGAACGCCGGCGACATCGACCAGTTCCTGGTCCTGACGCGCGAGTCCGGCGCCAGCTCTGCCATGTACCTGCAGAATGTTGTTGCCAAGCTGGGTTCCGAGCAGCCTTCCATGTATGCCCTGGCGCTGGCCGAGCACGTGCTCGACGGCCGCGGCGCCGTCCGTATCCACGGCGGTGGCTTTGGCGGCACCATCCAGGCCTTCGTGCCGCTCGATCTGGTCGAGACCTTTATCTCCAAGATGAACGGCTGGCTGGGTGAGGATTCTGCCCGCCATTACGCTATCTCTGACAAGGGGGCTTACGCAGCATGGCTGTAATGACCGACGTGCGCGAAGCCGCACAGAACCTGATTGAGTACGCCATCCACCGATCCATGATCGGGCAGGACGACCGCATCTGGGCCTACAACACCACTCTTGAGTGCATCGGCGCCACGGGCCCCGCGCTCGACATGGCCTGGGCGCTGCAGACCGAGAAGATTTCGCTTCTGCACCCCGATACGCTCCCCGACTTTGATCTGGAGGGCACGCTCGCCACGCTTTCCGAGGCCGCCGTTGCCAACGGTGCCGCCGAGGACACGGCGTCGGGCCGCGACCGCATCGCCATGCGCATCATGGGCGTGCTCATGCCGAGGCCTTCGGTTGTAAACGAGGAGTTCAACGGTCGTATGGGCGTCAACGAGCCCCGCGCCGCGACCGACTGGTTCTACGGCCTGTGCTGCGACGCCGGCTATGTGCGCCGCGCCGCCATCGCGCGCAACATCAAATGGAGCACTCCCACCAACTGGGGCGATCTTGAGATCACGATCAACCTGTCCAAGCCCGAGAAGGACCCGCGCGACATCGCCGCAGCCGGTGCCGCCAAGAACACGGGCGAGAATTATCCTGCCTGCCAGCTCTGCATCGAGAACGAGGGCTACCCCGGACGTTCCGCTGCAGCCGACGGCGGCGCTCACCCCGCTCGCCAGAACCTGCGCGTTATCCCAATCCAGCTTGACGGTGAGCGTTGGGGCTTCCAGTACAGCCCGTACGCGTACTTTAACGAGCATTGCATTGCCATGAGCTCCGAGCATCGTCCGATGCACGTCGATCGCAAGGGTCTCTCCTGCCTGCTCGACTTTGTGGACCTGTTCCCGCACTACTTTATCGGCTCCAACGCCGACCTGCCCATCGTGGGCGGCTCGATCCTGTCGCACGACCACTTCCAGGGCGGCGCGCACGAGTTCCCCATGATGCACGCAACCGAGGTCTCGCAGTTTAGCGTGCCCGGATTTGACCAGGTCACCGGCACCGTGCTGCAGTGGCCCCTCTCGGTGCTGCGCCTGCGCTCGCACGACCGTGCTCAGCTGCTCGATGCCGCCGAGAAGATCATCCTCGCCTGGCGCGAGTGGACCGACGAGTCCGTGGGCGTCATCGCGCACACGGCCGACGGCGTGGCGCACAACACCGTGACGCCCGTCATTCGCCGCGTCGACTCCCGCGGCAATGCCGGTGGCGATATCTACGAGGCCTACCTGGCGCTTCGCTGCAACATTACGACCGATGAGCATCCGCTGGGCGTGTTCCACCCGCATGCCGAGTATCACCACATTAAGAAGGAGAACATTGGCCTGATCGAGGTCATGGGCCTGGCCATTCTTCCGCCGCGCCTGGTTCCCGAGCTCGGTGCCGTTCGCGAGCACCTGCTGGCCGCCAAGGTCGACGTCAGCTACGACCTTGCTAGCGCGCTCGAGGGCGATGATCTATGCCGCAACCACGCCGCATGGGCCGAAGACGTTTTTGCCCGCCGCGCCGACGAGCTTACGGCAGACAACGCCATCGATATCCTGCACGAGGAGGTCGGCGTGGTGTTTGGCCACGTGCTCGACAACGCCGGCGTCTTTAAATGGGACGAGGCAGGCCGTGCCGCCCAACAGCGCTTCATCGACTCGCTGTAGCACGCGGCCTCGGACGCCCACGCTCGGCAAATAACGCCCACGACATAACCGCCCACACGACAACGGCGCCCGCCGGCAACATCGCCGGCGGGCGCCGTTTTCTGATGCAAGGGTAGCTAATTTGCACCAAAACAAGGAGTGTTCCAAACTGCCGGCAGAGAAGGAGCGCCCCAGGTGCCGACCTAAACCCCACATTATTCGATGGAAAAACGTGGTTACCTCCCACATTATTCGATGGAAAAACGTGGTTTACTCCCACATTTTTCGATGGAAAGACCAAGACGGTCTTATACTAACCATGATCGTTAGGGGGCAGTATGCAGCGACAGCTAATGGACGAACTCATCGCTTGGAAATCTAGGTCAAACCGCAAGCCCCTCCTGCTTAAGGGGGCCCGCCAGACGGGAAAAACCTGGCTTCTCAACGAATTCGCAGGCCAGCAGTATCAAAACGTCATCCGTTTTGACTTTATGCTCGAACCGGGCGCACGTTCGCTGTTCGACGGAAGCCTTGACCCCAAACGCATCATCTCCCAGATAGAGCTCCTGCGCGGCCAGACCATAACGCCGACAGACACGCTCATCATCTTCGACGAAATCCAAGAGGCACCGCGTGGCATCACCTCGCTCAAATACTTCAACGAGCTGGCGCCGGAATACCATATCGTGGCAGCCGGCTCCTATATGGGGCTCGCGCTCCGACGCGAAAACGAGTCGTTCCCCGTCGGCAAGATCGACCAGCTCACCATGCGCCCCATGGGGTTTGTCGAGTTCGTTCGTGCCGTCGATGGCGATCCGCTCGCAGATGCCATCCTTGCCGCAGACATGGACCTGCTGGCAAACGTTTCCGAAAAGCTCGAGCGCCTGCTCAAGGAATACCTCGTTGTCGGTGGCATGCCAGAAGTTGTCTCCGCTTTCGCCGCCTCCCACGATTTCATCGAGGCCCGCAGGCTTCAGCAGCAAATCATCGAAGCTTACGAATCCGATTTTGGCAAGCATGCGCCAGCCCGCATCGTCGAGCGCATGAGGCTGGTTTGGAAATCCCTTCCCGGCCAGCTCGCAAAGGAAAACAAGAAGTTCGTCTACGGTGCGCTCCGTCCCGGGGCGCGCGCACGCGATTTTGAGGAAAGCCTCCAGTGGCTCATGGACTATGGAATCGTTCATAAGGTACCACGTGTTTCCGCCCTAAGAGCACCGCTCACAAGCTACGAGGATCTCTCGGGCTTCAAGCTGTTCTGCATCGACACCGGCATCCTCGGAGCACTCTCCGGCCTCACGCCAGCCATTGTTCTGAACGGGCCCGCTGTTTTTACGGAGTTCAAAGGCTCGCTGACCGAGCAATACGTCGCACAGGAGCTTTTGCTCCAAGGCAATACTCCCGCGTATTGGTCATCCTCCTCCGGCAATGCAGAGACTGACTTTGCCGTCGACCATGCGGGGACCGTGCTTCCGCTCGAGGTCAAGGCGGCAGAGAATCTCAAAGCAAAGAGCCTGAGGATTGCCTGCGAGAAGTTCAAGCTCGAGCGCTGCGTGAGAACATCGTTAGCGGCATATAGAGACGAAGGCACGCTCGTCAATATTCCGCTCTGGGAGATTGGGCAAATCGACAAGCTGGCATAGGCGCTGTGGAGGGGGTGCCCCGTAAGGAGTGTCCCAAACTGCCGGCAAAAAAGGAACGTCCCCATCTGCCGCATTCCCGAAGCAAGGCAACACCGATGTCTTGGCAACGGCAGCGAGCGGGCCGCATTTGAGACAAGGTGACGTGAAACGAAAGGGCGCTGACCTTCCGGTCGCGCCCTTGAAGTTGAACGTCAGATTGTCCATATGCGGCCCGCGCAGCGTCGGCCGGTTACGGCGTTTGTAAAACGCCGTAACCCTAAAGCTCCGTGACCTCAACGCTGTCGTAGACCTCGTCCCAGCGGTCCATGACCAGGTGGCCGGTCTTGGGATCCATGGCGTTGAGCTTGCCGCAGGTATTGGCGGTCTTGAGCACCGTGACGTCGTCGGCGCCGGCAGCAATGGCATGCGCAAAGCCGGCGATGGTCGAGTCGCCGGAACCCGTCGCGTTCACAGCCGCAATCGCGGGCGTCTTGGCGCGGAACGCGCGACCCTCATGGAAGCCCACCGAACCGGCAGCGCCCATCGAAACGACAACCCAGGGAATACCGGCAAAACGGTCATCGGCGGCGAGCGCCTCGCGCAGGGCATCGACATCATCAGTCGTAAAGGACGTACCCAGCAGGCCGTTAATCTCGGTCAGGTTGGGCTTTACGAGCTCAGGCTTAGCGTCGGACTCCAGCGCGGCCTCCAGCGATGCACCCGAGGTATCGAGCAGCACCTTGGCGCCCGCCTCCTCGGCGATCTTGACGAGCTCGGCATAGTAGCCGGCATCGACGCCACGCGGCAGCGAGCCCGAAAGCGTCACAACGTCCGCCTTCGCTGCAAGCTCGGCAAACTTGGCCGTAAAGGCCTCGAGCTCGGCCGGAGCGATCTGCGGGCCGCTCTCCAGCAGCTCGGTCTGATTACCCTCGTGCAGAATATTCAGGCAAATGCGCGTCTCACCGGCGATGGGCACAAAGTCGTTCTTGACGCCGTCGGCATCCATAAGCTCGGCCATATAGGCACCCATGTGGCCGCCGAGCAGACCGGTCGCGAGCACGTCATCTCCCAGCTGCAGCAACACGCGGCTCACGTTGAGGCCCTTACCGCCAGCGGTCTTTTCGGGCGTCACGCGGTTCACGTCGTCGATGATCAGCTTGTCGAGCTGATAGCGCGTATCAATCGACGGGTTCATGGTAACGGTCAGAATCATGTTGAACTCCTGTTCCGGGGCGGCATAACCCGCCCCAAACATACGATAGCTCGTTAAAGAATCTCGATCTCAAAGCCGCGGGTAACGGTCTCCCCCGGCTTGGCCACCAGGCAGCCGCGCTTGTGCTCCAGAATATCGTCCTCGTCGGAGCAGGTGGACAGACCACCCCACGGTTCCACGGCCACAAAGTCGCCCTCGGGCTTGCTCCACACAATCAGGTATGGCATATCGGGGAACGTCAGGCGCACGCCCTTGTCCTCGGTTTTCTTGGTCAGCGTAACCACGCGGCTCTCGAGCACGTCAAAGATGGTCTCTGCGAAGTCAAAGAGTTCGTGCGTCAGCGGCAGGTCATGGCCAACCATCGGGTTCTTGCTGCGATGCTCAACATCAATCAGGCCCGTCGAGGGAACGGCAGTACAGAGCTCGGCGGCCTCGCGCTGCTCAAAACGGAGCTCGTAGTCGTCATAGGACTCGCCCTCGTCAAGCGGGCACTTAAAGCCAGGGTGACCGCCCACAAAGAACGGCATGTCCTCGGTGCCCTCATTGGTCACCTCGTACGACACGGCCACCTTCTCCGCATCGATCGTGTAACGAGCAACGATCTTAAACGGATACGGGTACTGCTCGAGCAACTCGGCATGGTCGGTAGAGCTTAGGCTCAGCGCGACCATGTTGTCGCCCTGCTCCTCGAGCTTCCACTCCTGTTTGCGCGCAAAGCCGTGGCGGGCGAGCTTTACCTCGCGACCGCCCATGGTCATTGCGTGACCGTCACGAAGGCCACCGCAGATCGGGAAACAAATGGGTGCCTGGCCCGACCAGACCGCCGGGTCACCCTGCCACAGGTACTCACGGCCGTTGGCCGCAATAGAAGTGAACGATCCGCCAGCCGTGCTCAGTGCTACGCGGATAGAACCGTTATCAAGAACAAACTCCATAGGAGCCTTCCCTTTCTTATGACAGCCCGCCAAGTCAATAGGGCTGATAGAAAACCGGCCCGCGCCCCCTCACAGAAACGCGAGCCGTCAATTGAAAAGCTGCAGAATACTGGGTCCCGCCAAAACGAAGCCCACAAGCTCAGCAAGCAAACGTGTTATCGGAGCAGCTTACTGAACCAGAAAGCTTCGCAACAACAGCGGTAACCCCACAGGTACCCCCAACGTCAGCGAGAAGTCAGCTGGCGAGGCAAGGTGCCGTGAAGCGAGGCGGCATTGACCTTCTGGTCATGCCGCCGAAGCTGAACGGCAGATTGCCCGCCAGATGGCTTCGCAGCGTCGGCCGGTCCGGCGTTCGGCAGAACGCCGGAACCTAATTAGTCGTGGTACTCGCCGCGGTCCCACTTCTCGAGGAACTCGTCAAAGAAGTGCGGGTCAGCCTGAGCCTCGGCGTCGGCCTTATTGCAGGCATCGATCTTGGCGATCAGGGCGTCGTGCTCGGGAGTCTTCTCGTAGGGCTCCTCAAGGAAGGCAAGCATGATATCGGCCATCAGGAACTCGCCGGTGATCTTGCCGCCAAAGCCCACGATGTTGGCGTTGAGCTCGCGACGGGCATACAGGGCAGAGGTCATGTCGCGGACCAGGGCGCAACGGGCGCCGGGAACCTTGTTGACGGCGTTGGTGATGCCGATGCCGGTGCCGCACAGGGCCACGCCAAAGTCGGCCTTGCCGCTGGCAACAGCCTCGCCCACGGCCTTGCCGTAGATGGGATAGTGCGTACGGGTGTGGCTGTAGGTGCCGCAGTCGAGCACCTTGTAGCCAGCCTGCTCCAGGCGGTCGGCCAGATAGATCTTCTCGTCCGTAACGATATGGTCGCAACCGATTGCGATGGTCTTCTTCATCAGAACGTCCTTTCGTCTGAATTCACAAGTTGAGGTAGAAGTTCGAGTTCTCGGTGGCTCTCGTTAGGCCATCTTGTTGAGCATGTCGACACGGATCTGGTGACGGCCGCCGGCGTACTGCGCGCGCAGGAACTCGCGGGCGATCTTCTTGGCGACCTCGGTGCCCACAACGCCCGGGCCCATGGTGACCATGCGCGAACCGTTGTGCTCGCGGGTCATGTAGGCGGAACGCTCGTCGGAAATGTTGGCGACGACCATGCCCTTGATCTTGACGGCGGCCATATAGGAGCCGACGCCGTACTTATCGAATGCAAAGCCCTGGGAATCCTTGTGCTCCAGCAGGTCCTTGGCAACGGCGGTCGCGGAATCGACAAAGTCCGCGGCAGGGGTCTCGGAATAGTCGACGACCTCGTGACCGTCGGCGATGAGCATCTCCTTGATGGACTCCTTCATCGACATACCGTCGGCATCGGAAGCGATTACAACCCTCATGACATCCTCCTTGAGAGATACGCAGGTGCGTAGTTTCTGTTTGGAAGTGTTGAATCGCGTTCAGGTCAGGGCATCTGAATGTGCGGTTCTTCACTGTTCATGTTTATTTGAACACATTCGAACAGTAACTGCAACAACTATTTGTTTATCTTTGTTCTTTTTTGAACAAATACCGTTCGCGGATGATAGTCAACCGTTTGGGCGTAGTTAGTTTCGGGTCGCCATGAACCAAGCACACAAAAGGCGGCCGAGATGCGCCTCGACCGCCTATTCAGCTGACTTATATATGCGCCACGAGAGCTCTGCGGCTACTCAGTCCGTCCACTCTTCTTGGCGTGCTTGGACGGAGCGCTCAGAAAACGACCCGTCAGATAGTTCGTCGGACCGGAGATATCGATCCCCAGCAGTACGTGCCCAAGCCACAAGAATGCAGCAAGCACCAGCAGCGGAATCACGCACGAGGTCACAATCATCACGATGACGCCTTCGATCAGATCGGTCACCTGCTGCACAACCTCGTCGGTCATCGACTTGGCGCTATCGGTCACCGAAGTCAGTAGACTCGAGGCGCCTTCGGTCAGTTGCTCAAGCACGTTTTTGTCTGTCTTGGCTTCAGATTTCTTTTCGTTCTTTGACGAGCTCGCCTCAGCCGCGCTTGTCGCCTTTTGCTCAGCCTGCTCGATGCTCACCTGGTACGTCTCGTCGACCTTTTGCGACACCCACACGCTCGCGGGCACCAACGCCATGCCGATCATAGCAACCACCAGCACGCGCGTTGCCACACGGCGGAGGACAGCGCTGGTGCTCCAGCGTCCGTGAATGCCAAGCGACACCGCAAAGAGTACGAGCGAAAACGGGATCAGGATGCCCAGCCCGACCGACCATAAGATAGTAAGCAGGTATTTCTCGAGGTAGAGCACGGCGAGCACGATGCCCAGGTTGCCCGAAAGCTGTGCGAGCTGCTCGGCCACCGGCGTTTCTGTGTCGCCCGGCAGTGCGGTGATACCCGCAGACAACGCTACGCACGACGTCGTGAGCGCCAGCACGTTGCCCTTCTTTTGGTCGATGACCTCGATGGTGGAATCCCAGGTCTTGGTGTCTGCAAAATGCGGGCGCGCGACAAAGCCCGACAGAAGTGCCAGCACCACGAGCGCGACGATGAACCCGATCTGCAACTTTTTGTTTGCGCACACGACATCGGACAGGCTGGGTTGCAGCTCCGTCACTGTCGTATGCTCGGTTATTTGGACAGGGCGCCCGTGAGACATCTCATGCGCGCCTTTCTTTTGAATCGATCCATTGTCCGGCATTTGGATACCTCCTCAGTCCGGCCTGTATTGCGGATGGAAGTATACCCACGAAGCAAAATGTCCAACAGCGCCCAATAAGTTGCGGTGAAATAGGGACTGTTTTATGCCTGCCAACCCCTTTTCAGTCCCTATTTCACCGCAACTTAGGCTGAGGGACAGAAAAAGCCCTGCCGCGGGTAGCGGCAGAGCTTTTGGAAGGGGACTTGGTTGTGAGGGCTCGTTAGGCGAGCTTGGCCTCGAGCTCGGCGATGCGCTTGTAGGCATCGATGGTAAAGCGGGTCTGCTTCTCCAGGATCATAGTGGTCATGAGGGTGTCCTGAGCGTGAGCCATGATGAAGGTCATCTCCATCTCGCCACCGCCGGCCTCCTGCGAAAGCAGTTTGGTCTGCGTGTCGTGGGCACCGATGAGCGCATCGCTGGCATCCTTGTGCAGCTGTTCGGCCTTCTCAAAGTCACCCTCGCGAGCAGCATCGAGCGCTGCAAGCAGATCGGTCTGGGCGTCACCTGCGTATGCGACGATCTCGAATCCAACCATCGAGATTTCTTCTTTGGTTGCCATATTGCGTTCCTTTCACATATGAACCAATGGAGAGCATCGCGTCCGGGCATACGCGCTGCGTTGTGTATGACAGAAACAATAACATTCAAACAAAAAAGAACAGCGCAAAACGTAATTTTGAGCTATGAACGGTCACTATTCGCCCGTGAACGGTTTTTAAACCAATCTGAACAATATCGAACACAATTAGCGGCGACCCAAACAGACCCGCGCCCTAGCGTACATCGCGCACCGTATCGCCCTCGACGAGCACGCCCGGAAACAGCATGTGCTCCACACCGGGTGCAGCGTCCTCGGCGCCGGCAATCTTGTCGACCGCCCACATGCCAACGCGCTTGTTGTCAAAGCGCACCGTAGTCAGGCGGCGATCGGGCACGATATCGCCCAAGCTATCGTCAACGCCCACCACGCTCACGTCCTCGGGCACGCGCCTCCCGCGCGACTCGAGCCCGCGAATGCAGCCATAGGCCATAGCATCGTTCGAAGCATAGACGGCCGTGCAGCTCGGATCGTCCGCCAGAGCCTGACCGGCGGCATATCCGCTCTGCGCCGTCCAGTCACCGCGGATAAGCCTCGGCGGCTCGATGCCATGCGCACGCAGGGTCTCGCGCCAGCCTTCCTCGCGCTGCATGCCCGAAAGCGAGCGCTCGGGGCACGAGATAAAGTGCACCGTCTTGTGCCCTTGCTCCAGCAGATACTCGACCACCTGGCGCGAGCAATCGAACTGATCGTTATCGACCGTCGAGCACAGCGGGTGCTCCAGCATGGTAACGAGCACCGTCTGCATGCCGGGCAGCGGCTCAAAGGTGCCAAAGTCTGCCGGCATGCGGTTCATAATCACAACCATACCGTCCACCGGCAGCGCACTCATGCGCGACGACGCGCTCTCGAGGGTGTAGGGATGCCCATCTACTTTAGTAAGGGTGATGGCATAGCCGTGCTTGTCGGCGGCGGCTGCAAAACCCTCCATGCGGTCGAGGTTTCCGGTGCCGGTGATGTTGAACATGGCAACGCCGACGGTCTTGAACTTGCCGCGGCGCAGCGACCGGCCGGCAAAATTGGGGCGATACCCCAGCTCGCGCATGGCGGCACGCACGCGCTCCTTGGTCTCGGGGCGCACGCTGGGCGAATCGTGCACGGTGCGCGAGACCGTCTGCTCAGAGACGCCCGCAAGACGTGCCACGTCCTTGACGGATACCGATTTTTTAACAGCGCCCATAGGTCGATCTTTCTATGTCAACGATGCCATTGCAGACATCCCAACAGACAAAATGAACGCCTTCAAGTATATCTAACGCCTCCTCCGCTATACGCTCACCACCCAAAACCTACCGTTCACCGACAATTCCACGTCCCCGAACGGCTTTTGTCGCCCAAATGTTAACGTTGCCATTGTGCAAACACGGAGCCACCGGGCGGCTCAGACGTTTACGCGCAAGGAATCGACGGTCCACAGGCACAGGGGCCACCGGTTCGCGTCTTTTTTTGTGTCGCAAAATGGCAACGTCAACATTTTGGAAAACAGACACCCAAAGTTACCATCGTTGCTAACCCACCGACTCTTAGGAGCTTTGCATGGAGCAACTCATCGCCACCATCGAAAAGGGCCAGCCCCTTTTCAACGCGATCGCCCGCAACAAGTACCTCAAGGCGATCCGCGACGGCTTTATCTCCGTCATCCCCATCATCATCTTCTCGTCCATCTTCTGCTTGGTGGCCTCGGTCCCCAACATCTGGGGTTTCTACTGGCCCGATGACATCAACAACGCCCTGTGGAAGTGCTACAACTACTCCATGGGTATCCTGGCCATCGCCTGCGCTGCCACCACGGCCAAGCACTTCGCCGACGCTCAGAACCGCGACCTGCCCAAGAATAACCAGATTAACTTTATCTCATGCATGTGCGCGGCCATCATCGGCTTCTTGCTCCTTTCGAGCGACACGATCGCCACGGACGCTGCCAGCGGCTTCAACACCACTTACCTTGGTTCCAAGGGCCTGCTGACTGCCTTCATCGCTGCGTTTGTGACCGGCATCATCTACAAGTTCTTCATTAAGCGCAACATCACCGTCAAGATGCCCGAGCAGGTTCCGCCCAACATTTCGCAGACCTTTAAGGACATCATCCCCTTCTCCGTTTGCATCACCGTCTTTTGGGTGTTTGACATCGTCTTCCGCGCTGCTTTTGGCTTCTGCTTTGCCCAGGGTGTCATCCAGGTGTTCCAGCCCCTGTTCACCGCTGCCGATGGCTACATCGGCCTCGCTGTGATCTACGGCGCCATGAGCCTGTTCTGGTTCGTGGGCGTCCACGGCCCCTCGATCGTCGAGCCCGCCATCGCCGCCGCTCTCGTTGCCAACATGACCGACAACCTGGCTGCGTTCCAGGCCGGTCAGCACGCTTCCGCTGTTCTGACCCAGGGTGCCCAGTACTTCGTCGTCTGCATGGGCGGCACCGGCGCCACGCTCGTCCTGGTCTTTATGTTCTGCTTCCTGGCCAAGTCTCAGGAGATGCGCGCTGTCGGTAAGGCCGCCATCGTCCCGGTCTGCTTCGCTGTCAACGAACCGCTGCTGTTCGCTGCGCCCATCGTGCTCAACCCCGTCTTCTTTGTCCCGTTTGTCTTTGCCCCGATCGCCAACATCTGGATCCTCAAGATCTTTATCGACTTCTTGGGCATGAACGGCTTTATGTACACCCTGCCTTGGACCGTCCCCGGCCCCATCGGCACCATCATGGGCCTGGGCTTCCAGCCGCTCGCCTTTGTGATGCTCGCCATCATCCTGGTCGTCGACTTTGCCCTGTACTATCCGTTCTTCCGTGCCTATGACGCCCAGAAGTGCGCCGAGGAGGCCGAGATCTCCCAGGAGGAGCTCGACGCCAAGAACGCCGAGAAGGCCGCCAAGCTCAACGATGCCTTCCAGGGCAAGGCTGACGCCAAGAGCGTTGCCGCCGGCGCTGCTGCCGAGGCCGTGAAGTCCGACGCCCCCGCCGCTTCTGCAGCACCCGCTGCCGAGGCAACGACCGCCAGCGACCTCAACGGCAAGCGCGTGCTCGTGCTCTGCCAGGGCGGCGGAACCTCGGGCCTGCTCGCCAACGCACTGGCCAAGGCCGCCAAAGAGCGCGGCATCGATCTTGAAACCGCTGCCGAGGCCTATGGCAACCATGTCGACATGCTCCCCGACTTTGACCTGGTCGTCCTGGCCCCGCAGGCCGCCAGCTACCTGGCCGACCTGCAAAAGGACTGCGAGCGCGTGGGCAACAAGTGCGTCGCTTGCCGCGGTAAACAGTACATCGAGCTCTCCCAGAACGGCGATAAGTCTCTCGCCTTCGTAAGCGAGCAACTCTCGAAGTAAGTAACGCTCAGGGCCAGCCGACCATCAGCAGCCGGCTGGCCCTTCGAATTAGACGATTGGATCATCATGTCCGTTAACCCTGCTAGCGTCACTAACCCGCCTGCGCAGTTTCCCGAGGACTTTGTCTTTGGCGGCGCCACTGCTGCCTACCAGGTAGAGGGCGAGACCCGCACTCACGGTAAGGGCAAAGTCGCCTGGGACGACTTCCTGGAGGCCCAGGGGCGCTTCTCCCCCGATCCCGCTTCGGACTTCTACAACCAGTACCCCGTCGACTTGGAGCTGTGCGAGGAGTTCGGTATCAACGGCATCCGCCTCTCCATCGCCTGGAGCCGCATCTTCCCCAACGGCACCGGCGAAATCAACCCCGAGGGTGTGCAGTTCTACCACGACCTCTTCGCCGAGTGCCATAAGCACCACGTTGAGCCGTTCGTCACGCTGCATCACTTCGATACGCCGCTGCCCCTCTTTGAGAAGGGCGACTTCCTCAACCGCGAGACCATCGATGCCTTTGTGGACTTTGCCACCTTCTGCTTTAAGGAGTACGCCGACCAGGTGACCTACTGGTTCACCTTTAACGAGATCTGGGCCGACGCCTCCAACACCTACATCGAGGGCACCTTCCCCGGTGGCGTCAAGGCGCATCTTGCCGAGGCCTTCCAGTGCGAGCACAACATGATGCTCGCCCACGCCAAGGCCGTGCTGGCCTTCCACAACGGCGGCTTTAAGGGCAAGATCGGCGTCATTCAGTCGTTGGAGTTCAAGTACCCGCTCAACGAGAACGACCCCGCCGATATCAAGGCCGCCAACAACGAGCACGTGCTGCAAAACCAGTTCTTGCTCGACGCGACGTTCCGCGGCGACTACGCGCCCGACACCCTCGAGTGCGCCAACCGCCTGGCTGCCGTCTCGGGCGGCACCATCCAGATCCTAAACGAGGATCTGGAAATCATGCGCGAGGCCGCGCTCTACAACGACTACCTGGGCGTTAACAACTACCAGTGCCGCTTCTTGAAGGCCTACGATGGCGAGAACGACCTGCACCACAACGGTACGGGAGAGAAGGGCACCGGCCGCTGGCGCGTCAAGGGCATTGGCGAGCATGTGAACAAGCCCGGCATCCCCACCACCGACTGGGACTGGATCATCTATCCCGAGGGCCTGTTCGATCTGCTCGTCTACATTAAGCAGCGCTACCCCAACTACAAGCAGATCTTCATCACCGAGAACGGCATGGGCTACAAGGACCCCTACAAGGACGGTTTTGTGGACGACCAGCCGCGCATCGACTACATCGAGCAGCACCTGCGCTGGCTGCTCAAGGCCATGGAGGTGGGTGTCAACGTAGGCGGCTACTTCCTGTGGAGCCTGCAGGATCAGTTCTCCTGGACCAATGGCTACAACAAGCGTTACGGCTTCTTCTACGTTGACTTTGAAACCCAGAAGCGCACGCCCAAGGCAAGCGCCTACTGGTACAAGCACGTAGCGCAGACCCGTCGTCTGGACTAGCGGCTTGCGACGAGCGGTTGGCGGAGTTGCACCGCCCACATAACCTGTCCCCCATTTCTCAGCCGGGGGTGGCACGTCACACGGCGCGCCGCCCCCGGTCTTTTTGGGCGGTTCGGGGTCCGTTTGTCTCAATCTGTAACATCTAGCCGAGTTTTTGGGTCCTAGCTGTTACAGATTGAGACGAACAGGATTGCTCTTTCCGAAGAATCTAAATCTGTAACACGTAGCCCGCTTTTGACCGTCTACCTGTTACAAATCGAGACAAACGGAGTAGGACCTAACCCCGTATGTCCCTAACAGTCGAGCGTTCGACCAGCGTGCTCGGCACATGAATCGCCTCGATAGACGAGCTCTCTCCAATCGCCGCCTCAAACGCAAGCTTACCGACACCGCGCAAATCAAATCGCAGCGTCGTCAGCCGATTGTGAGGAACAAGTCCCTCGAGTGCGTCGTCGATACCAACCACGCTCACGTCGTCGGGCACGGACAGGCCCGCGTTCTCGAGCGCGGCGATAACGCCCAGCGCCATCTGGTCATTTGCCGCAAGCACGGCAGTCGGCGCCTGCGACCCGCCGGCAAGCACCTCGGCCGCAATCCGCTCGCCCATGGCGTACCCACTGTCCGCACTCCAATCGCCACGCAGCATCGGAGCGGCATCGACATGAGCACGAACCAGCGTATCGCGCCAACCGGCCTCACGAAAACGCGAGGAAATCGAGTTTTCCGGACCCGCCACAAACCGCATATTCGAGTGACCATGTTCCAGCAGATAATTGGTCAACAGCTCGCACGAACCATACTGGTCGGAGTCGATCGTCGTGCAGCGCGGATGCGCATACATGGACAGGATGACCGTTCGCACTCCCGGCTGGGGAACAAACTCCTCAAAATCGGGAGCCATGCGGTTCATGTTGAGAATCATGCCGTCGACGGGTCGCTCGACCATGCGGCGCGAGGCATCGGCAAGTGCATAGGGCTTGTCGCCGCCCATCTCGATCATAGTGACGGCAAAATCGTGCTCGCGCGCCGCTTGCATGATACCCTCGAGCGTCGCCAGGTTACCGACACGTGTGATGTTGTACATGCACAGGCCAATAGAACGATACGACCCGCCGCGCAACGCCGCTCCAGCAAAATTGGGACGAAAGCCCAGCTCTTCCATGGCGGCCAGCACACGCTTGCGCGTCTTTTCCGTCACGTTGGGCATACCGTTGACCACGCGAGACACAGTCTGGCGGCTCACGCCAGCGAGCGCCGCAACCTCTGCCGCGCTCGCCGAACGACCACTCCTTGTCTGCTGATCCATGCCTTCCACGCTAACCTGCTTCCCAACTATTCCCCGCGCCCATGGCGCATCGTACATACATTGATAACGTGCTCATGATACCCGAGCCATATACCACAACATGAAAACTTCTGTCAATCAAAACCGCTTACCGAACAAATACAACCGTTCGCGGCTGTTTGAAGTTGTTTTGTTTCTATACATCCCAGCCGGATGTTAACGTGCTCATTGTCAAATGTTCACGTGCTCATTTTGGTTCTAATCATTTTAAGATAGTGTTTATCGGGCTTTTTCACCGCTGAACGCTAACCAGGGAGCCTCCTGAGCGCAAACGCACAATATCGAACAGCGAGACGAGAGGGTGTATGCATATGTCTTTGCTAAACCGCGTACAGCAGCTGCCGAAGGGCTTTGTTTGGGGCGCCGCAACCGCCGCGTACCAAACGGAAGGTTCCACGAAGGTGGCAGGCAAGGGTAAGACCATGTGGGACGATTACCTTGTCGCCCAGGGTCGCTTTTTGCCCGACCCGGCCAGTGATTTCTACAACCGCTACGAGGAGGATATCCGCCTTTCTGCCGAGCATGGACTCAACGCCATTCGTGTGTCCATCGCCTGGACCCGCATCTTCCCCAACGGCGACGATGCCGAACCCCTCGCCGAGGGCGTTAAGCACTACCACGAGCTGTTCGCCTGCTGCAAAAAGTATGGCGTCGAGCCCTATGTGTCCCTGCATCACTTTGACTCCCCCGCCGCCCTGTTCAACCAGGGCGACTGGCTCAACCGCAAGACCGTCGACGCCTATGTGCGCTATGCCGAGTTCTGCTTCCGCGAGTTCCGCGAGGTCAAGAATTGGTTCACCATCAACGAGCTCATCAGCCTCTCGCACTCCCAATACATCCAAGGCAACTTCCCGCCCAACCATCACTTTGATGTGACGAGCGGCATCCAGAGCCAGCACAACGAGCTCGTTGCCCACGCCCGCGCCGTCAACCTGTATAAGGATCTTGACGAGACCGAGCACCTGGGCGGACGCATTGGCATGGTCAACGTCCTGACGCCGGCATATCCTGCCACCGACTCGCCCGCCGACCAGCACGCCGCCGACCTGTACAACGCCTTCTACACCGACTTCATCATGGACGGCGCCTTCCTGGGTCACTACTCCGCGCGCACCCTCTCACTCATCAACGAGATTCTGCGTGCCAACAACGCCACACTTACGGTTGAGGACAGCGACATGGAGGAGCTCGCCAAGGCGGCGCCCCGCAACGATATGTTCGGCCTCAACTACTATCAGTCGGCGTTTATCGCCGCCTACGATGGCGAGTCAACCAACAGCTTTAACGGCACCGGAGACAAGGGCACCTCGTGCTTTAAGTTTAAGGGCGTCGGGCAGCAGGTCGATATGCCGGGTATCCCCACCACCGACTGGGATTGGCTCATCTACCCGCAAGGCCTCTACGACACGCTCAAGCACATCAGCGCCACCTATCCCAACCTCCCCGTCATCTATATCACCGAAAACGGCTTGGGCCACAAGGACCCCGAGCCCGACGCAAACGGCATCGTCGCCGATCCCGAGCGCATCGACTTTGTCGACCAGCACATGGAGAAGGTGCTCCAGGCGCGCGCCGAGGGCGTCGACGTCCAGGGCTACTTTATCTGGAGCCTGCAGGACCAGTTCTCGTGGGCCAATGGCTATAACAAGCGCTACGGCCTGTTCTACATCGACTTCGACACGCAAAAACGCTACATCAAGCAGTCGGCACTCTGGTACAAGGAGCTCGCCGACACTATGGCGGACGCGCAGTAGCGCATCGCCTCGCTTTCCCCCGAGAAGGGAGCGGCCCTATGCGATACAAACCCAGCCGCCCATTACAGTCTGAAATAGGCCATCGATAAATTTCGAT
>CAUFMB010000027.1 GCA_959026535.1 uncultured Collinsella sp. | reverse complement strand
GGAGACGGCGAGTTAGCCGGCAGGTCGGCATGTCAATCCTGGTCTAACAGAGCCTAATTTAATCCCTTGCTTTGTGTTGCTCGCTGGCTTTGCCAAAACAGCGGCGGATACATGCCTTGGGTACTGGTGGCCTTCGTGCTTGCTTCGCCTTAACATCTGTAACGAGTTGCTTACGCATCTCCAGTGCTCGCCGTACTATCATGAATCAGATTGAAGAGAGATGATGATAGGGAGCGCCTATACATGATTGAGCTGCTCAGGCGTTTTGGTGGTAAGTTTCGCCGGTATATGGTGATCGGCCCAGCGTGCAAGCTGATCGAAGTGATCTTTGACCTGCTGACGCCGCTGGTGATTGCCCAGATGATCGATAAGGGTATTGGCGCACACGATGTCAACGCCGTCGTCCACTACGGTATGCTGCTTGGCGCCATGGCTGTGATCGGCATCTCGTTTACGCTCGTCTGCCAAAAGATGGCGGCGCTCACCTCGCAGGGCATGGGCACCGATATCCGCGGTGCGCTCTACCAGCACATCAACAAGTTGAGCTATGCCGAACTCGACCGCTTTGGCACGCCGTCGCTTATCACCCGCATCACCAACGACGTCAACCAGGTGCAGCTTGCCGTGGCGCTGGGCGTGCGCATGCTCATCCGCTGGCCCTTCTTGGCGGTGGGCTCTATGTGCGCGGCCCTTGCCATCGACCTTAAGCTCGGCATCATCTTTTTGATTTGCACGCCCGCCATTGGCCTGGTGTTTTGGTTTGTCATGGCGCGCTGCATTCCGTACTACAAGCAGCTGCAGGCAAAGCTCGACCGCATCGCGCTCATTTGCCGCGAGGGGCTTTCGGGCGCCCGCGTGGTTCGCGCCTTTGTACGCGAAGATCACGAGCGCGAGCGCTTTGCCCAAGCCGCCGATGACCAGGCCAATACCGCCATCGCGGTGGGCAAGCTCTCGTCAATCCTTAATCCCGTCACGTTTTTGGTGATGAACCTGGGCGTGTGCGCCATCCTGTGGGTGGGCGGCATCCAGGTCAACGTGGGCGAGCTTACGCAGGGCCAGGTCATGGCGTTTGTGAACTACATGACGCAGACCCTGACCTCCATCGTGTACGTCGCCAACCTGGTCGTGGTCTTTACCAAGGCGAGCGCGAGTGCGTCACGTATCAACGAGGTGCTCAATTGCGTGCCGAGCATCACCGACGAGGGCAACCAGCCGGTCGCGCTGCCCAAGCCGGGCAATGTCGCTCCCGTTCCTGCGCTGGGCTTGAGCCATGCGAGCTTCTCGTTTGGCGCCGGCGCTGCCAACGCCGTCAACGATGTGACCCTGGAGCTGCCGCTGGGCAAGACGCTCGGCATTATCGGCGGCACGGGCAGCGGTAAGTCGACGCTCGTCTCGCTCATCCCGCGCCTGTACGATGCGAGTACCGGCAGCGTGAGCGTGATGGGCGCCGACGTGCGCACCTGGCCGCTCGACCAGCTGCGCCGTGTGGTCGCGACCGTTCCACAGCGCGCGTCGCTGGTGAGCGGCTCCATCCGCAGCAACCTGACCTGGCGCGATGAAGCTGCGACCGACGAGGAGCTCTGGGCGGCACTCGACATGGCGCAGGCCAGCGAGTTCGTGCGCAACAAGCCGCAGGGCTTAGACGCCCCGGTCGAGGCGGGCGGCAAGAACTTTAGCGGTGGCCAGCGTCAGCGCCTGACTATCGCGCGTGCCTTGGTTGGTTCGCCTCAGATATTGATCATGGATGACTCCGCGTCGGCGCTCGACTTTAAGACCGACGCGGCGCTTCGCCATGCCATTCGCGAGCGCAGCGTGCGCGGTGCCGCCGAGGGCGGGCTGCCGCTCACGACGGTGATCGTAAGCCAGCGCGTCTCGACCGTTCGCGATGCCGACATGATCTGCGTACTCGACCACGGCTCGGTTGCGGGCCTGGGCACGCATGACGAGCTGTACGCGACCTGCCAGCTCTATCGCGAGATTTGCCAGTCGCAGCTGCGCCGCGAGGAGCTCGAGGGCCAGCAGGGGAGTGCAGCGCTCGCGCCCACTCCGGCGCCCGCGTCCACCCTAAGCCCCGCGTCCGCCCCGACTGCCCCGGCATCCATTTGCGCAAAGGAGGGCTGCTAAATGAATCCGTACACTTCCTCCGGTTCGGTCGCCACGATGACGGCCAACGTGTCCGGTAACGATAACCTCAACGACCTGGGCGACGGTCCGCGCCAGCCCGGCGACCCCGAGCGCTATCCCGTGGGTGCGGTGACTCGCCGTCTGATGGGCTACGTTCGTCCGCATCGCATTTCGTTTGTTGCGTCGTTTGTGAGTGCCGCCATCTCCGTGATTCTGCAGCTCTACACGCCGATTCTCATCGGCGAGGGCATCGACCTTATCGTCGCCGCCGGGCAGGTGGACTTCGACGCGCTGCTGCCGCTCGTTACCAAACTCGCGCTCGTCGTGGTAGGTGCCGCGGCCTTCCAGTGGCTGCAGGGCTACTGCGTCAACCGCCTGTCCTACGAAACGGTGCGCGACATGCGCGTGGAGGCGAGCGATAAGCTCAGCCGCATGCCGCTCAGCTTTATCGACAGCCATGCCCACGGCGACCTCATGAGCCGCGTGGTCAACGACGTCGACCAGGTGGGCGACGGTCTGCTGCAGGGCTTCACGCAGCTCTTCACCGGTGTTATTACCATCGTGGGCACGCTCGCGTTTATGCTTTCCATCAACCTGACCATGACGCTCGTGGTGGTACTCGTCACGCCGCTTTCCATTTTTGCAGCCGGTGCTATCGCCAAGCTCTCCAACAAAAGCTTTACGGCACAGCAGCGTATTCAAGGGCAGCTCGGTGGTCATATCGAGGAGTACGTAGGCGAGCAAAAGCTTGTCGATGCCTTTGCCTATGGTCCCAACGCCCAGCAGCGCTTCGATGCCCTCAATGCCGAGCTCTACACCGCGGGCGAGCGCGCGCAGTTTATGGGTTCGCTCTCCAACCCCGGTACGCGTTTTATCAATAACATCATCTATGCCGTGGTCGCTGTGATCGGCTGCGTGGGCGTGATCACGGGCGTGCCCGCGGCGCTTACGGTGGGCGGCGTGCAGATCTTCCTGTCCTATGCCAACCAGTACACCAAGCCGTTCAACGAGGTCACCAATGTCATTACGCAGATCCAGACCGCGTACGCCTCGGCGCGCCGCATGTTTGCGCTGCTCGATGCCCGCGAGCAGGAGCCCGATGCGGCGGATGCCGTGGAACTTGCCGCCCCGCAGGGCGAGGTCGCCTTTGAGCATGTGGACTTTAGCTACGTGCCCGACCGCAAACTGCTGCAGGATATCTGCATCGAGGCTAAGCCCGGCATGCGCTTTGCCCTGGTCGGCCCCACGGGCTGCGGCAAGACGACGCTCATCAACCTGCTGCTGCGCTTTTACGATATCGATGCCGGACGCATCATGGTCGATGGCAGGTCTTCGCGTGACTACACGCGCGCAAGCCTTCGCCGTGCCTTTGGCATGGTGCTGCAGGACACTTGGCTGTTCGAGGGCACGGTGGCGGAAAACATCGCTTACGGTTGCCCGGATGCCACGCGCGAGCAGGTTATCGAGGCGGCCAAGTGCGCGCACGCACACAAGTTTATCGTGCAGCTGCCAGGCGGCTACGATACAGTCATCGGCGAGGACGGCGGCACGTTTAGCCAGGGTCAAAAACAGCTGCTGTGCATCGCGCGTGTCATGCTCACCGACCCGGCGATTCTGCTGCTGGACGAGGCAACGTCGAGCATCGATACTCGCACCGAGCTGCAGGTGCAGGCGGCATTCGACGAGCTCATGGCCGGCCGCACGAGCTTTGTGGTGGCGCATCGCCTGAGCACGATTCGCAACGCCGACTGCATCCTGGTGATGCGCGACGGCCGGATTATCGAGCGCGGCACGCACGACGAGCTGCTAGCGGCAGGCGGCTTCTACGCCGAACTCTACCGCAGCCAGTTTGCCCAGTAGGGGCTACCGATTAGCGGCAGATGGTTTACATCTGCGTTGTTAGTACTAAGATATTCATCTAATAAATTGCATTAGTGGCTTTAGTTTTGGGGGAAACGAGGCAACGTGACTATGACGTGCTCTTTGGTGGTTAACAGCAAGAGCGGTAATACCAGGATGGTTTCGGGCGCGATCAAGCGCGCTCTGCAGGCTGCGGGCGTTGAGTTTGTCCATGCCGCGGCGTTGAGCGACGATGCGGATGCAGATCAGGTTGCGCTCGAGGCGCAGGGCGCCTGCGCGGCCGACACGGTGCTCGTCGGTTTTTGGTGCGACAAGGGCGCGTGCACGCCTTCGGTTGCCGCGCTGCTCTCCGCTCTGCACGGCAAGCGCGTTTTCCTCTTTGGTACCTGCGGTTTTGGCGCCGACCAGAGCTATTATCAGCAGATTATCAATCGCGTGACCTCCAATTTGGCCGAGGATGCCGAGCTTGTGGGTTGGGCAATGTGCCAGGGCAAGATGGGTCCCGCGGTCAAGCAGCGCTACGAGGCCATGCTCGAGCAAGATCCCGACAATGTCCGCTTTAAGATGCTGCTCGATAACTGGGTCGCCGCAAAGGATCACCCCACCAAGGAAGATCTGGACAACATGGCTGCAGCCGCCAAAAAGGCCGTGCTGGGGGAGTAGCTCCCATCGCTGACGGCGGTCGGTCCATCTTTCTAAATGAAACGTCCTCCCGGGCGTCGGGGCACGAAGTTCCCTGCTCTACAGTCCTGCGCAAGACGAAGGCCACATTAAGTGGCCTTCTTTGCGTGCGGAACTCGCGATGAACTTCGTGCCCCGCCGTCCGGGAGGACGCCTCTTTATTGATGGGAGGCCTGATAGGTCGATGGTTCCGTGCCCGGATGCGTCCAAAGTGGGACGGGCTTTCCGGATGGGCAGGCTTTCGAAAAATGCGTCCCGGAATTTGCCTTTGGAATGGGACGTAGTTTCCTGTTGAGGTGCTTTGCGGAAAGTGCATCCCACTCTGGGCGGTCGAAGTGGGACACACTTTCCCAAAGGCGCTCCAACGGGAAATTGCGTCCCATTATTCGGTCAAGAAACGGGATGCATTTTCCCAATGAGAGCAAAACCGGAAAATGCATCCCACAATCAGCCCTCAAAGTGGGACGCCGTTTCCCAATGAGGCTCAAGCGGAAAATGCATCCCGGAATTTGCGCTCAAAGTGGGATGCGGTTTCCGGTTGAGGGTCTAAGGGGAAAGTGCGTCCCAGAATCGACGCTTGAAATGGGATGCAGTTTCCCGATGAGGCACTCGACGGAAAATACATCCCAGAAATGGCCTTTGAGCTGGGATAAGATTTCCGCGGCATCTCGGATTCTCAAAAATGAGACACGCCGTTGGCGAAAATGAGACACGTGATATCGGGCATCGGATGTATCATTTGCAAAAATGAGTCCACTCCACTCGAATAAAGCGAGGTCCCTCATGTACGTTCCACACCCCCGTATCCGTAGGCTGTCGAAAATCCCGCTTGTTGGGACGGCGGCGCTTGCTGCGTTGATCGCCACGAGCGTCGCCTGCTTCACGGCCACGCCCCAGGTTGCCCAGGCGGCAGACGCGCCCGCAATCACCGATATGACCGAGCAGGATTATCAAGCCCTGGGTCTGGGCACGAGCGAGGACATTCCGGCCGATACCATTGGCCCCTATTCCACTGATACCCCCACGACGTTTGCCACGCGCAGCGAGGTCTATATGGCAGCTAACGGTAGCCATGGCAATCGCTACACTCTGCGCGACAAGCTCGAGAACGTCGAGCGCGGTGACATTGGCGGCAGCAGCAAACTCACCGATGGCTATGGAAGTGTGTGGGGCGCCGCAAAGTTCTGGCAAAACGTCAACAACTTCGATACGAACAGCGATCTCTACAAGCATAGCGACTACCGTGGCGGCACCTGGTCGTACCTAAGCAACAATGAGTCCTCAACAGTACTCGCCAACGACAACAACGGTTTCTCGGGCATTCACGCCACGAGTGTTGAGTTCTGCAGCGACGCCAGCACGGGCAAAAAGAGCCGCGTTGCCGAGCTCCGTGCCTACGGCGACAGTTCCTCCACGACGATTGACGGCAAGTCATACGCCGGAAAGGTTGAGCTGGTCCTCTACTCGTTTAGCAACGGGCGTACGCGCACTCTCGACACACACCTGCCGGTGACGGTCAACACTAATATGATGTACGAAGGCCGTTTTAAGTACCTGGATGCCGGTTACCTGCAAGAGCACGACGCCGTCTTTGATGTCGAGGCGGGCGATGTCGATGGCGACGGCGTCGACGAGCTTTTTGTCTACGCGGGCTGCTATGTCGACGAGAACGGCGTGCGCAAGGCTGTAGTCGACATGTATGACTTGGAGGGTGGCAACTGGAAGCAAAGCGTCGTCAAGATCGATGCCGGTAACGCCGCGGACTACACCACGCACAACAAGGGCGGGAACGACTCCTGGACGCAGCTTCAGTCAGCTCCTGTCGTTTCGCTAGCGGCCGGCGACCTCGATCGCGATTTTTGCGATGACCTCGCCATCGTGGTCTCGGCACCCTACGGCAAGAAGAATATTGATAAGTCGACGCATTGCGAGCTGTTTTCGTGGGATGCATCCAAGGGTGCGCTCGTCCATGTCGATGCTCTGGGCGACGCGGGCGCAATCTCCCTCTCCGCGAACGGCAAGACCATGGTCGCTGCGAATGCGACGTTCGGCACGTTTGCCGCCTACGATGAAGAAGGAAAGAAGACGGGTGAAACCGTCACGGGCCTTATTCTTGCGGGCTATGACTGGCAACGCAGCGCTTTTGATTACGGCGCTTCTGACGGCAGCAAGGGGCTGTACGGCGCGCTGTACCGCTACGCGTATTTTGACTCGGAGTCTGGCGAGTTCAAGCTTTCCGATTGCAAGGAATACAGAGACGGGCTCCTCGCCTCCTATGGGCTGATGCATGTGCCCAACAGCGCATGGAAGGATAGCGCTCAGGATAAGCGCTATCCGTGCACCTTGGCGCCTATTGCCCTTGCCACTGCCAACCTTGACGGCCTGTCCGAGCAGCTGGCGGTCGACGAGGTGCTCGTGGGCGGCGATGTGTTCCGCGACTTTGCCTGCAACACGGCACAGAGCGGGGCTCAGGGCTTGGGGTCCATGGTCGGAACCATGAGCATGAGCGGTCAGCAATACAACAGCAGCAACAAGCATGACCACAAGGGTATAGAGCAGGCGTGGATCAGCGACGTCAAGGCGGGCAGCGTCTCGGGTTCGGACCGCTATAACGAGAGCTTAATCGCCGTGGTGGGCAAGCACCGCGACGAGGACCTGCGCAAGAACGATGACTACTATTGGATGACCGCCTCGCATTTTTCGCTCGACGAGAACGGAAAGGTGCGCCGCGGCGAGGAGCAGGTGATTAGCGAGAGCAACCGTCGCGGCACTACCTACGGCACATTTATCTCGCTCGCGCTGCCCGATGTCGACAACGACAGCGTCAAGATCACGTACAAGGACCGCTACAAGGTCTATACCAACCCGCGCGTGCTCGCCGTGCTGCAGGATGCTCCCTATGTTGAGGATCTGGAGCAGGCATACGGCTATCTGGTGTTGGGCGGTACGTCATACGGAGAGGAAAAGGGCACGGGGACATCCCAGGGCTATACCATTGGCGCCGAGTTGGGCGTTGCCGTCGAGGTGCAGACCGGTCCGCCCCTGGTCGCGATGAATGCTTCAGTCGATTTTGCCGCCGAGGGATGCTATGACTACCGGAGCGAGCGCACGGTCAGCGCAAGCGTAAGCTATGAGTCGCATGCCGGCGAGGGTGACAAGGCCGTGCTCTACACGATTCCGATGGTCTATTACGAGTATGAGATCGAAAATGAGGAAACTGGGTGGCAAGGGCGTGATGGCGGCGCCCGTGTCGCTCGGCGCGCAGACCTCGGTCGTTAATGTCGAGGCCTATGACCGCATTGCCAAACAGCACAATATGACGCCGCTCAGCTACTTTTTGACCAACCGGTCGGGAGAACCCGGAACCTATCAAACGACGCTCAACGGCGAGACTCCCGTTGGGGATTCCTTTGGCCTGGGCAAGCCTGGCGTAACGCGCGCCTACACGCACGAAGGGTTTAACGGCGCCGCCGCGCAGTCGGGGGCGAGCATTGAGCAGACCATCGAAGTCGAGGAGGGCAAGGAGCAGGAGCTCGAGCTCGGCTTGACGTTGAACGGCAGCGTTGTCATGGGCGCGAAGCTCGCAAAGCACGAGTTGTTTGGCGGCCTGTGCTTTGGTGCCAACGCCGGCTTTACTACGGGTAACTCCTCGAGTGAATCGACCGAATACGGCGGCACCGTCGACAACCTGCCCGAGGCCGCGCAGGGCAAGTACGGTTTTGTGTGGCGTCTGGGCGTCAACGCGGTGGATGTCGACAAGTTCGAGGCAGACTCGGGCGACAAGCTCGGCACCAAGGACACCGACCAGTTCTGGATCGTGGGCTATGACGTTAAGGACGTCGAGATGCCCGACGCGCCGGCCGTGACGGGCTTTACGGCAAACGCCGTCGATTCGACCAGCGTTACGTTTAGCTGGGACGATGTGCTCGCAAACAAGAGTGGCTTTAGCTACGGCGTGGGCATGCTGCAGAGCAATGCGGCGGATGCGGTCGTCAATAGCTGGAAGATTGCCGACAACACGCAGACCTCGCTCAAGTGGGATGGGCTGCAGCCCAATACGGAGTATCGATTCGCCATCGCCGCCGTTAAGAATGGATCCACGACCGAAACAGGTATTCGCTCGGCAATCATCACGGTCAAGACCATGCCCGATGGCATGACGATGACCGTGAGCGGACCTGCGGCGGATGCTGCGGAGGGGTCGGATCTTGGATACGACTCTTCGGTTGAGCGCACGGCGGGAAGCCACCTGACGCTCTCGGCGATTGGCCATGTGAAGCAACTCGGTGCCGACGATAGCGAAACAGGGCTGGCACCGACCTATATGTGGTACCGCAAGGGCCGCGGCGAGACAGAGTTTAAGCTCGTGGGTGCCGATGGCAACCTCGCGGCTGGAACGGCCTCAAAGCTCGAGATTGACCTGACCGCAGACGATGACGGTGCGCAGTATTACTGCCACGTGGGATACAACGACGTGGGCCTCGACACCGGCACGACGCTCGTGAATATCGAGGCCGAGGAGACGGCGCCCACAACGGTGAACGCCACCCCGATCCGCACGCGCCGCCTGTTCTCACAGGCAAGTGCGGGCGCCAAGAAGTTCCTGGACCATACGCTGGTAAACACCGCCGGCCCAACCGATTCCGAAGGCTCAAAGGACCCCGAGACTCCTGAGACCCCGACGAACCCGGACAAGCCCAAGTCCGACAACGGAGCTAAGACCGACACCAAGGTCAAGACTACGACCACAGCGAAGAACCTCGCAAACACCGGCGACCAAACATTCGCCCTAGTCGCCACCGCAGCAGCAGCGGGAGCAACGCTCGTAGTGATAGCCCTCATCATGCTGATCAAGCGCCGCAAGAACCACTAGGAGTCAGTCGAACATATCGACAAAGTAAAACCCGGGTAGCCAAACAACTGGCTACCCGGGTTTTCTCTTTATTAGAAATCAGAGTCTTCAAGGCAAGAGCCCGATTCAACCAGAGACACTCCGAATACTCCCCATGACAAGCCGCGCTCCAACAACAAGGCGTCTGCCCGGGCGGCGCGGAATGTAAGGTTCATCGCGAGTTCCGCACGAGCCGGAGAGCACTTAATGTGCTCTCCGTGCGAGCAGGACTGCTCGAGCAGGGAACCTTACATTCCGCGCCGCCCGGGCAGACGAACCGGGATAGACCCGCAGCGACCCGCTACTTGATCTTGGTCGTACCCGGTGCCAGGTTGGGGTCGGTTTCGTTGGCCTCGGTCTGGAAATGCTCGGTGTAGACGTTCTTGCCGTCGCGGAACATCTCGTAGTACTGCATCTTGGCGTAATCCTCGCGCGCCTTGGTGGCGGCTGCGGCAGCGGCGTCGTCACCGGTGACGTTGGAGGAGAGCGCCCAGCGCAGGCTGGCGTCCTCGTAGCCGACGGAGTTAATGGCGGGCAGCGACTCGCGCAGCGTCATATGCGCCTTCTGGTAGTCGGTCAGCGGTGCGCCGATCAGTTGCATCAGCTGGGTGGACAGGTAGTTGGTGGACAGGTCGTCGACCTCGCTCGTCTGGTCGCAGCCGGCAACGTCGTAGTTAGCCCAGATGATGTAGTCGGTCTGCCACAGACGTTCCTGGTGCGTGGCATCATCCTCGCCGGTAAACCACTTGTCGTTGAACTTGGACGGGAAGAACGGCTGATGGTCGCCCCAGAACACCACGACCACCTTGCGGTCGAGCTTGCTCAAGGCGTTGAGGAAGTAGCGCAGCGCCTGGTCGGACTGCTCGATGCACGAGACGTACTCGTCGACATCGGACAGCGTGCCGTCCTCGACGGTCTTGGCGTCCAGGTCGGCCGTGTCGATGTTCAGGTGCATCTGCTTGTCGACCGGCAGCAGGCCCGTGTCGTAGCCCGAGTGGTTCTGCATGGTCACGTCGAAGATAAACTGCGGATCGGCGTTCTGGTCGAGCAGCTCAAGAATCTTGTCGTAGGTCGCCTGGTCGGTCACCATGCCGCGCAGGGTATCGGCGCCTTGGAAATCGTTGATGGACAGGAACTGGTCAAAGCCAAAGTCCTTGTAGACGTTCTCGCGGTTCCAGTTGGTGGCGTGGTTGGGGTGCATGGCCGTGGTGGAATAGCCGAGCGATTTGAACTGCTCTGCTAGATTCCCGGTCGTTTCCATGTTGTAGATGGTGTAGGGGTACACGCCCGAGCCCAGGTTGGCCATGGAGTTGCCGGTCATAAACTCAAACTCGGTATTGGCGGTGCCGCCGCCGTAGGCGCTCACGTAGAGCTTGCCGCGGCTGAGGCAGTTGGACAGGTTTTTAAAGTACTGCGGACCCTCGTAGCCGGCGCGCATGTTCTGGTAGATCGACAGATCCGAGAAGGTCTCGTTCATGATGGCGATGACCGTGGGCTTCTCGCTGTCGAACTGCTCCTTTGCGGCGGTGCGCTCGTCGCTCTTGGCGGCGTCGGACTTGTCGTAGGCCTTGGCGTACTTTTTGAGCGTGGCCTTGGCATCGTCGACGGAGTAGTCGGCGGGTTTGGGCGGCTTGATGGACTGCGCTGCACTAATAAAAGCGGGCAGGTAGCCCTCGCGCCAGTAGCTCTCGAGCGGGCGCCAGGTGTAGACGGTGATGCCGAGAGTGTTGTAGTAGTCGATGAGCGTGACATGCGCGGTCACGCCACCCAGGCACAGCACGGCGACGAGCAGGTTGGTGAGCAGCATGCGCTTGGCGTTGGCGGCACCCTTCTGACGGTGCGGTGCCACCAGGCCGGCGTACTCGCATAACAGCATGGCGATGGCGGTAAAGCCCATGGATAGCACGCAGAACAGCGAGATCGAGAAGGTGTAGCCGGTGCCGGCGACCGCAGCGGCGGTGGAAATGGCCGAAAGGTCGCCCGGCTGGATGGGCATTGATTTAAACGTGATGACGAAGAACTCGGCAATGCCCAGGACAAAGAGGGCAAAGGCCAGGACCGCGGGAGCTGCGCCGTGGCGCTGGAACAGGAAGAACAGGCCGACCATGAGCGTGGTGATGATGGCCCACTCGAGCAGGATGCACAGGGGGTAGACCCAGGTAAAGTCGTGGTTGGACGAGACCTCCATGCCCAGCAGCGCAAAGACGCCGGCGAGCAGCAGGCACAGGACGGCGGCGACGAGCGGTTTGCCCACAAAGGCGCCGCGCAGGCGGGCGAGCTTGCCGGTGGGGGCGGGGGCATCGGTAGCGGCGAACGCAAAGACGCGCGGGGTGATGCGGTCGCGGGCGATGCTGGCCCAAGCGCAGCCGGTGAGGATGGCGTTGGTCAGGATGAGCATCACAAAGGCGAGCGGCTCGTTTTGCGCGACGAGGCCAATAGCGCCCCAAATGGTCAAAAAGAGCTGGAACAGGCCGAAGGCGACGCTCCAGGCGAAGGCGCCCTTGGCAACGGTGCCCGACTGAGCGCGAATGGCCTTGGCCTCGCGCAAAACAAGGTAGACGGTCGCCGCAAGACCGACGAGCGAGATGGCGGCAGCGAACATGCTGAGACTCCTCACAAACTAAAACCTACGAAAGCGGGGGTTTACCCGATTGTTACCTAAATATGCGCTGCATTTGCGGGCTGCGCACAACAACCAGCCATATTAACGCGCATGTGCGGCGGTGTGGCGCAATGTAGTGGTGACCTGCGCGATAATGGACGGGAATTACACGGAAACGTAAAGGCTTCTTAAAGAAATGGCGAGGATAGAGCTATGGGCGAGCAGGTTTGTATGACGGGTGCCGAGTACTGCGGCGGAGCTGCGGGCGTGGATACGAACGGCTACCCGGTCGAGACCACGGGCAATGCGGTGCTGGACATCTTGGAGCATCGCTCGTCTACGCGTGCCTTCGCGCGTGATGACGACGACCGTCCCGTGGCGGTGACCGACGAGCAGCGGGCGGCGATTCTGCACGCGGCGAGTCGCGCGCCGTCGGCGGGCGCCATGATGATGTATTCCATCGTGAGCATCCGCGAGCAAGCTACGCTCGACCGCCTGGCCGACCTGTGCGACCATCAGCCCATGATTGCCAAGGCGCCCTGGGCACTCATATTTGTGGTCGATTATGCAAAGTGGATCGATCTGTTTGAGCACGTGGGCTGCTTTGAGCCCGAGTTTGTCGAGCGCACGGGCAAGGCGCCCCGCCGCGCGCCGGGTTTGGGCGACTTTGCCATCGCGGCCCAGGACGCCGTGATCGCCGCGCAAAACGCCGTGGTTGCCGCCGAGGCCCTGGGGCTGGGAAGCTGCTACATTGGCGACATCGTGGAGAACGCCGAGGAAGTTGCCGAGCTGCTCGATCTGCCGCCCTATACCATGCCGCTGTCGATGCTCATCATCGGCACGCCCCGTAAGGAGCGTCCGGCCATTGCGCACCCCGTGGTGAACCTGGTGCACGAGGAGCGCTACTGCCGCGCGGATGCCGCGACCATGGACGCGCAGGTGGCCGAGATGGACGCAATGTTCCGTCCGCATGCCCGCGAGGTGGGGGAGCGCGTCGTGGACATCTATACCCGCAAGCACACGAGTCCCTTTATGGCCGAGATGAGCCGATCCATGGAATGGTGGTTCAAAAACTGGCTTGGAAAATGACGAATGTGACAAAGGGGCAGTCCCTTTGTCACATTTCATATCGCCGCGGTGGCCTAAAGGCCGTATAAATGTTTATTTAGCTGGGAAAACAGTGCCATTCAAACATGGGCCGATTACCTATAATTCCTTCGAACATTAAAGTTGGGAGGAAACCGGCTTATGGAACAAAAGGCCAAGGAGGCAGCCTCGCACGCTGCGATTCCTGTGAGCATCTCGGCGATGCTCGTCACGCTGGGCGTGGTGTACGGCGATATCGGCACCAGCCCTATGTATGTAACCAAGGCGCTCGTTGCCGGCAACGGCGGCATCGGAAGCGTGACGGAGGAGTTCGTGCTTGGCGCGCTCTCCCTTGTCGTGTGGACGGTCACGCTGCTGACCACCATCAAGTATGTGCTCATCTCGCTGCGCGCCGATAACCATGGTGAGGGCGGCATCTTTGCCCTGTACAGCCTGGTCAAGCGCTGCGGCAAGTGGCTCATCATCCCCGCCATGCTGGGCGGCGCCGCATTGCTCGCTGACGGCATCCTGACGCCCGCCGTTACCGTTACCACGGCCATCGAGGGCCTGCGCACCATCCCGGCGGTCCATGCCGTGCTGGGCGATGACCAGGGCCGCGTCGTCGCCATTACGCTCGCCATCATCATCGCGCTCTTCTTGGTACAGCGCATCGGTACGGCCAAGATCGGTCACGCCTTTGGCCCCATCATGACGCTGTGGTTTCTGTTCCTGGGCGGCACGGGTCTGTTCTTTGTCTTCCAGCACCCCGCCGTGCTGCTGTGCCTCAACCCGGTGCGCGGCATCGCCTTTTTGCTGAGCCCCAACAACCACGCGGGCATCATGATTCTGGGCAGCTGCTTCCTCGCCACCACCGGTGCCGAGGCGCTCTACTCCGACATGGGCCACGTCGGCCGCGGCAACATCTACGCCACCTGGCCGTTCGTTAAGTGCTGTCTGCTGCTTTCCTATATGGGCCAGGGCGCTTGGCTTATGAACAACGCTGCCAACCCCGAGCTCATGGGCATTGCCGACCTCAACCCGTTCTACCAGATGCTCGCCCCGGGCCTGCGCCCGTTTGCCGTAGGCCTTTCCACCGTTGCGGCCATCATCGCCTCGCAGGCGCTCATCACCGGCGCATTCTCGCTGGTGTCCGAGGCCAGCCGTCTGGACCTTATGCCGCACATGCAGGTCTTCTACCCTGCCGAGACCAAGGGCCAGCTCTACATCCCCATGGTCAACAACGTCATGCTCGTGGGCTGCGTCATCGTGGTGCTGCTGTTCCAGAACTCGGCGCATATGGAAGCCGCCTACGGCCTTGCCATTACGCTGACTATGATGTGCACCACGCTGCTGCTCTTCTTCTACCTGCACGAGGAGCGCAAGCTCAAGGTTGCTCCGTGGATCTTCGCGGCCTTCTTCCTTTTGCTCGAAGGCTTCTTCTTCGTGAGCTCGCTCACCAAGTTCTTCCACGGCGGCTATTTCACCATCCTTATGGCTGCACTCATCATGGGCATTATGGTGTGCTGGTACAACGGCACGGCGGTCGAGCAGCGCCAGTTTACGCTACTGCCGCTGCGCAGCTACCTGCCGCAGCTCAAGCGCCTGCGCGACGACGACCGTTACGAGCTCGTGAGCGACAACATCGTGTACCTGACCAAGGACACCCATACCGACTACATCGACCGCGATATCGTTTACTCGATCTTGGATAAGCATCCCAAGCGCGCCCGCGCCTGGTGGTTTGTGAATGTCGAGACCATGGACGAACCGCACACCTTTGCCTATTCGGTCGAGACGTTCGGCACCGACTACGTGTTCCGCGTGCATCTGTACCTGGGCTACAAGATCAACCAGCGCGTCAATGCCTACCTGCGTCAGGTTGTTCAGGACCTGGCTGCCACCGGCGAGCTGCCGCCGCAGACGCATGACTACTCGGTCTACAAGGATCCGGGTAACATCGGCACGTTCAAGTTCGTCCTGATCCGTAAGCTTCTGGCGCCCGAAAGCGATGTGGAGCCCAGCGAGCGTACGGCCATCACGCTCAAGTACATCATCCGCCGCGCCGCTGGCACGCCCGCGCGTTGGTACGGCCTGGAGAACTCCAACGTGAGCTTTGAGTACGTGCCGCTGTTCACCAAGTTCAAGGCCGTGAATAAGATGCAGCGCCTGACTCCCAACGAGCGGCCGTAGTCGACGCTCGAGGTTTGTCTGCGAACGGGCGGGTTTGTATTGACGGGGATTGAGTCCTGGGAGGAAACCATGGATGGAAAGGTGCTTGACGGTTGCGATCTTGCGACCGAGCTGGTGCGTGAGGTGCGCGCCGATGCTGCCGAAGATCGGTTCTTTACGAATCGGGCCAACATGGATATGGCCGACCGCGTGATTTCGATCGTGGCGACGGTGCTTGTCGTGGCGTGCGTGTGCGCACTGCTCGCGCACGTGCTGTTTGTCTAACGACCGCAGGTTGCAAAGGCTTTACACTTGGAACCACCACAAGGGGAAACCACCACAAGGGTGCCTGTCCCCTTTGTGGTGGTTTTTGTTTTTGAGAGAGGGGCGGGACGCTGATGGACGTCCGTACGGACGGCGATATTGCCGATAGCTTTTGGTGGCGGCGCACAACGCTGACGCGCCGCACTCCTCTGTATGACGCCTGCGTATCGGTGGGGCTGCTGGTCGCGGCGACGATTGTGGGCGCGCTGCTCGACCATCCGGGTCTCGCGCCGAGCATCATGATCGTCTATGTGTTCGCCGTTCAGCTGTGCGCATTCTTTACCTGGAGTCGCCTGTATTGCTTGCTGAGCTCGGCTGCCGCCGTGGCGCTCTACAACTTTTTGTTTGTCGACCCGCGCTACTCGCTGTCGCTTATCGACCGCGGCTATCCCGGCATGTTCTTCATCATGTTCGTGGTCTCGCTTGTGTCGAGCTCGATTGCGTTGGCCCTGCGCCGCGCCTTGGCACAGGCTGCCGCCAGCGACCGCCGCACGCATATGGTGCTCGAGACCAACCGCATGCTGCAGCGGTGCGCCGATCAGCATCAGATCGTTCACGCCATGGCCACGCAGCTGGCGCGTCTTTCGGGCTGTCCGGTCGTGTGGTACAGCGCCGACGCCGAGGGCGATGACCTGCTGCCGCGTGCGACGTACACGGCCGTGGGCGATGCCGCCCCGGTGCACGAGCTGGCGCCGCAGATGCCGCCGCGGCTCTCGGCGTCCGCCTATGTGGGTACGCCGCTCGATGCCACCTATGGCGGATCGGCGTTTTATGGCATCTACCTGACGGTTCGCACAGGCGACGGCTTCGTGCGCTCGGGCGACCCCGCCTCGGTGGTGGGCGTGCTGGCTATCGTTGCCGAGCCCGACGTGCTGACACATGAGGAACGGACACTTGCCGATGCCATCGTGAGCGAAGGCGAGCTGGCGCTCGATCGCGCCCGCGCCATGGAGGCCCGCGAAGAAGCGGCGGTGCTCGCCAAAAACGAACAGCTGCGCGCCAACCTGCTGCGCTCCATCTCGCACGATCTGCGCACGCCGCTTACCAGTATTTCGGGAAATGCCGACGTGCTGCTCGATCAGGGCTCGACCGGCACCGCGGTGCTCGATGCCCAGACGCGCCGCGGCCTGCTTCTGTCCATTCGCTCGGATGCGCTGTGGCTCAACGCCACCGTCGAGAATCTGCTCGCCATCACCAAACTCGAGGGTGGCGGCATGCATCTGTCGACTACGCTCGAGCTTATGGACGATATCGTCGAGGAGGCGCTGCGCCACGTAAGTCCGGCCGTGCGCGAGCACGACCTTAAGGTGGTGCCGTGCGACGAGCCGGCGCTCGTTAACGTCGATGCGCGCCTGATGGTGCAGCTGGTGGTCAATCTGGTGAACAATGCCATCACCTATACGCCCGCAGGCTCGCATATCGTGATTTCGATTGGCGTCGACGATGGACGCGTGGCGTGCTCGGTGGCCGATGACGGCCCGGGCATTGCGCCCGAGGACCGCGAGCGAATCTTTGAGTCGTTCTACACCGCCAACCACGGTTTGGCCGACAGCCACCGTAGCGTGGGCCTGGGACTTTCGCTCTGCCGCTCCATTGCATTGGCGCATGGCGGTAGCATAGAGGTTGCCGCGGCGGACCCGCACGGCTCGGTCTTTACGATTGAGCTTCCCGTCGCCGACGTTTCGTTTGATAAGGAGTAACGCTGTGCCGAACTCTGCCGTAAAACCGCTCATCTTGGTCGTTGAGGACGACCCCGCCGTTCGCAACCTTATCGTTGCCGCGCTCGAGGCGCACGGCGTGCGCCATATGGCCGTGGAGACCGCCCATGCCGCTATTGCCGCTGCCTCGTCGCAGGCGCCGAGCATCGTGCTACTCGATCTGGGCCTGCCCGATATGGACGGCGTCAAGGTGGTGGAGTCGGTGCGCGCATGGTCGGGCATGCCGATCATCGTGGTTTCGGCGCGCAGCGAGGACGCGGACAAGATCCGCGCGCTCGATGCCGGAGCCGACGACTACCTGACCAAGCCGTTTTCGGTCGAGGAGCTGCTCGCGCGCATTCGTACGACACTCAGGCGCCTTTCGTATGCGCAAACGGGCGGCGTTGCCTCCGAGGGCTCGTTCGATACCGGTGAGCTGCATATCGATTTTGATGCCGGCATCGCCACGATGGATGGCGAGGAGCTGCATCTGACGCCGATCGAGTACAAACTGCTATGCCTGCTGGCGCATAACGCCGACAAGGTGCTCACGCACCAGTCTATCCTGCACGAGATTTGGGGCACGGCAACCAAGAGCGACCTGGCGAGCCTGCGCGTCTTTATGGGCACGTTGCGTAAGAAGATCGAGTCCGACCCCGCGCATCCGCGCTACATCCAAACCCACGTAGGCATTGGCTACCGCCTAGTTACCCAAGGCTAGATCGCCAACCACCGTCCCAATATGAGTTGCGGTGAAATACGGTCTAACTTTGCCTAATTCCAGGCAAAACAGTCCGTATTCCACCGCAACTTTTTTATTTGCCCTTGGGCTTGCTGGCGTAGAACTTCTTCTTTTTGAGCTTGCCGGCAGGAGAGGGTTTGCCGGCAAAGTTCGACTTGCCGTTGCCGGCCTGCGCGTGCGCGGGTACTGCCGCGCGAGGCTTGCGGGCCTCGGGGTTGCGCAGCTCCTCGACACGCTCGGCAATCTCCTCGGCGCTAAAGCCGACCTCGGCCATGGCGTCCTCAATGGGCAGGCGGCGCACGATATAGCAGTGGTGCACCTTCTGGTTGCGTGCGAAATCCTCGGGGATGGTCTGCGCCGTAATGTCCTCCAGCACCACGCCCGCGCGCGCGAGCTTGCGTGTCTCGGGGCGGAAGCCGCGCAGGTTGCAGCTAAAGATGGCGTGGCCGCCCTGTGCGAGCAGGCGCGATACGCCGGCCAAAAGCTCAACATGGTCGCGCTGGACATCCCAGGTGCGGCGGCCCATCTTGGACGAGTTCGAGAACGTGGGCGGGTCGACAAAGATCAAGTCCCAGCGGTTGCGCGTCTGGCGCTGGTCGCGAATCCAGGCGAGCACGTCGTCGCGCACAAAATGATGCTGCGGACCAACAAAGCCGTTCTGGCGCATATTGCGCTCGGCCCAGTCCAGGTAGGTGTTGGAAAGGTCGACCGTCACGGTCTCCTCGACGCCGCCATCGGCCGCGTAGCAGGTGGCAGTGCCGGTGTAGGCAAACAGGTTGAGGAAGCGGCGCGCCTGCTTGGCGTGCTCGCGCACCAGGTTGCGCGTGACGCGATGATCCAGGAAGATGCCCACATCCAGGTAGTCGTCAAAGTTGACGGCAAAGGTGAGCCCGCCTTCTTCGATGAGCGGCAGACGCCGGCGCGCGATGTTGGCGCGCTCGCCCGACGCGCCCTTGCCGGCACCCTGCTTGCCGTACTGAGAGCCACCGCGCGAACGCATGCGGGCCTTGGCGTGCACGTGCTCGGCCGGAACATCAAGGATGCGCGGCGCGATGGCCAGAATGTCGAGCATACGGGCCTGGGCCAGTGCGGGGTCGATGGTCTTGGGCGCGGCGTATTCGGCGATGACGAGCCAGCGGCCCGGCGTCTGCGGGCAGCCTTCGTACAGGTCGATGGCGGCGGAGTAGTCGGGTAGGTCGGCATCGTAGACGCGGTAGCAGCTCACGCCCTCGCGCTTTGCCCACTTGCGACGCAGACGGGCATTCTTGCGCAGGCGGTTGGCGAACTGCTCCGACTCGGGGATGAGCACGGGCAGCGGCTTGCCGTCGCCCAGGTCGAGCGTGGCGGCAGGTTCGGGCATGAGGGTGTTGGCGGCTTCGTCTTGGGCATCTGCTGTCTGCTCCTCGGCATCTGCGCTGGTTGCAGCTTCGAATGCCGCGGCGGCGTGGTCGAGCGAGGGCCAAACCTCAAGAGCCGCCTCCTCGTTATTGGGCATGATGGCGATCGAGCGCTCGGGCTCGGCATGGAGCGCGCGGGCCATAAGACCATCGCGGGTGAGCGCGGCGACCGGCGCCGAAGCGAGCTCGGGCGCGCGGTGCAGCTCGCCGATGAGCGTCATGGCGTCGTGCATGAGCGAAAGCGGGGTCTCGGTGGTGTCTGCGACCACGGCGGCACCGGCGACGGCGCCCGCATGGTCCAGCACGGTGGCGGGCTTGGCGGCGCAAAAGTCGACAAAACGCTTGTAGCCAGCGCTCTTGACCATGCGCTCGGCGGTCTTGCGAGCGGCGGGGTCGATGTCTGCGGCCACGATGCGCGCCTGGCGTTCGCGCGCTGCCGCCTCGCGCTCGCGTGCCTCGGCAAGCAGCTGCTCCCACAGGGCGGCGTCGTGCAACCGCCAGCCCTCAAAGCCCCAGCGCTCGCGTGCGGCGCCCGGGGCGCGGTCGGTCAGAATGTTCACGGCTTCCAGCAACAGGCCGCCGCCGGCGCACGAGGCATCGATCAGCGTGGGAAGGGCTTCATTCTCGTAATCGTCGGCCGTCAACTCGCGCTCGCACAGTGCGGTCCAGCCGACCTGCGCCAGCACCAGGGCGGCGTAGTCGGGGCGCAACACGTGCGCGCCCTCGCCGGCACGGGTCGCAGCGGGCGGCAGGCGTTTGAACAGCGGGTCGCCCGAAAGGTCCAGGCTTATGCTCGCGCGGCGCTGGCGCAACGAAAGCAGTAGGTGAACATCGGGGTCGGCGGCATCGACGTCGGCACGACGTCCCGTGTTCTCGGCCAGGCGGTCACACAGCGCGTCCTTGGCGCGCAGGGCCGAGAAGCGCGTGTTGCGCAGCTGCTCGGTCACGCCGCGGGCGGTGATGGCAATGGTGGCGCCGGGGCGGATGATGCTCTCCCAGGCAATGTCGTAAACGCCGTCGTACAGTTCATCGGCATCCTGCGCCTCAAAGCGCCCGAGTACCACGAACACACGGCTCGCCAGGCGCGACCACAGACAGGCGCGGTAGCCTTCTTCGAGCTCGCCCTCAAACGTAGCGCGGCCCTTCAGGCGGCGGACATGCGAAAGCCCGAGGCGTTTAAGCTCATCGGCGAGTGCGGACTCAAAGCCCTCGGGGCAGCTTGCGTAAAATTCCATGGGTGACCTCTCTGGTTGCGTCGCTCCATTATATGATGGATGCTTCGTTTGCCCTTATCCTCGAAAGGAACCCATATGATTGATGCGTGCCCCGATTCCGCCGTGCTCTTTTTTGACGTGGACGGCACGCTGACGTCGTTCGATCCCGACGATATGACCGATAAGGACTTTTCGGCGGTTCGTCCCTCGCAGACGGTGGCTGAGGCGTTCCGTGCACTGCGCGATGCAGGGCACAAGGCATTTATCTGCACGGGCCGCCCCCTGTGGCTTATCGCCGATAGTCTGCGTGCGCTCGACCCCGCGGGCATCGTTGCCATGGCGGGAGCCACGCTCGAGGTCGAGGGACGCGTGGTACACGAGGACTGCTTTGGCGAGGACGTTATCGAGGAGCTTTCGCGCCGTATGGCCGCGGCAGAGATTGAGGCCTTTTTCGAGACCAACGTGGCTACTTTTGCCCTGGAACCCGCGGATGTTGAGCAGTCGTCTCTGATCGGCACTTCTGTGGTGCACAGCACCGAGGAAATGCGCGTCGACGGCCGTCTGCGCGTGGGCAAGGTAGGCATCGTCGCGAGCGACCTGGCTCGCGTAGCCAACGATGATGGCTTTATCGATCGCGAGTTTGAGCTGTGCAACACCGGTGGTCAGAATCGCGAGCTGAGCCCCAAGGGCATCGACAAGGGCGTGGGCGTGGCGCGAGCGCTGGAATACCTGGGTCGCACCGGCAACGCGCGCACCTTTGGCTTCGGCGATTCGGGTAACGACCTGGGCATGCTCGCTGCGGTCGAGACGGCTGTCGCCATGGGCAACGCCATGCCCGAGGTCAAGGCGGTCGCCGACTACGTGACCGACGATGTCGCACACGACGGCACCGTCACAGCGATGCGCCACTTTGGGTTGATCTAATAAATGGCCGGGTCGCCCGCAGTGGGGGCGACCCGGCCATTTGAACTATTTTGCAATATAGAGCTTGGGATGACTGCGACTGCTCTCGATCGCCGCCGTCATGATGCCCTCGTCGTCTCCGTCAACGATGATGCCATCGAGGTCATCGATCTGCGCGGACTGATAAAAACTGGTCTTGTTGAACTTTCCCTGGTCAACCATCATGTAGCCCTGGTTTGAGTTGGTCAGGTACATATGCTTGATCATGGCCGAGAAGTCGTGCTCGACGGTAAAACCGTGGTCGGGGTGGAATCCGTCGGCACTGACAAACGCCTTGTCGGCATGTAGTTTGCTCATGCAGTCGAGCGTTAGTGCGCCTGCGAGATAGAGGTGGCCCTTGCGCACGGAGCCGCCCAGCAGCACTACCGAAGCATTGGGGAGATTGAAGCTGGCGTAGTTCGCGATTGCAAGATCGCCGGTGATAATGGTGATCTCACGCTTGTCCATGAGGGCCTTAGCGAAGTAAAAGCCTGTGGTGCCGATATCAATTACCAGAACATCGCCATCATCAACAAGAGTTGCTGCGGTTGCGGCGATGGCCTCCTTGGCCTCGACTTGGACATTGATACGCTCCTCGGGATACGAGATTGCGTTGGAGCGAGAAAGCGATACCGCTCCGCCGCGTACGCGACGCAGCTTTCCTTCGGATTCCAGCGAGATGAGGTCGTGTCGGGCGGTGACTTCCGAAACCGAAAAACGGCGAACGATGTCGGATACCGAGATACTTGGCTTTTCGGCTAGCCAATTCATGATAAATCGCTGACGCTCGGCCGGTGAAAGGTCTGAAGTAGATGCCATATGCCGCTCCTTTTGAACAAAAGGCAAAAGATACGCCTTTCGTAATCGAAATATAACGTATCGATATGAAAAGAACAAGGCAAAATCGAATGAATCAAATGAACGGAAAGGCATGTTCCAAATGCATGCGTAGCAGATAGTTCGCACGTAGACAGGCTATAAAGAGTCTCATTCTGAAGGTGCCGCCCAAAGGAAGTACGTTCACACCCGATATTCGACCGTTCACGGAAAGTTGACAATTGAGCTTTCGATAGCTTTTGAAATGGTTTATAAAAGAAAACCGAAAAGCTTTTGAAACAAAGAAAAAGGCTTTCGATAGCAATAGTGCTAGATGAGAAAGGACCGAACATGGCGATCAAGGTGTTTGCCGACGGCGCTAACCTCGAAGGCATGCTTGACATGCATGACAATGGCAACGTTCAGGGCTTCACGACCAATCCTTCCCTTATGAAGGCCGGTGGCGTGACTGACTACCGCGCTTTTGCCAAGACGGTTCTTGAGCACATTACCGATGTGTCGGTCTCTTTTGAGGTGTTCGCCGACGACGAGGCGGGTATGGAAGCCGAGGCTCGCGAGATCGCAACCTGGGCAGACAACGTCTACGTTAAGATCCCGGCGCTCAACACCAAGGGCGAGTCCACTGCCGCGCTGGTCAAGCGCCTTTCTGCCGACGGCATCAAGGTGAATGTCACCACCATCTTCACGCCCGAGCAGGTCGACGAGTTCGTCGATGCCGTTTCTGCCGAGACCCCCTCTATTCTGTCTATCTTTGCCGGTCGCATTGCCGATACCGGCGTCGATCCGCTGCCCCTCATGGCGGAGTCCGTAAAGAAGGCTGCCGTTAAGCCTGCTGCCGAGGTTCTCTGGGCGTCTACGCGCGAGGTCCTCAATATCTTCCAGGCGGAGTCCGTTGGATGCCAGATCATTACGGTCCCCAATGCCCTTCTTGCCAAGCGCAAGAATTTCGGGAAAGATTTGCTTGAGTACTCACTTGATACGGTCAAGGGCTTTGCCCGCGACATTCAGGCGCTTGGTTTCCATATTCTGCCCGAGGAGTAGGGGACGAGCATGCTGACCGATCTTCTTAAGCCTGAGCTTGTTGCCTGCCATGTCAAGGCCTCCGATTGGGAGGAAGCGATCAGGGCATGCGGTAAGTTGCTCGTAGACGCTGGCAAATGCGACCAGAGCTATGTTGACGCCATGATTTCATCGGTTCACAAATTCGGCCCCTATATGGTCTTGGAAGAGGGCATCGCCATGCCCCACGCTCAGGCAGATGGCAATGTGAGTGAAGCGGGGATCTGTATCGTCACGCTTGACCCTGCCGTTGCGTTTGGACACGAGGATTTCGATCCGGTTCACGTACTCGTTGGTATTTGCGCACCCGACCCCAAGGCTCATCTAGGCTGCTTGGCGGAGCTTTCGCAGATGTTCGAGGACGAGGACTGCGTTGCCAAGCTTAGCGCATGCGATACGCCCGAGCAGGTTTTGGAGACCATGCGTTCATTCTTTTAGGCCTTAATGGCACGGCGATGCGTCGCCGTTTTTGGATAGACGGAAAACCGTCACGTGTAGGAGAGGAAGGTTGCCATGCATATCATCACTGTATGCGGAAACGGCATCGGGTCCAGCCTGATGCTCGCTGGCAAAGTCGAGGAGCTTTGCGAGGAGGAGGGCATCAAGGCCGACGTTGAGTCTATGGACCTGAACGGTGCTTCTTCCGCAAATCCGGATCTGTTCATCACCGTTAAGGAACTCGCCCCCGAGCTCCACGGCAACGTTGTGATCGTTCGCAGCTATGTGAACAAGAAGAAGATCCGCGAAGACGCCCTCGAGGCAATCAAGGCGGCCGCCGCTAACGCCTAAAGCGGCACAAAAAAGGGCGGTTCCCTGTGGAAGAGGGAAACGCGCCCACGTTAGAGAGAAAGGAAGCGCAGATGCAAGCCATCCTTCCCATACTTGAGTTTATCCAATCGATTCTGACCAAGCCAGCATGGATTATGGGTCTATTTGCCTTTGTGGGCCTTGTTGCGCTCAAGCGCCCTGCCCACAAGGTGATGACGGGAACCCTGAAGCCCATTCTTGGTTACATCATGCTGTCTGCCGGCGCCGCTGTTGTCCAGGAGAACCTTGCTCCGCTGGGTACCTTCATCGAGACCGGTTTCCACATCACCGGCGTCGTGCCCAACAACGAGGTCGTCGTTTCGATGGCTCAGAGCGTCCTTGGCGTTCAGACTATGATGATCCTGATTCTCGGCTACGTCGTGAACATTATCATTGCCCGCTTTACCAAGTTTAAGTACATCTTCCTGACGGGCCATCACAGCATGTTTATGGCCTGCCTGCTGTCTGCCGTTCTGCAGGCATCTGGCTTCCAGGATGTCCAGCTTGTCATCGTGGGCGGCATGTTCCTGGGCCTCGTGAGCGCTATGCTTCCCGCCGTTGGTCAGCGTTTCACCGAGAAGGTTACCGATGGCGATGAAATCGCCATGGGCCACTTCGGTTCACTCGCCTATTACATCTCCGCTGCAGTCGGTACGCTTTTTGCTAAGGACGCCGAGGAGAACAGCACCGAGAAGATCGAGGTTCCCGAGAAGTTCTCCTTCCTGCGCGACACCACCATCTCCACGGCTCTTACCATGGCCTTCTTCTACTTGGTTACCGCTTTCGCCGCTTACATCGCAGATCCTGCGGTCGTTACCAAGACCGCTGGCGGCGACAATGTAATCGTCTATGCCCTGACCTGTGCCCTGTCCTTCGCCGTCGGTGTCACCATCGTCTACAACGGCGTTCGTATGATCCTCGCCGACCTGGTCCCGGCTTTCCAGGGCATCTCCAACAAGCTGATCCCTGGCGCTATCCCTGCCGTCGACTGCGCTGTCTTCTTCCCCTATGCTCCCACCGCCGTCATCCTCGGCTTTGTCGCTTCCTTCATCGGTGGCGTGGTCGGTATGTTCATCGTGGGCGCCACCCTGGGCATCTTCATCATCCCGGGCATGGTTCCCCACTTCTTCTGCGGTGCTACCGCAGGTATCTACGGCAATGCTACCGGCGGTCGCAAGGGCGCAGCTCTTGGCGCTTTCGTCAACGGCCTGCTCATCACCTTTGCCCCGGCCCTGCTCCTGCCCGTTCTTGACGTCTTTGGCTTCAAGAACACTACGTTCGGCGACTTCGACTTCTCCGTCATTGGTATTACGCTCGGCCGCGCTGCCGAGGCCTTCGGTACCACCGGTGTCTACGCGATTCTCGCTGTCCTTCTGATCGTCGCCTTCGTCCCCAACTTCATCCACACCAAGGGTGCTGTGATCAACCACGTTGAGGAAGAGTAATCCAGGCATACGTTAAGCCCTAATCGGGCGGAGCTCCGATAACCGGCTCCTACACGGAAGCGGTGACGTCTCAAATGAGGCGTCACCGCTTTTTGCTTTGGAGTGGTTATGAAAACGCGTCGGTGAAGCGCTGTCTCGGCGCCGCGAACGGAATCAACCGCGATGATCGGCAAAAACGTTTTGCCGCTGAGGTGTCGATATAAAAATGGTAAATCTGCAAAACCGTTCGCCGAGAAGATAAAAAACCGCAGCTCACGCCTTGATAAACGTAGGTAAAGTGTTTAGCAGTTTAACGCCCGTATGCAAGCGAAAGGAATCAGGCAGATGGCAATCAAGGTGTTCGCTGACGGTGCAAACCTCGAGGGCATGCTCGACATGTACGAGAACGGCAACGTTCAGGGTTTCACGACCAACCCGTCCCTTATGAAGAAGGGCGGCGTGACGGATTACCGCGCGTTTGCCAAGGAGGTCCTGGCCCACATCACCGATGTGTCCGTCTCGTTTGAGGTCTTTGCCGACGACGTCGAGACCATGGAGGTCGAGGCGCGCGAGATCGCTACCTGGGCCGAGAACGTCTACGTCAAGATTCCGTGCGTGACCACCAAGGGCGAGTCCACCGCCGAGCTGGTGCGCAAGCTTTCGGCCGACGGCATCAAGGTCAACGTCACCACCATCTTTACGCCTACGCAGGTTGATGAGATGGTCGAGGCCGTCGACGCCGAGACGCCGTCCATCATCTCGCTCTTTGCCGGCCGCATCGCCGATACCGGCGTCGACCCCATTCCGTTTATGACGGAGTCGGTCAAGAAGGCCGCCGCAAAGCCCAACTGCGAGGTCCTGTGGGCGTCCACGCGCGAGCTCATCAACATTTACCAGGCCGAGGCCTGCGGTTGCCAGATCATTACGGTGCCCAACAGCATCCTGGCCAAGCGCAAGAACATTGGTCGCGACCCGTACGAGGTCTCGCTCGATACCGTGCGCGGTTTTGCCAAGGATATCGCGGCGCTCGGTTTCCATATCCTGCCGTAGCGCGAACACCGACTGTACCGTGGGCTGTTCGCCCCGGCCTTTCCTTTCCCTATCGCTCACGCGCTCCGCGAGGGTCGCGCTAGGCAAAGGAAAGGCCGGGGCTGCCGGCACGAGCTTGCCAGCAAGTTGGCGATTGGCTTCCATATCCTGCCGTGGGCAAAGGTACCCCCGCCTGCGCCGTGCAAAATTGAGAGTATTCAGCAAGGTAAAGGTCTTTATCAGTTAACCGAAGCATGGAACGGCCCCCGTTTTGGCTCTGACGACGCTAAAACGGGGGCTGTTTTTTGCTTTTTCGTCTCTGAGGGGCATCCGGAACGGTGGAATTTGCAGAATACTCGCGATTTTGCACGTCACTACAGGGGGTACCCCTGCTTTGGCGGTTTACTTCCCCTGTACCATGGTGAGCGAGATCTTCTTGCGGTCGCGATCGACCTTTTCGACCCACACCTTGACCGTGTCACCGACGCGCACCACGTCGCTCGGGTGCTTGACAAAGCGGTTGGCCAGCTTGGAGATGTGTACGAGGCCGTCCTGGTGCACGCCCACGTCGACGAAGGCGCCAAAGTCCACAACGTTGCGCACCGTGCCCTTGAGTTCCATACCGGGCTCCAGGTCGTCGATGGAAAGCGCCGAGCGGCTAAAGACCACCTCGGGCGCGTCGTCACGCGGGTCGCGGCCGGGCTTCTTGAGCTCGTTGACGATGTCGATGAGCGTGAGGGTGCCGCAGTCCAGGTCGCTTGCCAGCGCCGAGATGCTGCCCAGACGGCGTTCAATGTCGGGCACGCCGCCACGGCTGAGCTCGCTGGCTTTAACGCCGGCGCGTTCAAGGACGGCCGTGGCTACCTCGTAGCTCTCGGGGTGGACGCTCGTCGCGTCGAGCGGGTTCTTACCGCCGCTGATGCGCAGGAAGCCCGCGGCGTTGAGATATGCCTTGGGCCCCAGCTTGGGGACCTTCTTAAGCTGGCGGCGATCGGTAAAGGCGCCGTTTTCCTCGCGGTAGGCCACGATGTTCTTGGCCACGCTCGGCGTAATGCCCGATACGTATCCCAGCAGGCTTGCGCTCGCGGTGTTGACGTCGACGCCCACGCGGTTAACGACGTCTTCCACCACGTGGCCCAAGGTGCGCGAAAGCTCGGCCTGGTCAAGGTCGTGCTGGTATTGGCCCACGCCGATGGACTGGGGCGGAATCTTGACGAGCTCTGCCAGCGGGTCCTGCAGGCGGCGGCCCAAGCTCATGGCGCCACGCACGGTGACGTCCAGGTCGGGGTATTCCTGGCTGGCGAGCTCGGAAGCCGAGTACACCGATGCGCCGGCCTCGTTGACGATGGTGTATCGCAAGTTGGGCGCCTGCTCGGCAATGAACTCCGAGACGACTTCCTCGGTCTCGCGGCTGGCGGTGCCGTTGCCGATGACGATGGTGTTGACGCTGTCCTTCTTGACGAGGCGGGCGAGCTCGCGCTTGGTGCCGGCGACGTCGTGGCGCGGCTTGGTGGGGTAGACCACGCCGTGGTCGAGCAGCTTGCCGGTCTCGTCCATGACGGCGACCTTGCAGCCGGTGCGGTAGCCCGGATCGAGCGCGAGCACGCGGGCGCCGCGCACGGGGCGTGCCGAGAGCAAGCCCTCAAGGTTCTTGGCAAAGACGTTGATGGCCTCGGTCTGGGCGCGAACGGTGAGTTTGGCGCGGGCCTCGCGCTCCAGCGAGGGGGCCATGAGGCGCTTGTAGCCGTCGGCGATAGCGGCGTCAAAGACGGGCGCGAACACGCCCTGGCGGCGGGGCCAGCGGCTGCCGAGGCGTGCCGTGGCGGCAGCGCCATCGACGTTCACGCGTACGCGGAGCTTGCCCTCGCGCTCACCGCGGTCGATAGCCAGCACGCGGTGGTTGGGTATACGGCGCAGCGGCTCGTCAAAGTTGTAGTACGGCTCGTAGGGAGTCTTTTCGGCGGGGTCGGTGGCCTCGACGACGATATCGGCGGTGTTTTGCGTAAAAGCGCGCAGGTCGGCGACGTTCTCCGGGTCCTCGGCTACCGTCTCGGCCACGATGTCCGCCGCGCCGGCGAGCGCCTTCTCGGGCGTGTCGAAGCCGGCTTCCTCGTTGACGTAGTCCGCGGCGGCGTCGAGCGCGTTGCCCTTGGCCGAGGCCTGCATGATGATCATGTTGGCAAGCGGCTCCAGGCCTGCCTCGCGGGCCTTCTGTGCGCGGGTCATGCGCTTTTTGCGGTAGGGCTTGTAGAGGTCCTCGACACGCTGGAGCTGCGTGGCCTCGCGAATCTGCTGCTCGAGCTCGGGCGTGAGCTTGCCCTGGGCGTCGATGAGCAGAATGACGTCCTCTTTGCGCTGTTCAAGATTGCGCAGGTAGGACAGGCGCTCGTCGAGTGCGCGCAGGGCGACGCCGTCCATTCCGCCTGTGGCTTCCTTACGGTAGCGCGAAATAAAGGGGATGGTGTTGCCCTCGTCGATGAGCTTGACGGCCGCCTCGATGTTGGCGGCCTTAAGGTTGAGCTCGCGGGCGAGCTGGGCGATAAGATCCATGGGACTCCTTGCGTTTAAGGTGCGTTTGCAGCACAGGGCTACCAAGGATACCACCCGTTTCAAAAGACTGTTTTGGGCCCTCGCCACGAAAACGACCTATCTACTACGTTTGAACCGTATGGGTCGACCATCCCCCGGTTTTCAGAAAATACGCAAGCCGTCTACCTGCACTGATAATTGTTCTCGGGGGAAGCGGGC
>CAUFMB010000026.1 GCA_959026535.1 uncultured Collinsella sp. | reverse complement strand
GTCGGCGGGGCCATTGTGGCTCTTGACAGCGGATTGGGTCATATGAGCGAGCGGGCCGCAAGTGCCCCAGGTTGCCGTGAAAGAGGAGCGACGCGTACTTCGGTACGCGAGCGACGGCTTGAACGGCAAGATGGGCTGCTTGCGACCCGCGCAGCGTCGAGCAGTTACGCGGTTTGGAAAACCGCGTAACGATCTAGTCGCGCGTCAGCTTACGGTGGATACGATGCGGCTGGGCTGCGTCCTCGCCAAGGCGCTCGATGCGGTTGGCCTGATAGGCCTCGAAGTTGCCCTCAAACCAATACCAGTTGCCCGGATTCTCGTCGGTGCCCTCCCACGCTAGAATGTGCGTGGCGACGCGGTCCAGGAACATACGGTCGTGGCTAATGACCACCGAGCAGCCCGGGAACTCGAGCAGCGCCGCTTCGAGCGAGGACAGCGTCTCGACGTCGAGGTCATTCGTGGGCTCGTCGAGAAGCAGCAGGTTGCCGCCCTGCTTGAGCGTAAGCGCCAAGTTCAGACGGTTGCGCTCGCCACCGGAGAGTACGCCGGCGCGCTTCTGCTGGTCCTGGCCTTTAAAGCCAAAGCTCGCCACATAAGCACGGCTCGGAACCTCGGTCTCACCGACCATCATGTGGTCCAGGCCATCCGAGACGACCTCCCACAGGTTCTTATCGGGGTCGATGCCGGAACGGTTCTGATCGACATAGGAGATCTTGACGGTCTCGCCCACCTCGAGCTCGCCCGAAGTCAGCGGCTCCAGGCCCACGATGGTCTTGAACAGCGTGGTTTTGCCCACACCGTTGGGGCCGATGACACCCACGATACCGTTGCGCGGCAGGGTGAACGATAGGTCGTCGATGAGCACACGGCCATCGAACTCCTTGTGCAGGTGATGAGCCTCGAGCACCTTGTTGCCCAGACGCGGGCCCACGGGGATGCGGATGTCGGTCCAGTCGAGCTTCTGGCTTGCGCGGGCCTCGGCCTCCATCTCCTCGTAACGAGCCAGACGGGCCTTGTTCTTGGCCTGGCGAGCCTTGGGCGAGCTGCGTACCCACTCGAGCTCGGCCTCCATGCGCTTGGCGAGCTTGGCGTCGCGGTTGCCCTGCGCCTCGATACGGGCGGCCTTGGTCTCCAGATACGTGGAGTAGTTGCCCTTGTAGGGATAAAGGTGACCGCGGTCTACCTCGCAGATCCACTCGGCAACGTTATCCAGGAAGTAGCGATCGTGCGTGACGGCAAGCACCGCGCCCTGGTAGTTGTGCAGGAAGTGCTCGAGCCACAGGATCGATTCGGCGTCCAGGTGGTTCGTGGGCTCGTCGAGCAGCAGCAGGTCGGGAGCCTCGAGCAGCAGCTTGCACAGGGCCACGCGACGGCGCTCGCCGCCGGAAAGCACGTTGACCGGCATGTCGGAATCGGGCAACTGCAGGGCGTCCATGGCCTGGCCGAGCTTGGAATCGATATCCCAGCCGTCGGCGGCGTCGATCTCGTCCTGGAGCTTGCCCATCTCGGCCATGAGGGCGTCCATGTCGCAATCCGGGTCGCACATCTCCTCGCCGATCTTGTTGAAGCGATCGACCTTGGCAATCATGTCGCCAAACGCCATGCGCACGTTCTCGATGACGGTCTTGTCATCGTCGAGCGGCGGCTCCTGCTGCAGGATGCCCACGGTGTAGCCGGGAGTGAGCCTGGCATCGCCGTTGGAGACCTCCTCGATGCCGGCCATAATCTTGAGCAGGGTCGACTTGCCCATACCGTTGGGGCCCACGACGCCGATCTTGGCACCGGGGTAGAAGCTCAGGGTCACGTCGTCAAGGATCACCTTGTCGCCATGGGCCTTGCGAGCCTGATACATCTGGTAGATAAACTCTGCCATTTGCCTGTTCTATCCTTTCTACCTGCTGTTTCCCTATTCTTGATTCGCTTTAGTGGAAACGAAATGAGGGAACCAGCTCTGAAACGTAACGAAAAAGGGGCATGGTTGCCCACACCCCCTAATACTACCTGGGAAAAGTCCCCCGGAACATACCATGAACTGCGTACGCTAGTTTTCCGCAACCTTAACGAGCGGCTCGCTGCGATTTGCGCCACAACAGATACGAGTAGACGTAAACGGCTCCAACCGAACCAAACGCCAGAGCCGCAATCACCGCGGCGACGACTTCACTCGAAAGCACGCTACCTGCCATGCCCATCACAATCAGGCCAATACCCAGCACCATAATGCAGGCGCCGCCAAAACGCTGCGTACGGCGCCAGTTCTCGGGATCGGCAAGCGCCCAGGGTGTCTTGATACCGAGCGTATAGTTCTGCTTCACACGCGGCAAGTAGTTGCCTAACCCGATGAACAGCAAACCGACAACACCGGAAATCAGCACGTTAACCGAACCGACCGCCGGCACTACGCCCCAGACCGTAAGCTCTCCCAGCCAGCTTATGGCGCACATGAACAAGGTGAAGGCGATTACGAAGCCCTGGTAGAACTTGCCCGAGGTTCGATATGCCTCACCTTTGGGGTCGATGCGCGGCACCATGCAGAACATTGCGAGAAGCGCCAGAGGCAGCACGCCGAGCGCGGAGGCCATCCAACTAGGACCCCAACCGTCGACGGCGCCGTTCGCGCCCCAGTGCGTGGGAATCTGTGCAGGCAGGCTCGGCATCACCATGAGGTGCGCTACAACATTAATAGCGCAGACCACAACAAGCATGGCCCACACGCGCGACGATACCCCCGTGGCGTGAATGCCCTTGTTTTCGTTATTCATCCTTATCACCTTCCGTGTTTGTAAAGCCCATAAACCAACCGATCAAGTCCTGCATGACGGTGGTGTTTAAGCTGTAAACGATGTTTTGGCCATGACGTTCGTCGGTCACCAACCCGGCGTTTTTGAGCGTCGCCAAGTGATGGCTCAACGACGGCTTGCTGATGTCAAAATGCTCGGCAAGCTCCCCGGCCGTGCAATTGCCCTCGCGCAGCAGTTCCAAAATGTGACGCCGTGTAGGATCGGCCAGCGCCTTAAAACCCTCTCCCGGCATAAGACCTCCTCTCATCATCTCTCATGACGTGCACACTATACTCAATATTTAGATGTTTGTCTAACTATCTAATCGCAATGCTTCAAACCACATCAAAGCAAACGCCATCGCAACCTATGGGCGATTACCTATAATGGCGATAGCTAAAACACGACCTGCTTCCCCATCGGAGGATATTTATGACCGAAACCACCGCCGCAACTCCCATCGAGACACGCGACACCAAGCTCGAAATCATCATGGGCCGCGAGGCACTCGACAAGCTCGCCGATGCTACGGTACTGGTGCTCGGCTGCGGAGGCGTGGGCTCCAACTGCTGCGAGGCACTCGCCCGCGGCGGCATCGGACATTTCGTCATTCTGGATAAGGACATCATCGCGCCCAGCAATATCAATCGCCAGGCCATCGCCTTTCACAGCACCGTCGGCAAGCGCAAGGTTGACGTGATGGAGGCCATGATCCACGATATCAATCCTGCCGCCACCGTCATCAAGCGAACTGAATACCTGTTGAGCGATAACATCGACGAGTTCTTTGCGAGCGTTTTGGAGCAGACGGACGGCAAGCTCGACTACGTCGTCGACGCCATCGACACCATCTCGGCCAAGCTCACCATTGCCAAATATGCTCAGGACCACGACATCCGTTTGGTTAGCTCCATGGGCGGGGCCAACAAGCTCCATCCCGAGTGCCTCCGCTTTGCCGACATCTTCGATACGGTACGTGACCCCATGAGCCGCATCATGCGCAAAGAATGCAAGAAGCGCGGAATCAAGAGCCTGCACGTGCTGTTTAGCTGCGAGGAATCGGTTAAGACCCAACCCCGCGACCCGTCCAATATCCACGAGCGTACCGAGTTGGGCACCGCCAGCTTTATGCCGCCCATCATGGGCCAGATGATCGCCGGCGAGGTTATCCGCCAGATCAGTGGGCGTGGTACCGAACGCGTGCGCGCCGATGGCCAGCGCCTAGACTAGTGGAGCGCGCCGAGATGGGGCCCCAGTTAATTGATGCACACTGCCATCTTGATTTAATGGCTCACCCGGACGCCGTTGCCGATGAGGCGACGGCACTGGGCTTGGGTCTATTTGATTGCGGCGTCGATCCACGCGACTTTTCGGCCGCAAACGAGCGTGCCCGTCGCCAACCAGGCATCATCGCCGGCATTGGGCTTCACCCCTGGTGGCTCGCCGACGGCCGCTGTGGTTCTACCGAAGTCGATCTGCTTTGCGAAGTTGCCGCCCAAGAGCGCCACATCGGCGAAGTCGGACTCGACTTTTCCGAGCGCTTTGCCGGAAGCGAGTCGCTGCAAATACAGGCACTTGACCGGCTCTGCGATGTGCTCGTGCAGCGTCCTCTTACCGGGCGCGTGATATCAATTCACGCCGTTCGTTCGGCAGGAGCCGTACTGGACGTCCTCGAATCGCATGGACTACTCATCCCAAACCCCGACTCCCCCGTTATCATCTTCCACTGGTTTAGCGGTACTTCGGACGAACTCGTCCGCGCGCGTAATGCGGGCTGTTATTTTTCCGTCAACGAACGCATGCTCGCGACCAAGCGCGGTCGCGAATACGCACGACAGATTCCACTCGACCGCCTACTGCTCGAGACCGATGCGCCGGCCGAACCAAACACAGAAACAAGCGCGCAGTCGCTCATCAAATCGCTCACAAGGACCTCGATGCGCATTGCCTCACTCAAAAACTGTGACGCAAAGCGCATCGAGTCGGCAGTTTTAACAAATGCGCACTCTGTTTTTGACTTTCGCTAACCCCTGTGGGCAAAAAATGCCAAGGGACATGCGAATCGCACAACGCAGTCCCTATTGGTAGGCAGTACAATTCGGCAGCTTTACACCAATTCGTGCATGAGATCACGGTTGCGTGCATACAATTCGTCAAAGATATGACGACGCGACGCATATAACTCGTGGGCAGCCATATCGGGCTCGATTGTTTGCGCAACGCCAAGGACTTGGGCGAGTTCATCCCATGATGCGTAGGCGCCACCTGCGAGAGCTGCCATGATGGCATCACCGAAGCATGCACCCACCGTAACCTTGGCAACCGAGACCTCGCGCCCGCATACGTCGGCGATAGTCTGCATCCAAACTGGATTCTTGGTTCCGCCTCCGACAAGCATAATGCGCCCAATTGGCAGTCCATGCTCTCGCTCGATAATGTCGACATGGGATGCAACAGTATACGCGACGCCTTCCAAGGCGGCGCGAACCATATGGGCTCGCGTATGCCTTCCGGTCAGGCCAAAGAAGACGCCACGCGCCGCGGGATCATTGAGCGGAGTACGCTCCCCCGCAAAGTACGGCAGACACAGGAGCCCATCGGCACCCGGCGCCACGTCGGCGGCATCATGCGCCATAACCGAATATGCATCGGGGCCACCGTGGTCCTCGGCCTCCACGGCATCACGATACAGCTCTTGGCGCAGCCACGATGTGAGCGCACCCGCCGTATTGGTCCCCGCGCAGATCCCGTAAGTTCCGGGAATGATAAACGTCCCTGGCCACAGGCGGGCATCATCGATCATATGATCAGCTAGGTAGATGAAATACGCCGTACTCCCCAACTGAACCATCATATCGCCGGGACGGAATACACCCGTCGAAATGGCCTCGGCACCAGAGTCGCCCGTTCCCACTAAGACAGGTGTCCCTGCCGCGAGCCCCGTCGCCTCTGCCGCACGCTGCGCAATCACCCCGGCAATATCGGTAGCCGACATTACCTCCGCCATCTGGTCAGGCCGGCAGAAACGAGCACATTCCCGAGCATCAACCTTCCAAGTGTAGCGGTCATATAGGGGAAGAAAATCCTCCGCCAAATAACGGTCCACCGTAAAACGCCCCGTCAACTTTGCGCATAGAAACGACGACGCCGTCAGGAACTTCGCGGCACGTTCGTGCACCTCGGGCATATTCTCCTTAAACCACAAGATCTTGGGAGCAATATCTGACGAACAGGGATCGTGCCCGAAAAGCTCGCGTGCGCGGTCTGACCCATATTCGGAAAGAAGCTCGTCAATCTGCGGCTTCGAACGTGCATCGACTCCACACAAAATCGCGGGTGCCAGCGCGTTGCACTCGGTATCGACCGGCACACAGTCGCAACCCAATGCGGAAAGGCCCACGCATCCGATCTGCGCCGCGTTAACCCCCGATTGCATCACCAGCTCGCGCGACAAGCGGCAAAAAACGCCCCACCAAACTGCCTCCGCATCATGCTGGTACCATCCATCACACGGGTTGTCCGTCTCGTGTCCACAAGAGGCTTGGCAAACGATATTGCATCGATCATCGATTAAAACGCCTTTAGAGGCGCTTGTCCCAATATCAATACCCAGATAGAGCGCCATAGGTGCCTACTCCCCTCGCGCCGTACGAGCGGCAGCCATAAAACGAGCTACCCGCTCAACATCAACCGGGGCATCCAGCTTTCCGTCGCGCTTTAAGCAGGTGCCGACAAACGCGCCATCGTAGTGAGCAAATACGTCAGCCACGGTATTTTCGCGACAACCGGTGCCACATACCACAGGCACTTCGCCAACACGCTCGCGGACTTCATCGGCAAGCTCGCCCGAAGCGCCACGACCGGCAGCCGAACCGCCGATGACCATTGCATCCGGAAGGCAATTAAAGAGAAGTGAATCGGCAATGTCCGCAGTCGTGCGGTCGTTGAGATAAACCTCCCCCTCGCTCGTGATGAAGTGAAAAAGCTTGAGGTCGTCCAAGCGCAGCGCCGCCTTGCGACGCATGGTGTGAGCGAAATCTCGGTTAATCAGCCCAAGATCACCGGCCCAGGCACCGCAAAAATTGCAGCGTGTGAACTGCGCGTCGACGGCAGCGCACAGCTCGATTGTGGCATCACCATCGTAAATAGCCTCAGCTCCCCAAGGGGTCGACAGATCATGGGATAGAGCCCCGATTACATAGCCCATCGATGCAAGGGTTGAGGGAGAAACGTGCTGCTCATAGGGCATCGAGAGCTCATTGGTAATCAAAATGCCATCGACACCGCCCTGCTGCAACGCCTCGAGATCGCGCTTGGCGGCTTCCACGACCTGCGACACGCTTCCGCCCGGGTAATACAGTGGATCGCCCGGCAGAGGACGCAGGTGCAGCATTCCGATAACCGGCTTTTCGGTCTTGAACATCGAGGTTAGAAACGACATAACGTGCTCCTTCATAGAGTTATTGCAGGGACGTTACTCCCCCAGCACCTCGACGTACACTTTTCGCTTCTGCGGACCGTCAAACTCCGCAAGATAGATGTTCTGGGCACTTCCGCACACGATGTGGCCATCTTGGACGGGAAAGAAGCAACTGTTTCCACAAATCATGCTCTTGATATGCCCACAGGAGTTGTTGCCGGTGGCTCCATAGCTCGGCAGGAAGTGTGCATGCGCATAGGGGGCATCGAGTGGGGCGATGCGATCAAGCGTCTCCATAAGATCCGTCTCCACGCAGGGCAGCCCCTCGTTTACCACGATTCCACAGGTCGTATGCGACAAAATAATCGCTGCCAAGCCATTGGTCACCGAGCTGCGTTCGATGGCAGCGTGCACGTCTTCGGTAATATCGATGAACTGGTCCGGAGCAGTCGATAGATAGCTCAATGTCTCGAGCGTCACCATGTTTACTCATCCCCTTCAAGAAAACGCAGGGCATTACCCCAGTAGAGCCTTTCTCGCGCATCATCGCGCATGGGCACGGTATCGAGCGCCCGCTTGAGTTTGAATGCACGGAAGCGCGGCGTATTGCTGGCGAACATCACTTGGTGCGATAGCGCGCGCTCATACCACAGCGGCCCCATATCGACCGTGAAAAGACGCTGCATCATCTCCTCGGGCGAATCGATGTAAGTGATAGAGGTGTCCGTGTAGCAGTTGGGATACTTGAGCAGCATCGCCACGGTCTCGCGTACCCAGGGCCAGCCAAAGTGAGTCAAACTAAAGCGCACATTTGGATGCGTTGCGATTGTGTGCTCAAATGCAAGCGGGTTACTGCGCGAGAGCTCTGCGCCAGGGTCCCAAGACATACCGGCATGGAAAACCACCGGCTTGTTATAGCGCTCGCACAGCTCGTAAAGCGGCTCGGCCACAGCATCATCGGGGGCAAAACCCTGCTTTGCAGGATGCAGGCAAAGCCCCTTTGCCCCCAACTCGGTAAAGGCGCGCTCCAATTCGTCTGCGGCACCGCTCACCTGCGGGTCTACGCTCGCAAATCCCCACAGACGATCGGGATGCGCGGCAACCAGCATGGCAATCTGGTCGTTGGTGCCAAAGTGCCCTCCGCATGCCGTGGTTACATCGAGCGGCATGAGCAAGCTCTTCTGCACATCGCAGACGTCCATCTCAACTTGAAGCTCGTCCCAATCCATGGGACCCATATGCCCCATACCAAATTCTCGTGACCAAAAACCGAATCCATCAGGCTCATCACCCGGCGTACAGATCTCGCCGTAGAGCATGGGCTGAACCAACATGTCGATAACCATTTCGTACTCCTTTCCAAGCATTTGACCCTAGTACGGCTCAAACGAACCAATCACTCGGGACGACAGCTCAGCGCCCGCCTTCATACACGCCGGAATATCAAGGCCATCGATCACGCCCTTGGTAAACCCGGCAATATACGAGTCGCCGGCACCCACGGTATTAACGACCTTCTCCGCCGGTACGATCCCGCACTCATAGAAGCGCTCACCGTCATAGGCAATGCTTCCCTTCTCGCCAAGCGTGGCAACCGCAACGCGCGGTCCCAATTCCTGCACGTGGCGTACCCAGTCTCGCAGCTCCGGAGTGTCCTCTTCAAACGACATGAATGCATAGTCAACGTAAGGAAAATGATTCTCGCAGGCATATTCGGGATCCTGGCTGAACACCGAGAAGTCCATAACCACCGTCTTGCCCGCATCATGCCATTCGGGCAGGAGGTCCAAACAATTGCCAAACAGGTCGGTATGAATGATGTCATGCTCTAGGATAAACGCCCGGTCATCTTCATTCGGACGATATGTCTCCATTACGCCATCGATTGCCTCGAGATGCACGCGATCGACGCCGTCTTTCAATGCCATGAGCATCACCGAGGTGTCGCCATCCTCCACCCGCAGATGTGAGATATCGAGCCCCTCAGCGGCCAGCGCCTCTCTCATCTTGTCTCCGTACTCGTCCTTGCCGACAACCGACACGGCGGATACCGAAACGCCCATTCGTGCAAGATGGATACCCCAGTCAATGCCATTACCAGTCGGATAGAACACGCCGATGTTTTGATAGACGTCCGCACAGCAAAAACCAGCCGCGCACGCTTTAATACCCATGGTCTTCTCCAATGTTCAAAAGGGGACCCACCACATGGCGAGCCCCCCTTTTCGCGTTTCGCTTATTGTTTTGCATCGGCCGTCCAAGGCCTCATAGCCAGACCGCCGTACGCTTTCTTAAGCTATTCGACGATTGGTGCTCCGTGGCCCCAAGAACCTTCCATACCGCACACGGTCGAGGCAAACCCGGCAGCAAAGTCGAGCGCGCGCTCGATGGCCTCGGCGCCATCCTCACCGCGCTTGGCGGAATCGAGATAGCACATCAAAAACGAGGTGAGGAACGAGTCGCCCGCCCCCATGGTGTCCTTCATGTCCGTTACCGGTTTAGCCAGCTGGCGGTAATAACGCTCGCCGTCGTAAGCAATGCAGCCCTCGGCGCCCGCCGTAGCCGACACAAAACGCGGACCCAGGCCCTTCACCCATGCCAGACGCTCGCGAATCTCGTCCTCACTCGCAGCATCCGCCGCACTAAAGAATGCGAAATCGACGTAGGGCGCAATCTGCTCGTAGTACTCGTCGGTAGAGTCGTCCGAAAAGTCAAAAGAGACCGTGACGCCCGCAGCCTTCAACTTGGGCAGCTCGCGCTCGGTAAAGCAATAGTTGCCCGAATGAACCACATCGAACTGCTTCATGTACGCAAGGTCAAAGCGATCGAGGACATAGCGCGCATCGCCACGGATACCGCCCTCGTTGGAGCCGAGGAAGACACGGTCACCGTCGACGACGGTCACGCGAGCCGCTCCGTTCTCGCCAATCATCTGCTCGCACTTGTCAAGCTCGATACCCTCATCCTCGAGGCTTGCAATGACATGCTCGGCAGCGGCATCATTGCCAAAAATGCCCATGTATGCGGAGCGTGCGGCACCGCATTTCTTGGCATAAACGGCGAAGTTCACCGCATTGCCGCCGGGATACATGGTGTGGATATGCTCGTAGCGATCGACGACGTTGTCGCCAAATCCGAGCGCGTTAACGTTAAATGCCATGGCCTTTGCTCCTTCTAGTACTCGACAACACCCATATAGCGACGGAAATCGGGATCGTGATCAAACACCTTGCCGCGTGCGGCACGCAGCTCGCAGTTCATGGCGTAGAACAGCACCGGGTCCAGATAGGCACGGACGCTCGCCGGCACGGCTTCCATACCGTACTCCTTGGCATCGAGCACCATCAGCGTATCGGTATGCGTCTTAAGGAACGCCAGGGCGCGCTCGTCCATAGCACGGCACTCGCTGGAGCCCATCTGCAGGAAGTAAAAAACGCCATCCTGAGTAGCCTCGAAGGGGCCATGGAAGTACTCGGCAGAGTGGATGTAGCTGCAGTGCTGCCACTGCATCTCCATAAGAGAGCAGATAGCGAAACCGTAGGTCTGGCTAAAGTTGGGACCGCTGCCCAGAATATAGAAGAACTCGTGCTCCTGGCAAAGCTTGGCAAAGCGATCGCCCAGCTCGGCATTTACCTTCTCGCGTGCCGGGGGAAGAATCTTATCCATCTCGGCGATACCGGCATACATATCGGCAAGATCGGCGTAACCCTCCTGCTGATCGAGCAGCTCTGCCGCAAGCGACAGCGAAATGCCAGCGGGGACCTCGGCCTGCGGCACGCCCTCGCCCCACGGGTAGACCCACGTGGTCCATTTACCGGTGTCGATCTTAGATCCAGCGTTGTCGGTCTGGGCGATCACCGTAGCGCCGGCAGCAAGGGCAATCTCGCAGCCCTCGACGACCTCAGGGGTGTTGCCACTGTGGCTACAAGCGATGACCAGGGACTTCTCGCCCAGACGACGCGGACGCATGATATCGAACTCGCGAGCCGTATAGATATACGAAGTGAAGGTGGTTGCCTCGCGCTGCAGAAGCTCATGGGCCGGGATCAAATCGATCATGGAGCCACCGCAAGCAATCCAGTAGACGCTGTCGAACTTGCCCTTCTCGGCAATTGCCTCTTTGATCAGATCGTGTGCGTTCATATCCAGTTCCTTTCTTGTTTGGCCGCAATCAATGACGTTGGCTGCGTGGCCGATAGTTGTTTTAGTTAATCAGATATTTCTCGAATGCGGCCATGTTCTTGGCATCTGCCGCCGCCGGATCATCGTAGTAACGACCGTCCGTGATTTCCTGGCCCAGCATGCCGTCGAAACCATGGGCGTTGAGCGTGGCGACGAAGGCGTCCATATCGTGCTTGCCATCGCCCCACACCAGATGGCCATACGGGTCACCGTCGATAAAGTGCATCTCGTGAATTGCCCCATCACCAAAGGCGGCAAACCAGTCCTCGAGCGTCTCGCCTGCAACGCCCATCGCGGTTGTATCAACCATGGGCTGTAAGTACGGGCTCGCGACCTCGTCAATCATGCGCTTCGCATCGGAAACCGTCGTCACAAGGTTGCTCTCCTCGGGACGCAGGCTTTCCATCGTAAGCACCAGACCGTGCTCGCCGGCATACTCCGCCAGAATGGACAAGTGCTCGCGGCTGCGCTTCCAGGCTTCCTCGCGGTCCTCGTCCCAGTCGCCCCAACCCGAGTTGACGGACATACGGTCGCACCCAAGTACCTCGGCAAGCTCAATGCCGTGCTTAAAGTACGCCAGGCTGCGCTGTTCATGCAGCGGTTTGCGTGCGCAGTACTGCCAAGGATAGACAACATTCTCGGGGCACAGAGTACGATACCTAAGCCCACGGTCTGCAGCCTTTTTCGCCAGGACCTCAGCCTCAAAGTAGCCCGTGTGGTCGAGCGTCACATGCGGCTCCGCACACCACAGCTCAATGGACTCAAAGCCCAAGCGCTGCTGCACATCAAGGAAGTAATCGAGCGACCACATGATGTAGTGAATATTCATGCCCGCAATCTGCTCGCGGCGCAGCGTCGGTTTGGATTCAGGCATCTTATGCCTCCTTATTTCGATCGAACACGATTTGTCCGTCCGACATCGTCATGTCAACCGCAAGATCACGTGCGTCGCGATAATCGAGGTCGAACACATCCCGATCGAGCACGCAGATATCGGCAAGCTTGCCAACCTCAAGCGTACCCAGCTCGTCTTCGCGCATCAGGTCGTACGCGCCCCCGGCAGTCCAAGCGCACAAGAGCTCGACAAGCGTCAGCGTGTTGACCTCATTCACGGGCAGTCCGTCGTCGAAGTATCCGCCGCACGCACTGTAGATTGACTCGCCCAAGCTCGGAATCAACAGCGGCAAATCCGTGCCACAGCACACTGTGCATCCGGAATCTTCCATGCCGCGGCGATTCCAGCTGTGCAAAAGTCGCGTCTCGCCAATTTGTCGACGCATCATCGACAGGCAATCCTCGCGCCGGTCCAGCGTCAGAATCTGCGGATAGACCTCGCAAATTCCACCTAACTTGCCAAACTTGACAAGATCGGTCGGGTCAGAGTTCTCGAGATCGGTAATCGCATGGCGACGAAGCATCCGTCCATGCTCGTCTCGAGGCAGCGAGGCATAGAGCGCCACGGTGCGACGAACGGCGCCATCGCCCTGGCAATGCAAGGAATATCGGAAGCCGTCAGCATCAATTGCACGCAGCTCGTTCTCAATCAGATCCCACTCTGGCTCCTCGACGACCGTCTTGCCGGCAGCGCCCGCATCGGCCGAGTCCTCATAGGGGTCTATCATCTCGGCAAGCCCCGCCCATACGCCGCGATCGGTCATACGGTTGAAGCCAGAAAAACGAACGAACGGTCCCCGGAAGCGCTCTCGCGCCTCGCGGGCATATGCCAGATTTGCACCGGCGCCCACCGGCTGCGACATCATAGAGACGCGAACCGTCAGCTCACCAGATTCCTCACGGCGAGCCATTTCGTCGGCAAAGCCGTAGTAGTCATCAAACGCCATTTCCTTGATGGCGGTAACGCCGCGCTCGTTAAGCATGCTCATGTAGTCCGAATACCCGGCACGCACCTCGGGCAGCGCGAGGAAATCGCTCATCATGCGCCAGATCTTCTCGGCATAGCACGCCTGGGGTGTGAAGCCGTATCGCGCACTGGCGGCAGCATTGAGAACACAGGTATCCGCGCCCGGTGTAAAGCAGACGACGGGGATATCGCCAAAACACTCGTCAAACACAGCTGCTGTATTTGCGTTCTCGGCATCCGATGCCAACGTTTCGGGTAGGTTGTGGCCAAAAGCCGCCGCGCAATCCGGACGATCTTCTTTCCATGCACGCAAGAGCGACACGGCCTCTTTGGCATCAGCGATGCCGGACAGATCAGGCCCCAACGTCCGCAGCGCCCAGCCTGTATAGAAGGTATGCACATCGATCAGGCCAGGCATGACGGTGCGGTCGCCCAGGTCAACTACCTCGTCCGCCTGGGTCAAATACGAAGCTAGCTCACACTTGGTGCCAACAGCCTCAATTCGATTGCCACGGACCGCTACGAAACCTTCAAACGGCAGGTCCCCCGTACCGGTAAAGACGCTCTTAGACGTCAGGACCGTCAAACGATCAGACATCACAACCACCTACGCCGGAAGCATGCCGGAAATGGCAGTAATGACCAAGCCAAACACGACCATGAAGATGAAGAACTTCCAAATGGTCTTCCACCATTGGCCAAACGAAATCCTAGCCACGGCAAGACCGGCGACCGTCATGCCCGCCACGGGGCTGATGGTGTTGATGGTCTGGTTGGCAAACTGGAGCGCGGTGACGGCTGCCTCGGGATTGAGGCCCATGAGCTCGGTCAGGGGGCCCATAACGGGCATGGTGAGCGCCGCCAGGCCAGAACTCGAGGGAACCAGCAAAGAGAGCAGGCCAAGGACGATATACATAAACGTGGTGTAGACGGCGGCGGGTGCGCCGGCGAGCGCGGTAGCGAGCGCCTGGAGGATGGTGTCGATGATCATGCCGCCCTCGGCGATGACCAGAATACCGCGAGCGATACCGATAACGATGGCAGCGTACGCAAAGTCGGCGAGACCCTTAACGAACTCCTCTGCGATTGTCTGCTGGTCAAGACCGCCCAGGATACCGGCAAGCAAGCCCATGCCAAGGAACACGGCGGAAATCTCATTCATGTACCAGCCCTGGGTAACAAGACCCCAGACGATAATGCCCATACCGCAAGCAAAATCGATGAGCACGAGCTTCTGACGGATAGTGAACTCTTCCTCGATGGAGGCATCGGTCACGGAAAACTCAATACGCTTGAGCTTATCGTCCTCGTACACAATGGACGACTCGGGGTTTTTCTTGACGCGCATGGCGTAGCGCATGGCCCATGCGATACCGACGGCAGTGAAGATAACCCAAGAAACGGCGCGCAGCCACAGTTGCGGATTACCCTCGATGCCAATGATGCCTTGGGCGATCAAAACATTAAACGGGTCGATGGTCGAAGCACAATATCCCAGGTTAGGACCAAGGAAGCAGATGATGAATGCCGTCATCGAGTCATAACCGATACCCATCATGATGGGAATGAAGATGGCATAGAACGGCAGGGCTTCCTCAGACATACCAAACGTAGTGCCGCAAATGGACAGCAATGTCATCGTGATGGGAATGATGAGGATGTCCTTGTTCTTGAGCTTTTTAATCACACGGCTCATGCCGGCATTCAAAGCGTTGGTCTTGGTGATGATCGCGAACGATCCGCCAATCAATAAGACGAACGCAACGACGTCGGCAGCCTCCTGGATGCCCTTGGTGGGCGCTTGCAGAACCGCGAAGATATCCTGGCCCAGATTGATGGTCTCGCCGGTCTCGGAATCGGTGTAGTTCTTATCGACCTGTTCATAGGTTCCAGCAACGGCGACTTCACGCTCGCCCGCCGCTGTCGAAATCGTCTTGCGCTGATACTGACCAGAGGGAACGATCCAAGTCAGGACCGCAAAGACAACGATCAGCAAGAACATGATCGTATAGACATGCGGTAATTTGAACTTAAAACGTCTGTTTGTCTTCTTCGCCTTCGTATCTGACATAGATACCTCCAAAGAACTCGAGACTGCATCGCATCTCGCTTCAACGTTTGCACAATGCAAACGTTCTATGACGTTCCATAGATTACCAGCAGCTTTTTCCTTCATCAAGATAATTTCAAACTGATTGCCGCAACGCGGTTGAACGGTTGCGTTTGCGCCGTGAACGGTATGGAAACGCCCGGTGAGATGATCCACCGGGCGTTTCCATTCGCAATGTCCTAGATGTCAAAAACGTAGCGAGACCCAACGATCCGCTGACGACCGATGATAAACGGCCGCCGCTGCTCATCGAAAAAGAAGGCTTCCATATAAAACAAGGGCTCGCCAACGGGAACTGCCAACAGTCGAGCGACCTCGGGCGACGCGCACGCGATCTCGAGCGTGCACGGGTCGGTAAACGCGGGCGTGCGGCCCGTCCGGTTGCGCACGAACTCAAAAATGGATTGGTTAGATAGAGGTGCCGTTGATAGATAGGCGTTGTCCTCGTAAACATATATGTTGTTCTCGAGCATGACAGGGACGCCATCGGCAGTGCGCACGCGCTCAACGCAAATCAAGTCAGTTCCAACGGGAACACCAAAGAACTGTGCTTCGGTGGAATCCGCCGGCAGTATCTTTCTCGAAATGACACACGCCCCCGGTTCCATTCCGTTAACGCGACATGCGTCCGAAAAACTCTGGACGTCATCCTTCTGGCGAATCTTGCGCTTAAGCTTGGGGGCATTGACAAACGTGCCTTTCCCCTGCCGCTTCGTTAGATAGCCCTGCTGGACGAGCTCCTCAATAGCGCGTCGCACGGTAACGCGGCCAACTTTATAGCTCTCAGCCAATTCGAATTCGTTGGGTATCCGCGCGCCCGCCTTGTAGGCGCCGGAGTTGATTTCGTTTTTGATGATATCAATAACCTGTTGGTACAGCGGTATCGCTGCTTTACCGTCAGTTGGCCCTTCAGTCGGTGGCATATACCCTCTCCCAGCACAATTAATTCTAAAACGGGCTTAAGGGCATTCAACAAGCCCTTAAGCCCGCATTAGCTTAAAGTATGCTAGGTGTCGCACCAAAATGTTGGCTATTTACTCATCAGACCCGAAAAACGCGCAACTACCGCGCTCCTAAGAAAGCGTGAGCAGCTCCGGCAGCTGGTCGATAATCTTGTCCGCGGCATCCTGGCTAAAGCCAAAGCGCTCCTCGCGCTTGGCAATGACTGTCAGGCCGGCTCGCTTGCCGGCAGTGATGCCAGGCACCGAATCCTCGACGCAGCAGCAGCGATTCGCGGGCAGCCCCAGCAGGTCCAGCGCATGCAGGTAGATGTCGGGCTCGGGCTTGCTCTCCTTAAACTGCTCGCCGCTCACCACATACTCAAAGGCATCCGACAGCCCGCATGCGTTGAGCACTTCCTCGATGCTATCCATGGGAGACGAGCTGGCAAGCGCCACACGAACGCCACGGCGCGGCAGCTCTCGAATCGTATCCACGGCGCCTGGGTTAATCAAAGCCTGATAGTCGCGCGGACGCTTATGCGCCCACTCGTTCCAACGGGCCAACGCTTCCTCGCCAGTGAAATGCCCCTTACCGGCGCGCTCAAACCAATCGACCAGCATATGCAGGAAGAACTGGTGCGAAGTACCGACCTGCCCATTCAACTCCTCTTGAGTCAGGTTAAGCCCAAGCTCCTTGGCAAACGCGGCAGTCTCGCCCAGGTAGTAATACTCGGTATCGACAATCACGCCGTCCATGTCAAAGATAACGGCGTCGAACGGAAATGCGGACACGGCACCCTCCCTAACAAAAGGGCGCCCGCAAGCGGACGCCCGAGCCATGCACTATCGGCGATTCTAACCCAGCAGCTTATCCAGCGCCACCGCAATGCCGTCTTCGTTATTATTGGCGGTCACCATCTGGGCTACAGCCTTGACCTCATCGACGGCGTTGCCCATGGCAACACCGGTGCCGGCCCACTCAATCATGGACTTGTCGTTCTGGCCGTCGCCAAACGAGACGACCTCGCTGGCATCGATGCCGAGCTTGGGCAGGGCACCCTCGAGCGCGCGGGCCTTGTCGATACCAGGCGCCGTGTACTCAAAGTACCAGTCGGCCGTAAACATGCCCGAAAGCGTCTGGGTAAAGGGCGCATACATCTCCTCGTAATGCGCCTGCAGGTAGGCCGGATCGCCTGCCGTCAGCAGCTTGTCTACGGGATAAGTGTCCACGACCTCATGCAAGCTCTCGACCTCGCGGATCTTAAGGTCGCAGGCATCGCGCTCGTATTTGACGATATTCTTCTGCGAGCCGTCCGGCAGTGTAATCATGCAGCGATACGAGTCCTCTACATGCAGGTCGCGCCCGAGCGAGATCATGGGGATCACATCATAGTTTTGCAGGTGATCAATCAGACGGTGCAGTTCGTCAGCTGGCATGGCCTGGTCAAAAAGGACCTCATCGGTCTGAGCGTCGACAACATGCGCGCCATTGAAAGCGACTAGCAGACCGTCATGGTTTTGGAGGTCGAGCTCCTGTGCCAGAGCATGTAGCCCCCATGCGGGACGACCCGAAGCCAAGATGAGCTTAATGCCCGACTCCTGCGCCGCGAGCAGCTTTTCGCGCGTACGCGGGCTGATCACCTTCTGATCGTTGGTGAGCGTACCGTCGATATCCATCGCGATGGCTTTGATTGCCATATATGCCTCCCTGTCATTGAACAACCTTGTCTGAGCCATCATACAGAACACCCATCGCGACTCCGTTTACAACGGGCAAAAAGTCATATTGTCTCGAACATGAACAGCGTGTGGTCGTGAAGCTTTATCGCTCAGGTCAAATACGTCTGCTAGCGACGCTCATCCGTCGGTGCGCCCTCGACGATCGCGATGCCCGCCGATGCACCTAACGCGCTGGCGCCGGCCTCGATGAATGCGCAGGCCTCTTCGTAATTATGGATACCGCCCGCTGCCTTGATTGCCACGGCATCGCCGAGCACCTCGTGCATCAGCCGCACGTCCTCGAGCTTAGCACCGCCAAAGCTTCTGCCGGTCGATGTCTTAAGGAATCCCGGCTTGGCCTCCAGCGCGATCTCGCATACACGGCGCTTGGCGGCGTCGTCGCCGTCCAGCTTGCACATCTCGACGATTACCTTGTCAGTGATGCCATGCGCGCGACAAAAATCAGCAATGGTAGTCATCTCGCGCTCGATGGCATCAAAATCGCGGTTCTCGATCGACCTCTGATTCAAAACGTAGTCAATCTCGGTAAAGCCACACGCAGCGTATTCCTCAAACCTCGCAAGCTTCTCCTCGAGCGCCATAGTGCCCTGGGGAAAGTCGATAGCGCCGGCAAGGATGATGTCAGAGTCCTCGAGCATGGCGCGGCCCGTCTCGTACTCCTGCAGGTTCGCAAATACGCAGCGAAAGTTGTACTTTAACGCCTTCTCGACATATTGCTCAAACGTGTCCTCGGGGGCATCGATATAGTCGATGTATTTGTTGATGGGTTTGGCAAGCGTCATGCTGGGCCTCCTTGTTCAGGACTGACAACCGATTCGTGGTTTCACGCGAAAAACCACGTTCAATGTACGCCCGGCATGCAAGGACAGCGTCCGCATTCCGACAAGTGGTATGAAATTAGCTTTAAACGTATATTTACAGACAGCGAATGGCACCGCACGCGGATGCCGACAGCAAGACATCCCCCTCCTCAATACACCCTCATGCCCCTTTACTGTTTGCGACCAGAAATGATGAGCTGCACAACGTCGTTAGCGGTCGAATTCGACCTCTGACGACGTCACGCGACCCATCGTATCTGGCCGACAACAGAAAAGGGGCCCGTATCCCAACGGATACGGGCCCCTTTCGGCCATGACCTATCTCAGCAGCAAAGACCACTTGCGGTGAGCACGGTAGAACTCGATCGCACCATCTTATCCGAGCCGGGGCACGTTCGCATAGCGTGGCGCGTGACGGTTGCAAAACCACCCCATTTGAAACAAAGGCAAAAAAGTACTTGCAAAGACGCGTTCCGACATATAAGTTGATAAAAGACCGCCGTTGCGGTTTTAAGTAGATCGAGCATATGAAGTTTCAGTTTTTAGCGTGTAAGAGAAAGAAGATCGGCAAAGTACAGCCCCAAACGCAATGACAACTTAATGAGGTAACTGCCACATGTGAGGCACCCGGGGCATTGCTGTCTCAATTTTGAGCACGATGCCTTCCGCCTTGCATGGGCCGTTCCATCCCGCCCCTGCAGCAACTGCCTCACGGGCTCATTGAAAACCGCATAGCACCCCAACGTCAGCACATCACCCACGGCAAGCACATCACTCACGACAACCAACACATCAACAAACAGCACGAACATCAACCGATTGGAGAAGCTATGACAAACCACCACGCTGAAGACGGCGATAAGAAAAGCATTCTGGATGCCCGCATTGAGCGAGCATATGCAAACGAATATGACGCCGCCTTTGCCGCCGCGACCATCAAGAACTACGCGTCGCTACCGCTCGCGACGATCTTGGCCGACCACCCTCAACTGCTGAAGCGCTGCACAAAGATCATGGGCGACCCCGACATTCGCAAGCTGACAGACCCCTATGCCCCAAAACGCGACAACGATTCGTACGTTCTTACCGTAGGCTGCCTAGCCCATATGCTTACGGCGCTCGACACGAAACTCAAGCTCGAATGGAAACCCGACGAACGTCATGAACTCGAAAGCAAGCGGAACACCCTGCGCACCGCACTGTTCCTTCCGTTGGACGGCCTCAAGCGCTGCAACGTCGAGCTCAATACACAGGCGCGGCAAAAGCCCGGGACCACGGAGCAGAAAACTCCAAGACCCCATGCGGCCATCGTCGACCGCAACCGATATAACCGCATGACCGCGCACTTTTCCGCCGAGGGAGCAGCCATAAGGACGCTGATCGACCTGCTGTGCCTCCTGAGCATCAACGAGCTATTTGAGGGCTATCTCGCCCTTGTTCCCGCGACGGCACCCAAGTCGGTAGCAAAGATCATCGAGACCTGCAGACGCCAGTTTGAGCGCCATCGCAATGGCAGCGAGATGAACGCCAGCATCGCGCAGTACTACGCGGCTCATTACAAAAATGACGGATGTGCCCCTGTCGAGCATCAGCTGCGGCTCGCCTACACCACGCCCGCCGCAACGCTCCATCGCTTTGGAGCCCTTGGCGCTTGCGAGCCGCACGAACAGGCAGCCTGCCCCACAACCGAGCTCGATCTCAGACTCGGACGAGCCCTGTAGCCCGCCAGCCCCTCCGCGGGCAACAATCCTATTCCACAACACAACCAACAGAAAGGAGTCCTCATGGACACCAATCATTCCCCCATCATCAGCCCCCTCACCATGCGTGAATCCGCCCGAGGTATCACGCTCACCAGCATTTACGATGAGATGCTCGCCCGTCGCGAGCTCTCCGTCATGGGAAACATCGAAACCCCGATGGCCCACGACCTATGCCAGCAGATCCGCCTGCTCGATGCCACCGACCCCAGCCGCCCCATCACCATATTTGTCGCCAGCGCCGGCGGAAGCGTGCGATCGGGTCTTGCGATCTATGACGCCATGCGCCTCGCTTCGTGCCCCATCCGCACCGTCTGCCTGGAATTCGCCGCGTCCATGGGCGCCGTGATCTTTATGGGCGGCGACGATCGCCGTATGGCGCCCCATGCAGAGCTCATGATTCATGACCCGCTGATCCCCCAGGGGGCAGGCGGCTCGGCACTTGCGTTGCAGGAAACCAGCCGGCGTCTCATGCAGACCCGCAAGACCCTCACGCAAATCCTCTCGGACCGCAGCGGCCTCACGCCCAAGCGCATCCAGTCCCTCACTGCAAAAGACACCTACCTTTCGGCCGAGCGCGCCGTCGAGCTCGGCTTTGCCCACGAAATTCTCTCGACCACCAAGGAGGTCGCCCATGTCTAACCTCGCCAGCCGCCTCGCCGCATCTGAGTCCGCATCGTCCACCATCCTCGCCAAGGATCGAACGCTCTCCTGCGACACCCGCCAAACGGGACTCAACAACAACGCACTTGTGATCGGCCCCTCGGGAGCCGGCAAGACCCGAAACGTCCTCAAGCCCAACCTGCTGCAAATGAACGCAAGCTACATCGTGCTCGACACCAAAGGCACGCTCTGTCGCGAAGTGGGACCCGTGCTGGCAGCCCACGGTTACCGCGTGCAATGCCTCAACTTCGCCGACCTCAACACCGTCCCGGCCCTTGCGCCCGGCATCGAGCGCTGCGGCTACAACCCCCTGAGGCACATTCGCCGCAAGGCGGACGGCAGGCCCAACCAGCAGGACATCCTCTCGGTGGCAAAGGCCATCTGCCCCATCGAGGACAACAACCAGCCTTTTTGGGATCATGCGGCGGCAAACCTGCTGTCGTGTCTTATCGCCTACGTCACCGAACAGCTACCCGCCGACGAGCAGACGATCAGCTCGGTCATCAAGCTGATCGAGCACCTGCAGGACGGTGCCACGGGTCGATTGTTTGACGACCTGATCACGGCCGACCCCCAAAGCTATGCCCTCTCGCTATGGCGGCGCTACGCCATTACGCAAAATGCCGAGCGCATGCACGCGAGCATCGTCGGCATCCTTGCCGAAAAGGTCATGTGTCTGGGATTCGACGGTGCGGCACAGCTCTATCGTGAGTGCCATCAGGTGAACTTCGCTTCCATGGGACACACCCCCTGCGTCCTGTTTGTAACCGTGAGCGATATTGACCGCAATCTCGATCCGCTGACCGGCCTCTTTATTTCGCAGGCGTTTATGGGCCTCATTCGTGAGGCCGATAGGCAGCCCGACGGCAGCCTGCCCGTGCCCGTGCGCTTTATGCTCGATGACTTCGCAAATCTGCAGATCCCCCAGATCGACAACGTGCTCTCGATTATCCGAAGCCGCAACATCTGGGCAACGCTGCTGCTGCAGTCGACCAACCAGCTCGATGCGCTCTATGGCGAGGCACGCGCACGCTCCATCATGGGCAACTGCGACACGCATCTGGTGCTGGCGTTCCAGGATCCCGAGAGTGCCCGGGTGTTTTCCGACCGCGCCGACGCGCTGCCCAGCACGCTCATGGCGACGCCGATCGATCGCTCGTGGCTCTTTGTGCGCGGTCGCACTCCCGAACAGGTCGAGCGCTTTAGGCTCGAAGACCATCCGCTCTACGGGGAGCTGCCCGAGGCGCAGCGAGACCATGCGGAGGCCGAGATCTAGGCGCAGGGTTCTCGCGGCGCGCGGCGCCCCAGCGATGTTCCACAAAGGCCGTGCGCCCCGGGACTACGGCAAAGCAAAGGGGCCCGCATCCGATAGGATACGGGCCCCTGACTATAAGGCGCGATGCGTTAACAGCAGCGACTACTTGCGATGCGCGCGATAGAACTCGATGAGCGCCTGGGTCGAAGCGTCCTGCTCGGCCTTGGCGGCGTCATCGTGGAAGGCCGGGGTAATCTGCTTGGCAAGCTGCTTGCCCAGCTCGACGCCCCACTGGTCGTAGGAGTCGATGCCCCAGACCGTGCCCTCGACAAACGTGATGTGCTCGTACAGGGCGATGAGCTCGCCGAGTGCGAACGGGGTCAGCGTGTCGCCGAAGATCGAGGTCGTCGGGCGATTGCCCTCAAAGCAACGGGCCGGGACGATCTGCTCGGGCGTGCCCTCGGCACGAACCTCATCGGCCGTCTTACCAAAGGCGAGCGCCTTGGTCTGGGCCAGGAAGTTGCCCAGGAACAGCTCGTGGACATCCTGGCCGCCGTCGGTCGCAGGGTTGGCGGTATTGGCGAAGGCGATGAAGTCGGCCGGAACCACCACAGTGCCCTGGTGCAGCAGCTGATAGAAGGCATGCTGGCCGTTGGTGCCGGGCTCGCCCCAGAAGATCTCACCGGTGTCGGAGGTCACGGCGCTGCCGTCCCAGCGGACATGCTTGCCGTTGGACTCCATGGTGAGCTGCTGCAGGTAGGCCGGGAAGCGGTGCAGGTACTGGCAGTACGGCAGCACGGCGTGGCTCTTGGAACCGAAGAAGTTGACGTACCAGACATTGAGCAGGCCCATCAGCGCGACGGCGTTGTTCTCGAGCGGGGTGTTGCAGAAGTACTCGTCGATGGCGTGGAAGCCCTCGAGGAACTGCTGGAAGCGCTCGGGGCCGAGCACGACGATCAGCGACAGGCCCACGGCGGAGTCAACGGAATAGCGGCCACCGACCCAGTTCCAGAAACCGAAGGCGTTGGCGGGGTCGATACCGAAGGCCTCGACCTTCTCGAGTGCGGTGGAAACGGCGACGAAGTGCTTTGCCACGGCCTCGGCGTTCTGCTCATCGGAGCCGTCGATGGCGCCCTGAGCCTTGAGCTGCTCGAGCATCCAGGTCTTGACCTCGCGGGCGTTGGTGAGGGTCTCGAGCGTGGTGAAGGTCTTGGAGACGATGATTACGAGCGTGGTCTCGGGATCCAGGCCCTTGAGCTTCTCGGCCTGGTCGTTGGGGTCGATGTTGGAGATGTAGCGGCAGTCGATACCGGCGTCGGCATAGGGACGCAGAGCCTCGTAGGCCATGACCGGGCCCAGGTCGGAGCCGCCGATGCCGATGGACACCAGATGCTCGATCTTCTTGCCGGTAACGCCCTTCCACTCACCGGAGCGCACGCGCTCGGCGAAGGCATACATGCGGTCGAGGACCTCGTGCACGTCGGCGACGACGTCCTGGCCGTCGACGATGAGCTGGCCCTTCTCGCTTGCCGGGCGGCGCAGCGCGGTGTGCAGGACAGCGCGGTCCTCGGTAGTGTTGATGTGCTCGCCAGAGAACATGGCGTCGCGGCGCTCCTCGAGCTTCACCTCGCGGGCAAGATCGCACAGCAGCTTGACGGTCTCATCGGTCACCAGGTTCTTCGACAGATCGAAGTGCAGGTCACCGGCGTCAAAGCTCAGCTTGTTCACGCGGTCGGCGTCAGCAGCGAACCAGGCCTTGAGGTCGATACCTTCGGCCTCGAGCTTCTCCTGATGAGCCTCGAGCGCCTTCCAAGCGGCAGTCGACGTAGCATCGATAGGTGCGGCAACAGTTGCCATAGAGTCCTCCTCAGCATACGGGCGCACGCCTCCATGCGCCCGGACATTCAGATGCTACTATTCTAGCGCAGGTCAAGACTACAATCAGCGAGCGTTGCCAATCGGCCCCCAAACGGCAACCGATTAAAAAGGGACAGGCTTATTTTGGCAGGTCAAACGCTTTACCAACCAAAAATAACCCGTCCTTTTATGGCAAATATTAGGCCGCGGCGCAGATGCTACCGAGCAACTCACGCAGAGGAGACCCGATGCCCTCCAGCAGTTCGGGCGCGATAATGGCAAAAACGGGAACCTCACCGGTGCCCACGACAGCAGGCGCCTTGCCCTCCGAGAGAATGCATCCATAAGGGACAAAACCGTCTTCGCCGGCATCGAGCGCCGCCATGCGACGCGCGAGCTCGCGCGCAAAGCCAGCAGTATCGGCATCGCCAATCGCCAGGACAAAGTCCACGCCCTCATCGGTTGCCAGGGCTACGGCCTCATCGACCAAATCGTCTCCCCCGTCGCCCCCGGCCGAACCGCAACGAAAGAGTACGCGTTCGAGCAGGGCACGATCGAGCGAGCCCAGCGCCGCCGAAACGAGCTCATCGCGCGTGTGCTTGTCGCCTCCCAGCACGACCAGTGCCTTGGTGCCGCCATAGTGGGCAACCAATCGCCCGCACCAGCGAGCCACATCCCCATCCGCAACCAAGCGCGTCGGCATACCAAACCCATAGTTGACCATTATCCCCACAACCCTTCCGTGCTTTATGGTGGTATCGATCGTTAGGCTCATGCTACGAAGCGAGCTTTTCCGAGCTGTTTCGCGCTCTTTAGGGCTGCGTTAAAACCCCGATGAAGCCGCACGACCATACTTGCCAAAAAGGGACAGATTTTGACAGTGTCCGTGCAAGCGGGTATTATCGAACAGGTATTCGATAAGAACATGTGTTTGATGGAAGGGCACGGATGGCGCACGAGCAGCACACCTATATCTGCATCGACCTCAAGACGTTTTATGCCAGCGTCGAGTGCGTCGACCGTGGGCTCGATCCGCTCACCACCAACCTGGTCGTTGCCGACGAATCGCGCGGACGCACGACCATCTGCCTCGCTATCACGCAGGCCATGAAGGACTTAGGTATTCACAACCGCTGCCGTCTGTTCGAGATTCCCGACGGCATCGACTGCATCAAAGTAGTGCCGCGCATGCAGCACTACATGGAGGTGTCGGCGCAAATCTACGGCATCTATCTGGAATACGTCAGCCCCCAGGACGTGCACGTCTACTCAATTGACGAGTGCTTTATCGACGTGACACCCTATCTGGACCTCTATCACACCGATGCGGAAGGCTTCGCCTGCATGTTGCGCGACGAGGTCCTGGCGCGCACCGGCATCACGGCGACGGTCGGCATCGGCCCCAACCTATTCCAGGCCAAGGTTGCACTCGATATCACCGCCAAGCACGTACCCAGCCGCATCGGCATACTCGACGATGAGACCTTTCGCAAGGAAATCTGGCCCCATCGTCCCATCACCGATATCTGGGGCATCGGCCCCGGCGTGGCAGCACGACTCGAAAAATACGGCGTCTACGATCTGATGGGCGTCGCGGCGCTCGACGAAAACCTGCTTTACGACGAGCTCGGCGTCAATGCCGAGTATCTCATCGACCACGCCTTCGGACGCGAGCCGACAACCATCGCCGATATCCAAGCCTATCGCCCGCAAGCAACTTCGACCACCACAGGACAGGTGCTCTCGAAGGGCTATGCCTACGAGCAGGCCTACACCGTCTTGCGCGAGATGGTCGACAACGCCGTGTTGGACTTGATCGATAAGCACGTGGTCTGCGACAGCATCTCGCTCTTTGTGGGCTACGCGAGCGAGCGCGCCGACATACGCAGGCTTGATGCCAGCGGTACTGCACAATATGTGGACGGATGCGGACACCTGCGCTCGAGTACGTCGAGCATCGAACCCACCGCAACCGCCGGCCCCGAGCTCGCGCCCCGTGCTCCCAAGCCCGTCCAGCGCGATGACGAACGGCGCCGCCTGGTGCGCGAAGCGCAGGCAATCGATGGCATCTTTGTGGGAGAGCATGGTGGCAAACCGCGTGGTGGCTATGCCGCGCTCTTTGCGCACTCCAACGCCTCGCGCAAGCTGCCCGAGCGTACCAATTCGTTTAAGAAGATCATGGGCTATTTCGATGAGCTCTGGGCGCAGACTGTCGATCCCAAACGACCGGTCAAGCGCATCAACCTGGGCTTTAGCAATCTTGTGCCCGAGGAATTTGCCACCATCGATCTGTTCAGCGATATCGAGGCCGATGAGCGCGAGCGCGACCTGGCGCGCGCCGTCCTGGCCGTGAAAGGCAAGTACGGCAAGAACGCGCTCGTCAAGGGATTAAGCTTTACCGCCGGCGCCACCGCGCGCGAGCGCAACGATCAAGTTGGAGGACACCGTGCCTAAACCCAAACAACAGCCCATGCGCCCGCCGACCGCCTTCGAGCGCCTGGCGGACCCCGAGGGCAGACGCCGCGCAGCCGACCCCAGCCTCACTGCCAACGGTGCCGTGCGCGCCAACCGCGCCGCACAGTTTATGCCCTTTGCCGCCCTCACGGGATACTACGAACTCGTGCGCAAGCAGGAAATCACCGTCGAGCAAAAACGTGAGCTCACGGAAGAAAAAGCCCTCGAGCTTTCGCAAAAGCTCGAGGGCCTCAAACGCGGCGACTTGGTGCGCGTCACCTATTACGATACGTACGGCTATCGTAGCCGCACGGGCATTCTCGACGAAGCGTTACCCGCATTCAAGCTGCTCAAACTCAGGGATATCGCCATCAACTTCGACGATATCCAGGACATTGAGCTACGCGGACGAGCCTAGCGACGAGAACGCTTGCGCAAGACGAGAGCAATGCCAAGCACTGCGGCAGCTGCAACCAGCAATCCCAAGACCAGCGTGAGGGTCGAGTCGCCAGCGCGAGGCAGCGAGCCGTCCTTCGGAGTCTTCTTAGCGGTCGTCGTGACGGTGGTCGTGGTGCTGCTCGACTGGTCGTTGCCACCCGTCTGGCTGCCGCCAGGCTGATCGCCGCCACCCGGCTGCGAAGGATCGGTGGGTTCCGTCGGATCCGGAGTACCGGGATCAACCGGATTCTCCGAATTCTCCTTGCGCTGGATCCAGACCTGGCAACCATAGAACGGGTTGGCGGTACCAAGGCACAGACCCTGGTTGGTCACCGCAAAGGTGCGCAGACCATGGTTATACGGATCGTTAAAGCCATTGGTCGTCAGCGTCGTAAAGTTCACGCCGTCCTCGGTCACATACATATCAAAGCCGCGCTCGGCATCGCGCAGGTAACACATGCACGTAAGGACACTCTGCAACTTCTTGAGGTTCTCCTCGCTCAGCAGCTTATCGAGCGCATCCTGAATATCGCTCGGCAGCTCGGTGCCATAGGCATCCTCGTACTGCTGCTTAAGGCTCTCATAGCTATCGAGCATGTCCTGATACTGGTCGGCAAAGGACTTGAAGTACGCGATCTCGCCATCGATCTTCTGGACATAAGCGGCGTCGTCCTCAAAGTCCTGGGACATCGTCGCGGCCTGATCGCAAAGACCGCCCGCGGCATCCTCCAGCGCATCGCTCAGATCGCCAAAGCCCTTAGCAACCTCGGTCTTCTCGTCATCGACATCGACGGCCTTGTTTGAATCATCAACCTCAGCAGCTTCGTTCGAATCATCGACCTCGACGGCCTCGTTTGAATCATCGTCCGCAAGCGTGTTCACGGGAACGATGGGGTCGTCAGGCGATTTCTTGTCGAGCAGGTGATCGAGCAGGTCCCTAAGGCGCTGAACCTGAGAGTCCCACTCCTCGGGCGTCATATCGATAATGTCGCCATTGGAGAACTGGCCGATCGGCTCAAGCAGGCTCGCGGTATCAAAGGTACCGATATACAGCTTGCCGTCGAACTTCTGCATGCGCCAAATGTACTGGTTCTCGTTTCGGCCAAAGCCCGAAGTCAGGCCGGAAATACCGCCCTCGGGGAACATGTCGGTGCGATCGCCAACGACGAGCTCCATGTTCTCGTCCTTGTCCATGCGATAGATGTTAACCGACTGCTCAAGATTGGCATTCACAAACGAGCAGTCAACGCCACCCATGCTGCTCTTGCCGCCCTCTTCGGTGTTGGATTTGTTGAACAGGATGCGCTCGAGGGCAATCTCCTCGTCGTTGTATTCACCGATATAGAGGTAGTCGTTGTAGACGATGAGGTTGGCAGCGCCAGAACGGGTACGGGCAGGATCGATGCCAAAGCAGTACTTTGCACCGTCCGTCTTCTGATCGCCGACAATGGGAGTCCACGAATAGCTGCCGTCGGCATTCTTGTCGCCACGGACCATGGCAAACGACTGCATGGAATTATCATCGGGAGCGTTCTCGGGCGTACCGGTGCAGATGGTCGCATAGAGATGGCCATTGTACGAGACCATATCCCAAATGGCGCCGCCGTAGATGCTGTCCTGATAGCGAATCGCCGGATAGCCAAACAGCGTCTCCGAGTTGGCAATCTCGGTGAAGCTGTCCTGGGCCTTCGAGGGGTCAGACGACGTCAGGATTGTCGACACAAAATTACCGTTCGCGTCTTTACCCACATTACTGATGACGAGCTGGCCATCATGGACGCACATGCCGCGGATACCGGTAGAAATGCCCTGCTTGTAGGCAGCACCGTAATCCTGCATGCTCGAAAGGCCCTGATAGACAACTTTGTACTCATCCGTCTTAGGATCGATCTCGTATACAGCAGGCAGGCCGCCTTTGCCGTCATTGGTCCTGACGCTGCCGCAGAAATAGAGCTTACCCTTATAGCTCACGGCATTGCGGAACAAAGGAGCGACGCCGTTGAGCGATTCAGAGAGTAGCAGCTTGGTCTCACCGGTCTTGGTATTGATCTTGACCAAGATGCCGCCGCTGTCCTTGTCGGCCGTGCCGTCCTCCTTCTGCTGTCCATAGAAGAAGGTACCGTTAAACATGGCCTCCAGCGTCAGGCGCATGGTTTCGACATCAAAGGAATCGCCCAGCGTGCTGTTCATGAGCGTCAGCGTGTTGCCCATCGCCGCATAGCAGGTGCCCACATAAAGCCAGTCACCATAGCTCGCAGCCGCCCAAGTGTAGCTCTGGCCGCGATCGCCTTCGTTGTTGGCCGTATTACCATCGGCGCCCGGAACGGCAACGGCACCGTTACCCTGGTAGTCGACGATGCCATCCGGCTGCGACGTTCCTACCGTAGGATGCGAGAGCTTCTCAAAGGAATACCCATTTCCCGCATTGTAGGTAACGGCACCCGATGCGTCTTCGGCGTGCGCCGGCAGCGGCGATACCAAGATAGCGGCAAGCGCTGCCACCAAGCCAAGTGTTCCCACTCGTCTCATAAGGTTATAGCCTCCCCTGTCCTAAAGCCCAGTTTTAGCATGGCTCTGTTAGACCAGGATTGACATGCCGACCTGCCGGCTAACTCGCCGTCTC
>CAUFMB010000025.1 GCA_959026535.1 uncultured Collinsella sp. | reverse complement strand
AGACGGCGAGTTAGCCGGCAGGTCGGCATGTCAATCCTGGTCTAACAGAGCCTTCCGTAAACAGGTCCAACTTTGAGAATGGCGAAATCAATCCCCGCGGCCTTAACCTTATTCCAATCAACAGTTCCCTGATAATTGCTGACGTCAATGCCGCGCGCAACAGCGCCATTGGGCAAAGGATCGTCAGTTAAAGATTGCGCATCGATGTCGCCATTGTCCGAATCGATAAGCACGCCGTTTTCGAAACGCCAAGAGTTCGGTTCCAAAGAGTCCGCTTCGCAGGAATTCATCTCAGTGGAATCATCGGTTGGGACCTCACCGTTTGACTCGTCAACACCAGACTCTTCGACGCCAATTCTAGGCTGTTCGTCGGAATCCGAATCTGTTTCCCCATCAAGACGAGCGGCATTTGCATCGTCACCATACCATTCGGTTACACCCTGAGAACCCGAGGCATCGTCCTGCGTTCCCTGAGAACTTGCGCCTTGAGATTCGCACACGTTCGATGTTTGCGAGACCGACTGCGAAGCAGCGGCGGCCTGAACTGACAGCGCATACGCGCTGTAAGGCTGAATGATTTGAGACCAGCCCATTAATAGCGTACAAGCCAAAGCAGCAGACGCTTTGAGACGTTTCATGTATATCCCCCGAGACAGTAACCACATATAAAGACACGAATACTCGCTATATTATCGCACTTCCATACAGACATTTAAAGCTTAGGAAAGCACCGGTTAGCGTACAGTCAAAAAGAGGCGCTCCTGCAACGGAGCGCCTCAATAGACTCTATGCGAAAGGCCTAGCGGCACCAATTACACGACCTGGAGCATTGACCGAACGCTCGGTCACACCGATCCCGGGCCACGAATCGATAATTCGACCGTTTCCGATATAGATTCCAATATGGCCCTGGTAGTAGACCACATCTCCCCTCTGCATAGCAGAGGTGCTAACTGGCATAAAAGTGTTGTTGCGATACCAGTTCATGGAGTTGTATGTCTGCTCGGGCAACCAACGATGGTTATAGGGGTTATACCAACCCATATCCATGCCTGTCGCATACAAACATTGCAGTACCAAGCCTGAGCAATCAACCGCATCCCCCGGCCAAGAAGACCAAGGCTCGATATAACGCGTTCCGATATATTCACGAGCACGCTGGACGAATGCGTTGATGCAATCCTGTCGCGAAGCGTTGTAAGGAATTCGAGAAGGCGAGACATACGTGAAGTAACCGGTGCAATACGAAGGAAGCTGCACGCTATTGCAACTAACCTTTGGATAAGATCCCGGGGTCTGATACCCCATATAACGATAGGTCTCAAAATACGAATCAGACGTAGAGCCTGGTGCGGAAGCACCCTTGGGAACAATCTTTACCTGTAAAGCCTGAACAGGAATGCCAAGCTTCGTGGTGCCCGCCGGTGATCCATTTTTGGTCCAGCCAAGCCATCCGTAATTTGACACATGGACGCGATACCAGACATCAAAGTAATTCGAAACGTCGCCAGTCAAGTTAATCTTCACGGCTTGGATTTGCTGCCCTTGGCCAACAGTTCCCGATGTAGCCCCGTCCGAAGCGGCAGACTGCCAACCGATATTGGATACATGGGCGGAATACGAAATGCCGCCACTCATGGAACTATCGGAAAGGGACAGTTGCATAGCCTCCATGGCACGGTTCTGCCCAACCGTTCCGGCAACACCGCCATTGCCAACAGAGGCTTGCCAGCCAAGACCGGAGCAATTCGCCTTTGCAGATAGACCGGGAAGCTGGATCAACGCAGCATGATCTTGAACAGGAGCGTCGGACGAACCCTTGGCAACCAACTTAATTTGAATTGCCTCGGCCTGCTTAGACAGTCCAACGGTGCCAGCTGCGGCATCATTTTTCGCCCAACCAAGCCAGCCATAATCCGCAGCATGAATACGGTAGTAAATATCGTATTTTGAAGCATCGTTGCCAATTAGCCTTAATTTAACAGCCTGAATTGCGAGACCCTTGCCAACGGTGCCAGCATAGGAAGCACCCGAGACATATGGCTGCCAACCGATATTCGCAACGTGAGCTGACACTTCGACGGAGGCATCGATGCCCTGCGTCGAAACATACAACGCCTGCAGAGAACGAGACATGCCCGTCTGGCCGGCAGCTTCGCCATTGGCAACGGGAGCCAACCAGCCCGCAGAAGCAACGTGCGCCTGGGATACAAGACCGATTCCAGGCGTTCCGATAAATGCATTACCGGTAGAACCAGGGGCAGGTTGACCCTTACGAACAAGTGCAACATCTATGCCGCACAAACCGGAAGAACCACCAGAAACGCCACACGCCTGACCATTTGACGTCCAGCCCGTCCAGCCATTACCGGAATCGCATACTCGATACCAAATGTCATAATTGGCAGCAAACTGGCCGCTCAGCGACATTTTTATCGCTTTAATGGGTGCGCCGGATACCGCCTTGGCAGCGCCGCCATCCGATTCGGAAGCACCCCAGCCTGAATATGCATCCATAACGGCATAGGAAATTGACCCGTCATCAGTTTGGCCTGCAACGCTTAAGGCAATGGAGTTCAGCAGTTTGGCGCCCTTGCCTCCAATCGTAGCCTTTTGACCAGAAGATAAGCCAAGACTCTCCCCAGAAACGGCGGATCCGGAAACCGCAACAGCATCTAGATCGCCGATAAAGACCTTGCTCGAAGAGCCAGGCGCTGCTCCGCCTTTCTCCACAAGGATTACCTTTACCGCTTCGATAGCCTTGCCTTTACCGGCAGAACCAGCGGCAGCTCCATTACAAGCCCAATCGAGCCAGCCTATACCCGAGACATGAGCACAGTACCAAATGTCATATTTTTCAGCTGCCTCACCGGTTAGACGAATCTGAACGGCTTCGAGACGCTGAGACTTACCAGTCGTTCCACAGTGCCCCTCAGACCACTGTTGCCAGCCGACATTAGAAACATGGCCACGAAGCTCAATGGAGCCCGAGTGACCATACCAGCCAAGCTGAGCCTCAAGAGCCTCCATGGGGAGGCCCCTACCAGTTGTCCCAGCAACAGATCCGCCGCCTACGGGCGACATCCAACCAATATTCGACGTATGTGAGCGAACAGTGATTGAGGCAGGTTCATCGCTACGGCTCTTAAAAGGACAGGCGGTGTCGCCAGGGGCGGGGTCGCCCTTGGGCAGGACCGCGACCTGGACGGCCTGGACGGCGCGGCCGTAGCCCGCCGAGCCGGCGTCGGCGCCGTCGCACGCCCAGCCCAGCCAGCCGAACTCGGCGGAGTGGACGCGGTACCAGACGGTGTAGCGGGCGGACAGCTCCCCGGACAGCCTGACCCTCAGGGCCTCGACGGCGCGGGACTGGCCGGTCGTGCCGGCGGTGCCGCCGTTGCCGACGGCGGCCTGCCAGCCGACGTTGGAGACGTGGGCCTCGACGGATATGGCGTCGGCGCCGAGGGGCTCGCCGGTCGAGGCGTCGGACAGGACGAGGCGCAGCGCCTCGAGGGGGAGCCCCCTGCCGGTCGTGCCGGCGACCTCGCCGCCGGCGACGGCGCCCATCCAGCCGATATTGGAGACGTGGGCCGAGTAAGAGAGCGAGACGGGCGCGGCCGCCTCGGACCGGGCGGGCTCCGCCTGGGCACCGTCGGCCTGCGCCCCCTCGGCCTGCGCCGCCTCGGGCTGGGAGGCGTCGGCCTGGGCGGCGGGGGCGGCGTAGGCCGCGGGCCCGCACAGGGCCAGGGCGGCCGCGACCGCCAGCGCGGCGGCGGCACCGGAAATTCGTTTCGTGGAGCGTCTCATGGAAAATCCCCCTAATCTAGCAACGGTTTCCAAGTCTACTAGATTGGGGGGACGGGAGCCAAGCCGAAGAGGCTATTTAACCAGCAGCTATTTAATCAGACAAACGTGCTGGTTAATTTCAGCCGGGTTCGAATAGTTATAAATGGACGAGATCTGATTAGCGGGCGACGAAGAGTGCCACATCTTATTGTCCCGAGGATTGTCACCCCAGAAAAATCCGATATGACAATCGACGTTAGGAGCAGTCTTAAAGAAAATGACATCGCCCTTTCTTGCCAACCCACTATTCAGTAGATCCTGCACTTTGTTGAACTCATAAACCTTTGAACCGGAATCGATCGCATAGCCGTAAAAACGCCACGCGTTGATATAACCGCCTCCACCGGGGCCTCCGGCCCAAGGCGAATGGCTGTTATTTGCAGCAACTGCCGCGAGATTACCGCCGCACTTCGACCACGCATGAGCGACAAAGCCAGTGCAGTTCATACCAGAATATCCATCCCAGCGTCTCTCCCCGTTGGGATAGGTGCAGGTAGAAATAGAGAATCCAGTGGAATATGGAGTCCCGAGGTAGTAACCGTCATATTGATGCTGGGTAAGCCAAGTAACGAGCCTAATCCGCGGAACGCCAATCACCTTCTCGTCGGCTACATCCTTGTACGCGCCGTCCGTCGGGCCCGGGGCCGCCGAGCCCTTCGCGAGGACGCGGACCTGGAGCGCCTCTACGCGGTAGCCGATGCCGGTCGTGCCGGCGCGGGCCCCGTCGCTGGCCCAGCCGAGCCAGCCGTAGTCCTGCACGTAGGCGCGGTACCACACGTCGTAGTACTCGGAGAGGTCGCCGGTCAGGCGCATCTTCACGCACTCGACCGCCCTGCCCTGGCCGGTGGTGCCCGCCACGGCGCCGCCCGAGACCTCGTCCTGCCAGCCGACGCCGGAGACGTGGGCGCTGTAGGACAGGCCGCCGGAGACCGGCGAGGAGACCTCGGCGGCGATCGCCTCGACGGCGCGGGACTGGCCGGTCGTGCCGGCGGTGCCGCCGTCTCCGACGGCGGGCTGCCAGCCGACGCCGGAGACGTGGGCCCTGAGGCTGAGCGAGGGGACGGAGAGCTCGGCGGGGTCGCCCGTCGAGGGGGCGTCGCCGCCCTTCTCGACGAGGACGGCCTGGAGGGCCTCGGCCTGGACGCCGAGCCCCTCGGTGCCCGCGGCCTCGCCGTCCTTGGCCCAGCCGAGCCAGCCGTAGCCGGCCGCGTGGACGCGGTACCACACGTCGTAGCGCTCGGAGACGGGGCCGGAGAGGGACACCCTCACGGCCTGGACGGCGCGGCCCTGCCCCACCGTGCCGGCGTAGGAGGGGGCGGAGGCGGCGTCCTGCCAGCCGATGCCGGCCACGTGGGCCGCGACGGAGACGGAACTCCCCTCGCCCGCCCCCTCGAGGGAGGCGCGCACGGCCTGGAGCGCGAGGCCCCTGCCGGTCGTGCCGACGTCCTCGCCGCCGCCCACCGCGGGCAGCCAACCGCGCTCGGCGACATGGCCCTGCAGGACGAGCGACGGGCCGGAGGCGGCGCCGGAGACGTAGGCCCCCTCGGCCGGGCCGGGGGCGCCGGAGCCCTTCGCGACGAGGGCGACCTGAACGGCGGTGAGGCCCGAGGCGCCGGACTCGACGCCGGAGGGCTCGCCGGCGCTCGCCCAGCCGAGCCAGCCGCGCGCGGAGTCACAGGAGCGGTACCAGACGTCGTAGCGCTCCGCGAGGCCGCCGGACAGCTCGAAGCGGACGGCCTTGAGCTGGAGCCCGCCGCCCGAGGCGCCGAGCTGCGCCCCGTCGGAGCTGGTCTCCCCCTGCCAGCCGGAGCCCAGCAGCAGGCCGCGGTAGCAGACCGACCCGTCGGACTCGAGGTTGTCGACGGTCGCGGCGACGGAGCCCAGCACGGGCCCCCTCTCGGAGCCGAGCGTCAGGACCCCGCCCGAGAACGACGAGCCCGCCGGCGAGCCGGCGACGGAAATGGACGACCCGGACAGGCGCTCGCCGGCGCCGCGGAAGGCCCCGCCGGCCGGCCCCGGCGCGGCGCCGCCCTTGGGGACGAGCACGACCTGGACGGCCTGGACGGCCTTCGACAGGCCGACCGTGCCCGCGGACGCGCCGTCCTTGGCCCAGCCGAGCCAGCCGTAGTCGGAGCAGTGCACGCGGTACCAGACGTCGTAGGACGAGGCGGCCTCGCCGGAGAGCCTGAACTGGAGCGCCTCGACCGCCAGGGAGCGCCCGGTGGTGCCGGCGGTGCCCGAGGTCCAGCCCTGCCAGCCGACGTTCGAGACGTGGGCCCTCACCTCGAGGGAGGAGGATCCGTGCCCGTACCAGGAGACGGAGCCCGAGAGGGCCTCGAGGGCGCGGCCCCGCCCGGTGGTGCCGGCGACGGCGCCGTCCGAGACGGAGCCCTGCCAGCCGATGCCGGCGACGTGGGCGCGGTAGGAGACGGAGGGGGGCTCGGAGGACCTGTCGACGAACGGGGTGGCGGTGTCGCCCGGGGCGGGGTCGCCCTTGGGCAGGACCGCGACCTGGACGGCCTGGACGGCGCGGCCGTAGCCCGCCGAGCCGGCGTCGGCGCCGTCGCACGCCCAGCCCAGCCAGCCGAACTCGGCGGAGTGGACGCGGTACCAGACGGTGTAGCGGGCGGACAGCTCCCCGGACAGCCTGACCCTCAGGGCCTCGACGGCGCGGGACTGGCCGGTCGTGCCGGCGGTGCCGCCGTTGCCGACGGCGGCCTGCCAGCCGACGTTGGAGACGTGGGCCTCGACGGATATGGCGTCGGCGCCGAGGGGCTCGCCGGTCGAGGCGTCGGACAGGACGAGGCGCAGCGCCTCGAGGGGGAGCCCCCTGCCGGTCGTGCCGGCGACCTCGCCGCCGGCGACGGCGCCCATCCAGCCGATATTGGAGACGTGGGCCGAGTAAGAGAGCGAGACGGGCGCGGCCGCCTCGGACCGGGCGGGCTCCGCCTGGGCACCGTCGGCCTGCGCCCCCTCGGCCTGCGCCGCCTCGGGCTGGGAGGCGTCGGCCTGGGCGGCGGGGGCGGCGTAGGCCGCGGGCCCGCACAGGGCCAGGGCGGCCGCGACCGCCAGCGCGGCGGCGGCACCGGAAATTCGTTTCGTGGAGCGTCTCATGGAAAATCCCCCTAATCTAGCAACGGTTTCCAAGTCTACTAGATTGGGGGGACGGGAGCCAAGCTGCAATACCCCCAAGGCACCCGTCTATAGTTCGTGACATTGTCTATAAACAGGCTCACCGCCCGCGAAATTAAATTCGACGTAAATCCTTTAAGCACGCGGCAAGCGGAAGAATCGTATAAGGCGGTTTTCTGCTGGCTGTCAGCCGCGGTATCCTCATGGAAACCTAATTGTCGCCGGAATTAAAGTCCCCCGGCGCGGACTCACCTTTTCTCCCCGGCGCGGGCTCGATATCTTCTCGGATATCTAATCGTCTTGGACTTTTACCTGCCCAAGCACAGCACAGCGTTTACGCGCCGCCACACGGAGCAAGGCACAAAAAGTTTTATCTAGAACGCAGGCTTTTAAAGCAACTCAAGTACAAGACAATCGAACTAAACATTTCCGATAAAACACGCCATGGGCATTAATCACATACACAACAGGCCAATAATGCCCCCTCGTATGCTGCGATATAATCAATTTCACCGAACACCAAACCTGCAACCCGAAGGGACCAACGTGTTAACAATTCACTATGGTGATATGGAAAACGTTATCTACAATACGTCGGTTTACTTCAATAACGTCTATTCGCCCCAGTGGTTTCAAGATGTCTTTGCTCAAAGGATCATCAAATCCATCGATAAGGGCACCGTGGTGGGGCCCAACGCAATCGACACTAAGATCCTCGGCATCATCCCTCCTGAGAAGCTCTCGAGCGGCACCAAAACACTGCTGCTTATGTACTTCATGCCGCAAAACGTATATAACGCCTCTAACTGTGGTGACAATTGTGCTTACTGGATTTTAAGAATCGCTGCTCAAAAGGATCTAACAATCAATCTCTATCATTTGCTGGATTTTGGAAACGGCAAATTCACGGCGACCATTGCAAACACAGGCGATGTAGTCCACACGATGTTCGACCTTGTCCCCATAGCTGGAAAATGCCTTAGGGAGAATTCCTGATGCGCGGATCATACGGGGTAGTTATTCAAAACAACCGAGTTCAGTTTAAACTGACCATCAATAGAAACCTGACTATCATTCAAGGCAACAGTGCTACAGGTAAAACGACGTTGCTCGATATGGTGGCCGCTCACGAAGAATTAGGAGCACAAAGCGGCGTAACAGTTAGTTGCAAAGTGCCCTGCAAGACAATAACTGGAAAGTATTGGCGCAGAGATCTCCAGGAGATTTCCAACAGCATCGTTTTTATTGATGAAGGCAACGCTTTTGTTCGAACAGAAGAATTTGCCCATGAAGCGAAGCATAGCTCGAACTATTTCGTAATCGTTGCCAGAGAGTCGTTACATCAACTGCCCTATAGCGTTGATGAAATTTACGGTCTAAAGAACACCAACCGGACCACGACGAAGTATCCCGTATATTCTCGTGTCTACACCTCTACATATCGCATTTACGGTGATAGTAAATTTAGAGGTGAGAGGCCAGAGCTTGTCATCGTTGAAGACTCAAATTCGGGCTACGAGTTCTTCAGTTTGCTATGCAAAAAGAGCGACATTCGGTGTATCAGCGCAGGCGGGAAATCAAATATCTGCAACTGCATTATGGACGCACCGGAAAACGAGATCCTTGTAATCGCCGACGGTGCCGCCTTTGGACCTGAAATTGCGGAAGCAACTGCGCTATTGCGCCGAAAGAACATCAAGCTATTCCTGCCGGAATCGTTTGAATGGATCGTGTTGAATTCGGGATTATTCAACAGCAAACACATTAAGGAGATGCTGCTTAATCCCGCTGAACACATCGAAAGCTCAAGGTTCTTTAGCTGGGAGAAGTTCTTTACCGCAGAACTCGTCGAATGCTCACGAGACACACGTTTTCACTATGACAAGAGCCACTTGAACGAGGAATATTTGAATCCCACCGCCCTTGCGGCTCTTGAGGATACTTTGCCGGATCTTGGCATCACTTCGAACTAGACCGAGAAATACTCGCTCTCGGCAGATAGGTTTGGCCCGAGCCAGGGGTCGCCGTCAAGGAAGAACTCCGGTCAGCGTTGCATGAACAGTGCTTGCTCGCGCTTCCATCGGCGCAGCTTTTCCTCGTTGGCCTCTTCCCTACCGCGCGAGGTAAACTCGTAGTGGTACAGCTCGGCATAGGGCGTAAAGATGGTGCGGTAGCCCGCCTCCCCCGATATGGCAATCGACGTTGATAGCAGTCTTAAAGAATATGACGTCGCCCTCACTCGACCTAGAACCGTTCGAGAATCTCCTCGGCGTTCTCTCGTAGATAGATATCTAGGTCCGGCACGGCAAACTGAACGTAACCCCTCTGTGGTGCCTGAATAACCTCTCTTTGTAGCAATTTGGCCCTAATAGAGCTGATCTCATTGGTCTTTTTACCCATGCGCTTAGCAATCTCGGATGATTTGGACTGTTGTTTATCCTCGCACATGGCCAAAAGGTATTTGAAATCGTTGAGCCCCAGTCCCGAAATCGCGGGCTCGTGAACAACATCGTGAAAACGAGCCTCTGCCAGCGCAATGCCTTCAGTGACGTCGCGCTCGCTCACAATGGCACTTTTGACACGATGCAAGTTGGCGCGCTGCCAAATGGAATAACCGACCAGCTGCACCAGATAGGCATAGCCCTTAGTGGCCTTAGCGGCTCTCGACAGGAGATTGTCCTCTATGGTCAAGCCAGTAGCGACAAAGCTATCGCCCATAGAGAGCGCTACCTCCACCTGGTTGATAGGCGCCAGATCTTCGGGGAGGGCACGACGCAAGAACGTAAGCGCCTTGCCGTTAATAAGATCCATAACACCGGCGGGTAACCCGGCAAAGGCAAGTGCGATATCTACTTTTTCCCCTATCAAAAGCTGAACCGTAGACGCAATGACACGCATATCGTCAATCGGAGCGTCCTGAACTTCATCGATGGCAATAAAAAGACCCTTGGATGACTTCGCTGCCGAACTCAGTAACTTTCTAAGGCTCGGCTCTTTGGGCGCAACGTCAACTTTCGCGGAAACAAAGCCGGCGTTTACGCCGACCGAAGCATTGGTCGCAAGGGAAGAATCAGCAACCTGATCCCGCAAGTCCAGCAATAGGTCAGGGCCAGCAGAGACAATAGCGGTCTTCCATCCAAGCTCTCGAGCACGATCCCTAAGATCGCAGAGCAAAACAGTTTTTCCGGAGCCCCTCGGTCCAGCAATGCGCATGAGCCTCGCAGGTGCACCAATTCCCGCATTCAAACTCTCGGTAAACTCAAGAGCGATATCATCGCGACCAATAATGCGCGGAGGCTCAGCGCCGGCAGTGGGACGAAACGGATTATGGAATACAGTGGCGCTCACTTGTTTGCCTCTCAAGACAATCGATTATCGGTCAACCTTAGCTTTATAAGTTTATCGCAGACTATATCGGATTATATCGAGTTGTATAAGTCTGTATAAACGTATCGCGGAAGTATCAAGCTATCGTAATGTATTGCAGCAAATCGCCTAGACGTTGCTTTCTTCTCAGCTCATATCGAAAGTAAGTTGAGGACTTCCTAAAATCCATTTTCTAAAGCGAGAAATACTCGCTCTCAACGGATAAGTTCGGCCCCAACCATGGATCGCCCGTCAAGAAGAACTCAGGCCAGCGCCGCATGAACAGTGCCTGCTCGCGTTTCCAGCGGCGCAGCTTTTCCTCGTTGGCCTCTTCCCTACCGCGCGAGGTGAACTCGTAGTGATACAGCTCGGAATAGGGCGTAAAGATGGTGCGGTAGCCGGCCTCCCACACGCGAAGGCAAAAGTCTGCGTCGTTAAAGCCGACGGCGAATTCCTCGTTATAGCCTCCGACCTGCTCAAATACGTCGCGTCGCACCATCTGGCAGGCGCCCGTTACGGCGCTAAAGTTGCCCGGGCGCACAGCACGGGCAAGATAGCCCTCGCGCTTTGCCGAGAAGTCCTGGTTGGCATGGGCAAGTGCGCCGCGCACGCCAACCAAAATGCCAGCGTGTTGAACAAGATGATCGGCAAAGTAGAGTTTGGCGCCCACCACGCCCGCATCGGGACGCTGCAGATAGCTCATCATCTCTTCGATAAAGTCCGGGCTTATAACCTCGGTATCGTTGTTGAGCAGCAGCAGGTAGTCGCCCTTAGCGTGCTCCACACCAAAATTGATGATCTGAGAGTAATTGAACTCGCCCGACCAGTACACAACGCGCGCGATGCCCTTGCCTTCTGATGCTGAAGCCACGCGTTCCGGCAGGGTTTCGTAATACGCAAACGTATCCGGGGCTTCGCTGCTGTTCTCCACCAAGACGATCTCATAGTTGGCATACGTGGCCTTCTGGGCAATCGACATCACACAGGCATCGAGCGTCTCAACGTGGTCCTTGGTGGGAATCACAATGCTCACCAGCGGCGCAGGCTCCGGCAGCGCATAGCGCATGCGATAGACAAACGGCGTCTCGGTCTCCTCGACCGTTCCGCAAATGCCCAGCTCGTTAAAGTGACGCTGCAGCGCAAGGCGCCCGGCTTCAATAGCATACGGCTTGCTATCGGCAGAGCCATCGGCGGTCGACCCCGGATGAACGCGCCAGTGATACAGCACGTGCGCAACATGCTCAAACCGTGCGCCCGCCGAAAGGCAGCGAAGCGTCAGGTCGTAGTCCTGGGCACCCGCGACGTCTTCTGGCGACATGCCAATGTGATCGATTAGCGCCTTCTCCACCATCAGGAAATGCGTCACGCAGTTATGGCTATAGAGCAGGTCGACGTTGATCTGCGTCTTAAAGACCGGCTGGCCCCACTCTCCTACTTTCTGGAACATGTCCTCGTCGCAGAACAGGACCTGGGGACGCTCGCCCTCGGCCGCCTTATTCAGCGCGGCAACATAGTGGAATAGCGCGTCCGGTTCCAAGATGTCATCGTGGTCCAAGAACGCGATGTAGTCGCCCGTCGCTTGCTCAATACCTGCGTTGGTGTTGAGCACAATGCCGCCGTTGCCAGGCAGCTCAATACGACGAACCCGCTCGTCATTGGCGGCAGCCGCAAGATTGACCACCGCATCCCATTCGGGCGAGGCGTCCATAAGCAGCAATTCCCAGTTGTCATAGCTCTGGGCTAGCACCGAGTCCAGCAGCTCGCGCAGGTAGACCCGATCAGTTTTATAGCACGGCACCACAATGCTCACGAGAGGTCTATAGGCAAAGGCCGCCGAAGCGACACGCTGGCACGCCAAATCGCCCGGCTTTGCGCGATGCTGCTCAAACCAACGTCGATAGGCTGCGTCGTCCGCACGCGCGTCCTTCATGCGGTTCCAACTGTCATCGACCATGCCGTTGTACAGGCGACCATCCATGGCGCAAAACCCGCTCTGGATCTGCTCTGTGGGATCGCTCACAATCGTGACAAAATCTCGTATATCCTGAGGCATCTCAACGCTCAGATACGTTTTATTGACGCGGCAACCGTTGCGCTGGGGAACATCGACCTGCGATTCAAACACATGCACGGTGACATCGATGGCATTCATATGCGTATCAAAGATCTGGAGCTCAGGTGCGCACTGGGGGTCTCCAGCCCAGGTAACCTCATAGCGCCACACCGCGCCGGCGTCTGCCGGCAAATAGCGAATGGCATCGATCTCGTAGCGACCGCAGCATTCGCCACGCTGCGCATCGCGGATAAGCACGCACAGCGAAGGCTTTGCTTTGTAGTTAATCTTGGATTCCAGCTTGGCCACGCGGCTATCAAGGCGAATGGAGCCCAACCTTTGGCCATCGGATGCAAAAACGACATCCATCGACGAGCCATCCAAAAACGGAAGCACCAAGACGGCAAGCTCGCGCTCGTAATCGGCAACGGAAGGGCAAAGCGCCAGCACACGGCCATGATCGACCGGAAGCACTAGCGACGGCACACAAGAACCGCTCGTCGTCGCATGGGCAAACGCTTGAGAACCCTCCCGCTCAATAAGCGCGGCGACATCCTGACCGGCAAAACGAAGCAGCACAAATAGACGGCCCTGACTGCGGCAAAGCGCCAAACGCTTGATACTCATCTACACCTCTCGCTTTCCCAGGGCGTTCGCTGCCATGCGTTTGCAGGCACCCAGGCGCCCAAACCTCAAGACGTCGTAATCGAACATGAGCTTTTTGCACTCGCGGGCATTGGGGGCCTTGCTGGTAAGCGCCGCACGCACCATAACAGCAACAGAAGGAGCGCATTGTGCGAGCGCAGCAACGCTGCCCACGGCAGAGCCGGCGAGCGCCGTGGCAACGGCAGCAAACACCTTGCCGCAGTCCGAACCCAGCAACCTGAGCGCATCGTACAGCACCAGATCGCAGAGGAAGTACGCCAGGTCATCGGCATGCTGAGCATCGAGACCGTCGCGCCGCCAGTCAACCAGCACCGCGGAGTAAATCTTCACGTGCTCCAGCAGACGTGTCTCGTCGTCGTAGCGCATGGTGTCCATGAGCGAACCCTTGCGCGCCACGCGGTAGTCATACAGCTTGTTCGAGATAAGCGCGGTCTTGTGCGAACGACCGTACACGGCAAAATCGAAGACCTGGTCCTCGCCGTACTTAACGGTTTCGTCGAACACGATCCCGTTGCCCAGCAAAAACTCACGCTTGCAGGCGGTGCGCCATGCAAAGGGGCGAGATGCTTCCTTAAACAGCAAGTCAGAGTTATAGCCTTCAAACGACACATCGCGCGGGCTCAGCACATAGTTAAGCCACGGATACCCCGCCTCCAGCGGATACGGGTTCGCGCCAAAGGTCAAAACGTCGCAGCCTTCGCGCTCAAAGGCATCTACGATCACACGGCACGCATCGGGCGTAAATCGGTCGTCGGAATCCAAGAACGCGACGATAGGCGCCGTGGACGCGGCGATGCCTGCATTACGTGCACTCGACAGGCCGCCGTTGAGCTTATCGACCAGCGTAAAGCGCGCGTCCTTTTCGCAATAGGCAGCCGCAATATCGCGCGAACCGTCCGGCGAGCCATCGTTAACCAGCACGCCTTCCCAATCGAGCATGTCCTGCGCAAGCAGGGAGTCCAAGCACCAGGCCAGACACTCCTCCACTTTATAGATGGGAACGACAACGGAAATCTTGGGGGTAGCCATAGTCACTCGCTCCTACTGTGCGGCCGGAACGTCATCGGGGTGCGGGTTGTCGCCGTAGGTGCGCTGATACGTCAGCACGCGCTTGACCAGCGGCAGGCCGCCAATCTTAAAGTAATGCTTAAACGTATTGAGCTTGCCCGGCTTCTTAAAGTCAAAGCGCGAATCGATATAGGCGCGGGGCGACTTGACCATCAGGCGCAAATCGGTCTCGCCGCGTGGATCAAACAGCGACAGGTCAAAGCGACCGGCATCCCAGTCGGCCTTGAGCTCGGGTGAAGCCTTCTCCCAAAACTGCCCACGCAGCTCATCGACCAGGCGCTCATCATTCCAACGGTACGTATCGACCTTCATGCGCATTAAAATGCCCTGGAGCTGAGCCTTGAGCTCGGGACGATCGTCCAAAAAGCGCTGCATCTCGGCATATTCGTCGCAAACGCAAAACACCTTGTTGGGCGAATTAACGGAGCTCTTCTCGTTATCTTGGCGATAGCACAAAATGGGGTCCGCAATAAACGCGGCGCGCTCGGCGCAAGCCCAAACCTTAAAGTTAAAGCCTGCATCCTGATACGAGGCACCCGGCGTGGGAAGGAACCGAATCTGATTGTCGTTGAGGAACTCGCGCCGATAGATAGCCGACCAAATGGAAGGTTTGCGGTAGAAGATGCCCGGGCGATCGACGGGGCGATACGCGGTGCCCGTCATATACTCGTCGATGATCCCAAACAGCTCACGGCGCTCGCTGGGCGTGGACCAATACAGATAAAAGTCGCCCTTTACCACATCGGCATGCTCAGCATCGGCCTTGGCGACCAGCTTTTGGAGCGAATTCTCAAACATAAAGTCGTCGGACTCAAGGATGCCCACGTACTCACCGCGCGCCATCTCCAGGCCGCGGTTCATCGAGTCGCCGTAGCCGCTGTTGGCTTTGTCGATCATCTTTACACGGGGGTCGCGCTCCATGTACTCGCAGATGATATCTGGCGAGCTATCGGTGGAGCCGTCGTTGATACAGATAATCTCGATGTCCTTAAGCGTCTGCGCCACGGCGGAATCGAGGCACTCGCGTAAGTAGCGTTCGACATTGCAAATGGGGACAAGCAGCGAAACTTTAGGGGTATCAGAGTTCTGCAAGAGAACCTCCTGTTGAATAGCGTGTAACAGGGTTATTTTAGCAGCCGCGTTACGGCGGGCGGCAGCGCTTGGAATTAGATAAAGCGCTCCAGGCAGGCTTTGAGACCGCGAGTCGAAAGATAGAACAGCGTGGCGTCTGCCATCGAAACGCCCGAGGTCGCCGCAACGAGCTTGTGGGCAACACGGCGAACGGCGCCCTTAGCAGGCATATCCGCCCACTCCGTTCCCAATAACGTCGTGAAAGCCCTGTTGACGCGACTGGCAAAGCGGCGGAAACCATCGGCATCCAAGCGCGCCAGGTCGAACACAATAAGGTCCAAAAACCAAGTTATCAGCTCGCCGGGACACAGGTCCAAAAAATCGTAGGCCGCCCAGTCCTCCAAGACCTCCTCGAGCATCCTCATGTGGGCGTCAAGCTTTTTGGCGCGCGCCTCGGCACTGTTGAACTCGTGCGTCGCCGATTCGCTCTCCATCACGTAGTGGTAGAACTTGTCCGGCATGACGACGGTCTTACGGGCAAGCGCATAAGCCGCAAATTGGAAGACGACATCCTCGCCCAAAGCCAAACCGGGGGCGAAGCGTATGCCTTCGCGATTGAGCAGCTCGCGCGAAAAGGCCGCACGGCAAGCATAGGGCTGCGCATTCGAATGGAACAGCAGTTGGGGATCACGGGCGCCGAAGGTACCGGCTTTGGGGCTCATGAGTTGCTGGACGCGTTTGGGGGCAGCGTCGGCAGGTTCACAGATGCCGCCAAAGACGGCGGCCTCGGCATCTGCAGACTCCATGGCATGAAGCACGCGCTCGACCGTCTGGGCATCGATGTAATCGTCAGCGTCCACAAAAAAGACGGTCTCGCCCTCGGCGGCATCGATGCCGGCATTTCTAGCGCACGAGACGCCCGCGTTTTCCTGGTCAATCACCAGTACGCGATCGTCGGCCTGCGCGATCTGGCGCAACACGTTCAACGAATCATCAGTCGAACCGTCGTTGACGCAGACAACCTGAATCGAACGCTCAGACTGGGCCAACAGCGAATCGAGGCATCGCTGAATGGAGCGCGACGAATTGTAGACGGGAACGACAATGGTCGCTTTGGGGGTCAAAGTCTCTCCCATGTCGACCTACCCCCTCAGCGATTCGATGAGGAAGGCAGCAACCACGCCTGGGCCTCCAACCGAGGCGTAGTATTTGGCGCGTCCCAGGGCGCCGTCCGTCGCAAAGTGCGGGTGCTCGTCCACCCAAGCTTCAGGGTCTTTGAGGATCGCAGCAAGATTCGCGCGCTTCCACGGCTTAAGGTCGTCCAGCGAAAAGTCTCCTGCGTCCAAGGAGGCCTGGAACTCCTTGGTCATCTGGACCAGGAACTCTTTATAGAACTTAGGCGCCAGGCGCACGTAGTTCCACATGTACGAATCGTACTTAATAAGTTGATTGAACTTGAGCATGCGCGCGACGTCATCACTTGCGTGATTGCGAGCGTAATCCTCTCGGATCCAGCGCTCGATCTCGGCATATTCGGCATTGACGCAAAAGACCTTGGCCGAAGAATTGACCGAGGAGTTCTCGTTGTCCTGGCGATACGAAAGTACGGCATCGTGCAGGTAAACGGCCTTGTCGGCGCACGCGATCACCTTAAAGGCAAACGACGTGTCCTGGAAAGAGGCACCCGGGGTCGGCAAGAACTTGATGCCGTTGCGCTCAAGAAAATCGCGACGGTAGACGGCCGACCAAATCGAGGGCTTTTGCTTAAAGAACTGTGTCGTGTCGCTTGGGTGCACCGGTTTGCCGCAGTCTTTGGGCTTAAACATCTCGTGCAGCGAGCGGCGCTCCTCGGGCTTGGACCAGTAGAAGTCAAAGTTCGCCTTCGCAAAGTCGGCATTATTGCTATCGGCGGCCGAGACAAGCTTTTCGAGTGCGTCGGGCGCCATAAAGTCATCGGACTCCAAGATGCCAACGTACTTGCCACGCGCCATCTCCAGGCCGTGGTTCATCGAGTCGCCGTAGCCGCTGTTGGCCTTGTCGATCATCTTGACGCGCCCATCGCGCTCCATATACTCGCGGATTATCGCCGGCGAGCTGTCGGTCGACCCGTCGTTAATGCAGATGATCTCAATATCCTTGAGTGTCTGCGCCACGGCGGAATCGAGACACTCGCGCAGGTAGCGCTCAACGTTGTAGATGGGAATAAGCAGCGACAGGACAGGGCTGCCAGAGGCGTTAGTAGACAAATGTGCTCCTTAGGAAATACCTGTCGTTTCATGGTATCAAAGGGTCAGCGCGCCAGCGGGCGTTTATATAATCTATGGAGCTCGCAGAGGCAAACCGATAAGAAAGGACGTCATGCAGCCCAAAGCCGCACGCAACATACCCATCGAAGCACTGCGTTTGGTTGCGGTCGCCGGCATCGCGGTGTTCCACACCTTTCAGTGGACCTTCCAAGCCGCCTGCGTCGGCGCCGTAGAATATGCCCCACTTGCGATGTCCCCCTATTCCGGCGTGCTCGGTTTTATTAACTTGCTGGGCTGCTGGGCCAACGAGGTCTTCTTTATGATCTCGGGCTATTTTCTCATCGCTTCGGCCGCGCGTGCTTGGGACGGTGGAGCAACGTGGAAGTCGCAAATGCAACGGGCGGCGCAGCGCCTTGGCAAGGTCATCTTGCCTACTGCGTTTTATTGCCTCATGGCGCTCGCGTGGTCCACGGTCGTCTCACCCATTCCCGATGTCTCCCTGCACGCGCACTATTGGTACACGCTGGGGCTTGAGTTTATCTGGGTCTATGCCGCCACGGTCTTCATGGCGCCGCTGTTTGGCCTGGCCAAGAGTCGACTCTCTAAGAGGAGCTACACGGCAGCGGTCATCGTCGTTGGAATCCTCGCATTTGTTGTTAACGGGTATTTAGCCGCCATGAGTGCGACAAGCGCCGGCGAGTTTTCTTGGCTCCAGAAGTCCATGAGCGCTACCACGTACGTAGTCGCATTTTTGATCGGCGGGCTGCTCCGCGACATTACCGATGTCATGGATTCGGACAGGGCGGGCGCCTTAGGCATGCGGTCGCTCGCAGCGGTTTTGGTGCTCACCACCATCCTGGAAGGCGAACTCTCCTTCACCGGCAACCTCACAGCAATGGCAGCCCTCTCCTACAAATCGACCTCGTTGATCTCGTTTGTCCTCGCTGCCACCTCCCTGCTCTTTGCGGCTACCCGACGCAGCGCCTCGGACAATCCACGAGCCGCAGGCGTCATCGTCACCCTTTCGACCGCCACGCTCGGTTTCTATGTGATGCAGTCGCTCACCAGTAGCCTGTGGCGTCCCGTCTTCAATACGTTGCTCGCAAACATACTGGTCAGCCAAAACAGCCCGGCAGCTATATGCATCGTCACGGGTACCGTCATTAGCATCGTCTTTGCCTTAGTGCTCCTCATCATCGACGCAGCTAGAAGCCTTATCGCTCGCAAGCTCAAGCGACAATAGACACGCTGCCGTAAGACGCTAAAGCCGCTACAGCCGTGGCAGGTTCCTGCGTTTTATTCAAAGCTTGCCGCCAAGGTGCGCCGAGCCTTTACAATAGGACAGTCCCAAGGACGTATTCGATAGCTTCCGCGCAGCACTCGCCCGCCGCGCGTGAAAGGATATATTGCCCCATGCCTTCAACCCTCCCCGCTCCCATCGATAAGCTCGCCATCGTCGTCGTTACGTACAAGCGCCAGGAACTCCTGGCCAACTTGTTCGACTCCATGACCGAGCTCACGGCAACGCCCTGGCGCATCGTGATTGTCGATAACGAGAATTCGCGCGAGACCGAGGCCATGTGCACCGCATTCAACGAGCGCTTGGCCAACCTGTGGGGCATCGACACCGAGCAGCCCGACGCGCAGGGCGGCACCGACCGCGTCATCTACGCACCGCAGCTCGAAAACGGCGGCGGTGCGGGCGGCTTCTCCGCCGGCACTAAATGCGCCTACGACCTGGGCGCCCAGTGGTTCTGGGTGATGGACGACGACGTGCTCGTCATCCCCGAAGGCATCGAGCGCTTGGCCAAGTGGACCGACCGCTACGATGTCATCCAGGGTTCGCGCCTGGACTTCGACGGCGGCGCGTTCTTTTGGCAGTACCAACTGATCCTTTCGCTCGGCATTCCAAACCCTGTCGCCAAGTGGGATCTGGGTCCCGAGGGCTACCGCACCATGAACCAGCTGTGCTTTGAGGGCGGCATGTTCTCGCGCCGCGTGGTCGACAAGATTGGCCTGCCCGACGCGCGCTTCTTTATCTACGGCGACGATGCCTGCTATGGCTACGTGGCCAGCCAGCACTTCCCCGCCGCCGTTGTTGCCGACGTGGTTCTCAAGCGCGCCCGCGCTGTCTCTAACTGGGATATCGCCGGCAAGCGCCAGCTCAACTCTACGAGCGACACCAACCGTTACTACATCATGCGCAACCGCGGTTATCTGGCCCGCTACATGCAGATCTACGGCGACTATCACCCCGTGCTGTTCCGTCTGGGCAACGCCGCGACCTTCTGCAAGGAATTTATTCGCCTGGCCGCCGTTGACAAGTGCTTTAAGACCGGAATTCCGGCGCTGCGCCGCGGCATGAAGGACGCCCGCAAGATCATCAAGGACCCCAACTGGAAGCCCATGCCGCCCATGAAGGACACCGAGTAACGGAAGTCGGAAACACCTCGGCGCTTAAAGCCGCTGGCACACCGTAGCCACATGCTGCCCATCAAAACCGAACCCCCAGCGCATGCGACCCACGCCGGGGCGTGGCACACGGATTTCGTCGATGCCGTCGCGCTCTATGTCGAGTAGCGACTGCACGGCCAGCAATTCCAGGCCCAGCGCATCCACATCGGGGTCATACATCAAGTTAATCGTTATCAGCGGGCGCTCGTCCAGCATGCCAATCGTGTCTGCTACGTCGAACACGGCACCCGTAGGGAAAACCTGGATGTCCCAGCGACCCGCGCCACACTTTCGCCTCGAGGCAGGATTGGCATAGCCCGGCAATCCAAAGCAGAGTCCTTGCAAGAGTAGGTGATATGGCAGCGGTGTATCTGGGTCGGTCGCACCGATTCCCGCATCTCCCAAGATGCGGCTTAGCGCCCGCCTCACGGTATCCTCGTTCCCATGGCACAGCCCGTCGCGAAACGCATCGACGTCTCGAATGTCTTCTGCAGCGCACTCAAACCACTCAATAATCACTAGACGCAAGGCCTGGCGAAGCTCGTTATTGGGCAATCGCAAAGCACGGAAGCGATCGCCATGCTCTGGCTCCTCAGTCATATCCGTCGTGAGAAAACCGGACAGATACAGCGCTGTCCACATGCCATCGTCAGGCGAGACATCTGGCTCTGCAGTGCCCAAACAAAGCGGGGCCTCAGCGCACCCATGGGCCTCGAGCAAATCAAACAAGACCGAAAGGCGGTCGAGATTCCACCCGGCAACTACCCTACTCAGGCAATCGGCATATCCATACAGATCGGCACGCACAGGCGCCGTGCAGCCTCGGCCCAGAAAACCGATCACACGCGCTGGACTCGAGCAATAGACCCTGCCAAACCGATATCCCTCGAGCCATTCACGCGCATCATCCAGGTATTCCTCGCGTCCAGCATGATTCAACAGAGCCTCGACCTCGGCATCCGAAAAACCGAACCAACGGTTACACCAGGTCGACAGCGGCGTCGTCAGACAATACGAGCAGTTTCGCGAAGAAACCGCCGCTTCGGCAGGGCCGGGACGCTCCCCCATCAGACACGCCAGCCGCAACGAATCGCCCGCAGCGGCAATGGTCTCGAACAGCACGCGGTCGAATAGCCCTGCCAGATCGGTGCCAGAAGCGCCACTCGCGCTCGCACGGCCCAACCACGCCGCGTCGTACCCATCAACAAGCAATACAACCTGCTCATCGCAGGCCATCTCCAGCAGCTCAATGAGCACGCCAAGCACCGAGTCAACCTCGTCCGCGCTCGCTACACCACGCGCAACGCGCTCGATGTGACGCACCTTATCTCGCGCTAAATCCGGAGCCTCCAAGAATGGCAACAAGCGAGCGCACTCGACCGAAAGAGCATCGCGCACGACGTCGGCAACAACGGCGGCACGCCTCGCAGCGCCAGAAAAGTCCAGCGATATCACCGGATAGCAAGCATACTCATCCCGATAGCGCCCACCGTCTGCATCCCAAATCTGAGCATTGGCAAACAAACGCTGATCAGCGCGACCGACCGCTGGACGCTCCAGAAAAGCCCTGAGCATCGACAAGTTCACGCTCTTGCCAAAACCCTCGGGTCGACAGCACACCACAACGGACGCGTCGCAGTCCAACACATCGGCAATAAACATGGTCTTGTCGACCAGCGTGCAGCAACCAAGAGCCTCCGCATAGTCGTGCATGCCAATGGGCAAAGCCGCATCGTCGGCACAGCCGATCAAACGCACGCCAAAGCCGTCAGCACAACCATTATTTGCCTGTTCAGACACCAAAACGTTCCCCCTAAATCGCAACACATGCCAATTGTAATGACCGCCTCGCGCGTACCGATATCGCCGCGCAAACATATCGGGCAACGGTAGCAACAAGAGGTGTGAGGGGGCACAACTAATCGTTGCACAACAAAACGGGGCCCGATGCATTCGCACCGGACCCCGTCCCGACTATTTAGTTATCTGGCAACTGAGAGCCTACTCCTCAGAGTCGTCCTCTCCAGAAGCTTTCTTCTGCTGATCGAGCTTATGCTTACCACTTACGATAGACGTAGCGCCCAGTGTGGCCAAGCTCGCGCTGGCAAGGCTCGCCATCACAATCAGATCGCCCGTCTTGGGCATGTTGCCGCCCGAGGACTTGGTAGCTGTAGTCGTCGTGGTCGTGGTGGTCACCGTTTTGGAGTCATTTTGCTCCTGATTCTGGTTGTCAGCACCGCTCTTGTCGTCGTCTTCGGACTGTTTCTTTTCGTCCTCGGTCTTTTTCTTTTCGCCCTCGGTTTTGCTCTTGTCCTTCTTCTGAGTGGACTTGTCGTCCTTCTCCTCCGAGCTAGAACCCTTATCGGATACGGTCTTCTCGGAAGCCTCATCCTTGGAGTCGCCCTTTGCGGCCTCGGTCTTTTCCGTGGAAACCTGATCAGAGTTGTCCTTGTTCTGAGTCGAGCCATTATTGACGCCAGCCATCAGCGAAGAGCCCAGCGTAGAACCAAGCTGCACGGAGAAAGAGGGCTTCTTATCCGGCGAAGCAACGGGAGCGTCCGGCGCCTTATTCGAGTCGTCCTTGGAAGCATCGGAATCAGGGGTTGCGTCAGAGCCAGAGCCGTTGTTAGAGCCAGTGTCAATGGACGAATCACTCGAGCCGGTAGATGAGTTAGAGGTGTCAGCGTCGGTCGAACCAGAAGCGTCGCTGCCCGTATTGCCGGCAGAGCTTGAAGACGAATCGCCCGCAGCAGAGCCGTTCGAATCGGAGCCGTTCGAGGTAGAGCCGTCGTTGGTAGTGCCACCAGCAGAGCCATTACCGTCAGCATCGGTCAAGGGCGCATCCATCCTATCATCGTTGGCATCGTCACTCGAGTCGTCATTCGAATCAGGTGTCGGCGAGGGCGCCGGCGTAGGCTCGGGCTGCACGGGCGTCGCAGCGGCAGCCTCGTCCTCAGCGATATAAACCAAGCAGTCCTTCAGCTCATTCTTATAACGATTCTTCCAGCCCTCATGATACTGGGGCTGACTCGAAAACTTAGTGGCGACATTGTTGACCACACTATTGGAGAGCGCCGTCACAAACTCGCGATCGGACATATCGTTGGAAAGATTCGCCCAGCGGAAGAAGTCCCTGCAACCACCGGTGCCGCACATGTTGGTGATGCTCCACACCATGCCCTTGACGCAATCGGCGCGGCCCGAAATATCAATGCCCAGGCCGCTCTTGAGCCACGCCTCGGTCACCGCATAGTACGAGTTGTACGCATAGGCATCTTGAAGTGCTGAGAACTCAACAGGATCGGTGTTGTACGCACCTTGGAAGGCATCCTGAGCGATATGGCCCAACTCGGTGAGCTGACCGTTCTCGTACATGGCATTGCTCGTGTTGGAAATCTCACTGCCGCGATCAATCGCATCCTTGAGCATGCTGTATTTTTCGGGGCTGTAGTTGTAGACCTGCTTAATAAACGGAATGAGCGACCAGCGGCGGTCGAACTGGTAATAGCCCAACGCGTTATAGCCGTCACCGTACGAAAAGCCCTGGTTGTAGTTACCATGGCTCTCGTACTTGGTAAAGTACTTCATCTCGGGAGTCACGTTGACAAACGAAACGCCCTGGACCGACCTCAGCACGCCCGAGAAGGACTGTTGGGTGTAAAGGCCCTTATCGATATCGGTGGCATCCGAGGCAACGCCCGGCGTGGGCTCCTCGGCGGCGGCGGGTGCCGGCGCGGAAACGGCACCAAACGAAAGCGCCAGCGTCAGGCCCGCGACAATCGCAGAATGCTTGGGCTGCATAAGATCCTCCCTGCATTGGTATAGTTAAAGTGCAGTTTGCAAAGATAAGAGTAAGTATTGCAGCTCGCCCGTTGTTGCACAACAACCCCTCGGTAAACGGCAACAACCTTCCGCGAAATCTTAAGGAATTAAACAAACTGGTCGTCGGGCGCCATCAGAAGCTCGCCGTATCGCTCCATCAGCCCGTCCCTCAACTGACAGAAAGCGGGAATATAGACGTTCAAGATGCGCTGAATCAAATCTTGAGCGAGCTTGTTGTCATAGATATGGACGTTCGTATTGCGGTCTCTGAGCATATCTAGCCAGGCCGCCTCATCAATAAAGTCGTAGAATCGGTACGACTCCTTCAAGATGGCACGAGGAGACCCCGATGCGGCAAGCGTGGCGCCCTCATACTCGAGCAGACGCTTAAGGAGCTTCCAGCTCAGTTCAAATTGAAGATTGAACTTATTAATCAAACCACTCTGAACAAAATCATTGTTGAGATCCTGATTGGGCGCATCCTCAAGATTCGCCAAGGCGCTGACAAAGTTCTCATATTTTTTCATACAGAATCACACCATCCCTGGCAATTTCATCGAGCAATTGCTGCGACAAGGACTCGTCGAGATTGACGACATCTACATCTAAAAGAGTATCAAGACGCTCCTCGATCAAATATGAGAAACGGCCGAAATCCCGACAACCTGCTACGGCGATGTCAATATCGCTCTTGGGTAAGTTGTCGCCTCGAGCACGAGAACCAAACAGCACAACCTTCTCGGCGTCACATTCCCGAGCAAAAACTTCGATTTGTTTGTACACCTTGTCGAGAGATGCCATTTGCAGCCCTACAGCTTAATGTCAAAGTTGATTTCGGGGACGGCGGCCAAGTCGGCCAACGTCACGCCGTCGACGTACTTTTCAATCACGTCGTCCAGACCGCGCCAGAACTTGACGGTCGAGCACAAATCGCTGCGGGCGCAGCTGTTGTCGATGCCGTCGCACGCCACGGGCGCTGTGCTGCCCTCGACAGCGCGCAGGATGTCGCCGGCACGCACCTCGGCCGGGTCCTTGGCCATCATGTAGCCGCCGCCCTTGCCGCGCACGCTCTTAAGCAGGCCCGCCTTCATAAGCGGACGAACCAGCTGCTCCAAATACTTTTGAGAGATATGTTCGCGGTCGGCGACCTCGCGCAGGGCAATCTTGCCCTCGGCGTCACCAAGTGCTGCGATATAGATCATCAGTCGGAGGGCATAGCGGCCCTTAGAAGAAATGAGCATACCTACCCTCCCGTTGTTCCTGGGACAAAAACCCAGGAGTGTTTGTCCCAAATCTAATGCACGCGGGGCAAACAAGCCTGATTATTATGTCCTGCATCTAAAAAGTCGAGTGGATTAGTCGGGTTTTCCCTTGACTAACGCCGAACCCATAGTAACTTTATTCCGAGAAGATTCCTAGGGTTTAGTACACCTATGAGTACACCATATACAGAGAGGGACAGCATGAGCGCAAATCCGCTGCTTTCCATCGAAGGTCTGACCGCCTCCGTGGACGAAAAGACCATCCTCCACAACGTCAACCTCAACGTCGCCGCCGGCGAGACCCACGTGCTGATGGGACCCAACGGCGCCGGCAAGTCCACCCTCGGCCACCTGGTCATGGGCGACCCTGTCTATACCGTCAACGACGGCCGCATCGTCTTTGACGGCCAGGACATCACCGAGCTCACCACCGACAAGCGCTCGCGCGCCGGCCTGTTCCTGAGCTTCCAGGCCCCGGTCGAGATCCCGGGCGTGCCGCTGTCGAGCTTTTTGCGTGCCAGCATCGCCGGCCGCCCCGGCCTGGAGATGAAGGGCAAGGAGTTCCGCCGGCGCGTCAAGGAGCTCGCGGCAGAGCTCAACATGGACACCGCCTACCTCAACCGCGAGCTGGGCGTGGGCTTCTCGGGCGGCGAGAAAAAGAAGGTCGAGATGCTCCAGCTTCTGCTGCTGCAGCCTAAGCTCGCCATCCTGGACGAAACCGACTCGGGCCTGGACGTCGACGCCCTGTCCACCGTCAGCCATGGCATGGACGCCTACCGCAAGAGCTGCGACGGCTCCATGCTCATCATCACGCACAACACGCGCATCCTGGAGCACCTGGATGTCGACCGCGTCCACGTTATGGTCAAGGGCCACATCGTGCGCGAGGACGACGCCTCGCTCATCCCCTGGATCGACAAGAACGGCTTTGAGACCTTCGAGCGCGAGGCCGCCGAGCAGCGCGCCCAGGCCGAGGCCGCCGCTGCCGAGCAGCAGGCGTAAAGGGGCGACGCAATGACCAAGAACCGCACCGAGGTCGCGGACATCGACCGCAGCCTCTACGACTTCACCTATGGCGAGGAGGGATTCGAGCGCCTCGACGCCGGCATCACGCCCGACATCGTGCGCGAGATCAGCGCCAAGAAGGACGAGCCGCAGTGGATGCTCGACCTGCGCCTCAAGTCCCTCGAGATCTTCAATCGTTTTCCCGACCCGACGTGGGGCCCTTCCATCGAGGGCCTGGACATGGACAACATCGTCACCTACGTCAAGCCCAACACCGACCAAAAACACAACTGGGAGTCGGTGCCCGACGACATCAAGAACACCTTTGAGCGCCTGGGCATCCCCGAGGCCGAGCGTAGCTACCTGGCGGGCGTCGGCGCGCAGTACGACTCCGAGCTGGTCTACCACAACATGCAGGACACCGCGTCCAAGATGGGCATCGTCTACTCCGGCATCGAAGAGGCCCTGCACGACCCGCAGTGGGAGCCGCTCATCCACGAGAAGTTTATGACGCTCATCCCGCCCACCGACCACAAGTTTGCGGCACTGCACGGTGCCGTGTGGTCGGGCGGCTCGTTTGTCTACGTGCCCAAGGGCACCAAGCTCGATTTTCCGCTGCAGAGCTACTTCCGCCTCAACGCCAAGGGCGCCGGCCAGTTTGAGCACACGCTCATCATCGTCGAGGACGACGCCGACCTGCACTTTATCGAGGGCTGCTCCGCACCCAAGTACAACGTGGCCAACCTCCACGCCGGCGCTGTGGAGCTCTTTGTGGGCAAGCGTGCGCACCTGCGATACTCGACCATCGAGAACTGGTCCAAGAACATGTACAACCTCAACACCAAGCGTGCGCGCGTGGACGAGGACGGCGACATCGAGTGGATCAGCGGCTCCTTCGGCAGCCACGTGGGCTACCTCTACCCCATGAGCGTGCTCAACGGCCGTCGCGCCCGCTCGAGCTTTACCGGCATTACCTTTGCCGGCGCCGGCCAGAACCTCGATACCGGCTGCAAGGTCGTGCTCAACGCGCCCGACACCTCGGCAACCGTCGAGACCAAGGGTATCTCCAAGAGCGGCGGCATCCAGACCTTCCGCAGCTCCATCGTGGCCACGCCTAAGGCCGAAGGTTCCAAAGCAACCGTGAGCTGCCAGTCGCTGATGCTCGACGACCAGAGCCGCTCCGATACCATCCCCGCCATGGACATCCGCGCCAAGAACGTCGACATCGGCCACGAGGCCACCATCGGCCGCATCGGCGACGACAAGGTGTTCTACCTGATGAGCCGCGGCATATCGGAGGAAGAGGCCCGCACCATGATCGTCAACGGCTTTGCCAACCCGGTCTCCAAGGAGCTGCCGCTTGAGTACGCCGTCGAGATGAACAACCTGATCAAGCTCGAGATGGAAGGAGCGATCGGATAATGAAACAGGAAACCAACACCGCTGCTACCACGCTCGAGCAGGTCAACGCTATGCCGGCCGCCACTTGGGGCTGGCTCAAGATGAACCAGACCAAGCTCGAGCTTTCGGACGAACTTGCCGCCGCTCCCGCCGAGGCCGTTGAGGTCGAGGGCCTGGACGAGCAGTTTGCCGGCTCGGCCGACGCCTTCGATACCGCCATGGACGCCATGGCCGAGCGCTTCCCCGAGCGCCGTGCCTCCGCCCCCGGCGACGCCGTCGACCGCGCCCGCATCACGCCCGAGACCGAGCTCGACGTGCCCGCCACCTCCGTCTACCAGGCCGGCGCTATCAAGCTCGAAGAGGAGCTCTCCCCCGCTGAGGCCTTCGAGACCGGCATGGGCGAGGCCGCCTACACCTATCTGGCCGATCACGCCACCAAGCGCGTCGTCATCGATGTGCCCGCGTACGGACGCGCCACGGTTACCGTGCGCGTGAGCGGTGTCGATGCCGCCGCGGCCATCGCCGCCATCGACGTCGTCGTCCGTCCCCAGTCGACGCTCGACCTGCAAATCGCCCTGGACTCCCCCGTTGCCGGCGAGGGCGTCGTGGGATCCGTGCTGCGCGTGTGCGCCCACGAGTACGCCACCGTCAACGTGGCCTGCACGCAGACGCTCGACGATAGCTGGATCGCACTCGACGACACCGGCCTGTTCCTGGACGAGGGCGCGCGCGTCAACGTGCAACACACCGTCCTGGGTGCCGGCGCCAGCGCCACCGGCCTTGCCGGCGACCTGCTGGGCGATACCGCCAAGGTCACCATCGATACTGACTACCTTGGCGCCCGCGAGCAGGTGCGCGACTTTAACTACGAGCTGCGCCACCGCGGTCGCAAGACCGAGTGCGAGATCGACGCCAACGGCGTGCTGACCGGCACGTCCAAGAAGGTCTACCGCGGCACCATCGACCTCGTGCACGGCTGCAAGGGTGCAACCGGCACCGAGCGCGAGACGGTGCTTTTGGCCAACAAGGGCGTCGACAACAAGACCATTCCCGTCATTCTCTGCGACGAGGACGACGTCGCCGGCAACCACGGCGCCACCATCGGTCACGTCCGCGACGAGCAGCTGTTCTACCTCGCCTGCCGCGGCCTTGACCAAAACGCCGCCGAGGACCTGTTCATCCGCGCCAAGCTGGAGGACGCCGCGCTTTCCGCCACCGACGAGCGCACCCGCGCCGCCGTCGTCCGCCTGGGCAACAACCTGATCGATAACTTTGAAGAGGAGCTCGCATGATCGACACCGAGCACGTTAAATGCGATACCTGCACCGCCCCCGAGCCCATGGAGCTCGACGCCAGCGACGAGGCTTCGCGCGGCTGGCCCACTGTGGACATCGAGACCAACCCCTACAAGGGCCAGTTCCCGCTGTTCCAGCAGCACCCCGAGATCGCCTTCCTCGATAGCGCCGCCACCGCGCAGCGCCCTGCCTGTGTGCTCGACGCCGAACGCGACTTCTATCAGCGCATGAACGCCAACCCCCTGCGCGGCCTGTACTCGCTGTCCGTCGAGGCCACCGACGCCATCGCGAAGGTCCGCCAACAGATCGCCGACCTCATCGGCGCCGCCCAGGCCAACGAGGTCGTCTTCACCCGCAACACGAGCGAGTCGCTCAACCTGGTCGCCAAGAGCTTTGCACCCACGGTGCTCGAGCCCGGTGACGAGGTCGTCATCACCATCATGGAGCACCACTCCAACCTAATCCCGTGGCAGCAGGTCTGCCGCGAAACCGGCGCCAAGCTCGTCTACCTCTACCCCACCAAGACCGGTCAACTCACCACCGAGGAGGTTCTGTCCAAGGTGGGCCCCAAGACCAAAATCTTGGCCGTGGGTCAGGTGTCTAACGTGCTGGGCGTCGAGAACCCGGTCAAGAATCTCGGCAAGCTCGTGCACAAGTACGGCGGCTATCTGGTCGTCGACGGCGCGCAGTCGCTGCCGCACATGCCGGTCGATGTGGCCGATCTGGGCGCCGACTTCTTTGCCTTTAGCGCGCACAAGGCCATGGGCCCCATGGGCATCGGCGTGCTGTGGGGCAAAATGGACCTGCTCAACGCCATGCCGCCCATGCTCACCGGCGGCGAGATGATCGACTCGGTCACCGAGCAGGACGCCGTCTGGGCGCCCGTTCCCGAGAAATTCGAGGCCGGCACGCAGGACGCCGCCGGCATCTTCGCCACGGGTGCGGCACTCGACTACCTGGTCAACACGGTGGGTTACGAGAACATCCAGTCCCGCGAGCAGGCACTCGTCCACTACCTGATGGGTGAGCTCATGCAGCTCGACTTTGTCCAGATCATCGGCTCCATCTATTGGGACAACCACCACGGCGTTGTGAGCTTTAACGTCAAGGGCATCCACCCGCACGACGTCGCGAGCATCATGGACATGGACGGCGTCTGCATCCGCGCCGGTCACCACTGCGCGCAGCCGCTGCTTACCTGGCTGGGCGTCGAGAACCTTGCCTGCTGCCGCGCCAGCGTGGCCTTCTACAACGACAAGGCCGACATCGACAAGTTCATCGCCGGCCTGCATCACGTTTGGAGCACGTTCAATGGGTAATCTGTACACCTCCACCACATTTATGGAGCACAACTCGCACCCCGACTATAAATACGAGATGGATGCTCCCACGCACGAGCACGACGGCATCAACCCCAGCTGCGGCGACGAGCTCACCTTGCAGCTGCGCGTCGAGAACGGCGTGATCGAGGAGGCCTCCTTTACCGGCCACGGCTGCGCCATCAGCCAGGCCAGCGCCGACATCATGGCCGACCTCATCACCGGCGAGACCGTCGAGGAAGCTCACCGCCTGGCAGAGCTCTTCCTCGCCATGATCCGCGGCGAGCAGCTCTCCGAGGAAGACCTGGAAGACCTGGACGAAGCCGCCCAGCTCCAGGACATCTCGCACATGCCCGCCCGCGTCAAATGCGCCGAGCTCGCCTGGCGCACCCTCGACGGCATGCTCACGGGACAAAATAATCAGTAATAGTTGTCTCAAATCTGAAGAATTCTGTTGGTCGAATCGCTTAACTTTCGCGATTCGGCCATTTTCTTT
>CAUFMB010000024.1 GCA_959026535.1 uncultured Collinsella sp. | reverse complement strand
CTGTGGTGCTCAAGCGCGATAAAAGCGCAAACGCAGATATCAAAAATCAGAACAATTGGTACGCCGTGTCGGGCGACCCATCGACGGGAATGGGGTACACCCTCGCCGAGAAGCCGAGCAAGGCCGGCGCTATCGAGGCGGCGAAGAAGGACCTGCACGCCTTCACGCTCAACACGAGCGGCCAGTACCAGGTAGAGATTCAAAATCTGCCCGGTGACATCTCCAAGTACTACTACCTGCTGAGCGGTGATGCCCGCAAGGATGCCGAGTACACGGTGGCCATCTACCACACAACGGAGAGCTCCATCGCCAACGCGAAGCCCGAGAACACCGTCCACGTGTACAGCGACGGCATCGCAGACGGCACGAACTTCAAGCGGCAGTTCGCCACGCGCCTGCTCGTCACGAACATCCAGAACCGCCTGTTCGTGCAGAAGACCGATACCGAGGGTAAGCCCGTTGACGGGGCGAAGTTCGCCCTGTACACCTCCAGACAGGTGACAACAGACGCGAACGGCAAGGTCGTGCTCAAGGGCGAGCAGACCCCCTACGACACCCTGACGACGGGGTCGGTCGGCAACCCGGTCCCGCTCGAAGGTGCGGGCATATTCCCGAATACAAGCGCCGGTAACAGGCCGCTCGTGAATGGAACTTACTTCCTAAAGGAGGTCTCGGCTCCCAAGGGCTTCCTGCTTAACGACACGCTCACCAAGGTGATTGTGGACGATTACGGCGTCCATGCCGATGCTGGTACGGACGATGACGGCGTTTCGACGTTCGTGGGCCCGGGCGCGCTCATGAAGAGTCTGGGCCAGTTTGGCGCAGAGGGCGACATCGACAACACGCTCACGTGGATCAAGGGCCAGCGCCAGATGTCCGACGGGACGCTCGACGGCAACGACAACCTTTCCTGGAACAATGACGCCAAGGGCGGCGAGGATGAGGTGCACCTCAAGTACGGCGCCAACGGACGTGTCTACCAGTATGGGCCCACCGAGGAAGGCAAACCTTATCGCTTGGAGACCGAGACGGGCTGGATACGTATGGGCATCACGCAGGACGTGCCTGGTGACACTAATGCGAAGGGCGCCCGTGCCAATCTGGACGACATGAATTTGAACGCCCTGTTCACAGGTGCCACCTGCGTGCGCGTGGCGAACGAACGCGAGGCGAGCCTCGAGGTGACGAAGAAGGTTGCCCTGCCCGATGGCCTGACGGGCAATAAGGACGCGGAGTTCACCTTCAAGTTCACCGTGCCCGAGGGGAAGACCTACAAGGCTGCAGTGTTCAAGAACGCTGGGGCCGGAAAGCAAGCCGGCGACGTGTTCGATTTGAAGAACGGCGACACCCATGCTATCAAGGCCGACGAGACGATTCGCGTGTACGGTCTTGGCGAGGGCGACGAGTACGCGGTGCAGGAGCTGACCGGCGCAGACAAGATGCCCGCGGGCTATAAGCTGACCGGCCGCAAGCAGGGTACCACGAATCTGACCGGCGCAGGCGATAGTATCACCGGTGAGATCGAGAAGCAAAAACCCGACGGCACGTTGGCCGAAGCCAACAAGCTGGTGTTCACAAACACCTACAAGGCGGAAGCTAGCGACGAACTGACCCCGCAGGTAACGAAGAAGGTCTCCGGTGTTGAGAGCACGGAGAAGGCGTTCTCGTTCACGCTGACCGCCACGGAAGAGACGCAGAAGCAGATCGATGATGATGACCTCAAAGTCTCGGATGCTCTGGCGGGCAATGAGCATGCCGAGTCCAAGGCCACGAGTGGCAAGATCATCAAGGACAAGGGCCAGACGGTCGACTTCTCCGGCATGAAGTTCAACAAGGCCGGTACGTACACGTTCACGCTCACCGAGGCGCACGACGCCGACGACGACGCGGCGGTGGACGGCGTGCAGAACTCCGGCTGGACGATGGACGCCTCGACCTATACCGTCACGGTGAGGGTCGAGGATAAGAACGCCAAGCTGACTGTCACAGGCGTGACGGTGGAGAAGAGCGGCGATGACAAGCGCGAGACGCTTGAGGTCAAGAACGGCAAGGTGAACCTCGCCACCTTCAACAACAGCTATGCTGCGAAGGGTTCCGTGACCCTGGCGGCGAAGAAGCAATTTACGGGCGGCACCCTTGAGAACCAGCAGTTCTCATTCCAGGTGAAGGAGGGCGATAAGGTTGTCGCCGAAGAAAAGAACGATGCCAATGGCGACATCACCTTCCCGGCCATTGATTACACCGAGGCTGGTGAGCACGACTACGCCATCAAGGAGGTCGAAGGCACCGACCCGACTATCGTTTACGACGGCAAGACGGTGAAAGTGCGCGTTAGCGTCACCGATAACAAGAACGGCACGCTGAGCGCGACCGCCACCTACGACGGCAAGGCCGACGCTCCGACCTTCACCAACTCGAAGCCGACGGCCGACGCCACTATCGAGGCGACGAAGACCCTCAAGGGCAAGGACCTGACGGCTGGTGCGTTCACTTTCGGCCTATATCAAGGCGACACGACTACGGTTGATCCCATCCAGACTGTCCAGAACGACAAGGACGGCAAGATTAAGCTCATCCTCACCGGTCTGACCATAGGCGAGTACGACTACACGCTCAAGGAGGTCGCTGGCGGCGATTCGACCATCACCTACGATTCCGCGGCGGTGAAGGTCCACGTCTCGGTGAAGGCGGACGGTGACAAGGCAAAGGCGACTGTCACCTATGACGACAAGAATGCCGCCCCGACCTTCACCAACAAGTACCAGCCTGCCGAGACCTCGGCTACACTCACGGCGAAGAAATCGTACGTGAAGTCCGACAACACGCCGATCGTACTCAAGGGCGGCGAGTTCACCTTCGATGTGTACGAGGGCAACCTGACGGCTGAGCAGCTGAAGGGCAAGCAGCCCATCCGGGCCGCTGAGAACGGCGAGGGCGGCACCGTCACCTTCCGGGTCATCAACTACACCAAGGCCGGCGAGTACAAATACACTATCGCGGAGCAGAAGGGCGACCTGTCCCACGTGACCTACGACGATACGGTGCACCACGCTGTGGTGAAGGTCGTGGACAACGCCGGGCAGCTGGAAGCGAGCGTCACCTACGACGACGGCAAGACGGATGCCCCCACCTTCAAGAACACCTATACCGCAAAGGGATCCGCGGAGCTGACGGCGACCAAGGTCGTCGCGGTCGCGCCGGGCTTCACGCACGACACCACGCTGAGGGGCGGCGAGTACACGTTCGAGCTGAAGGACGCCGACGGCAAAGTGCTCGATACCATGAAGAACAAGGCCGATGGCACGGTGAAGTTCACGCGCGACTTCAAGCTCTCCGACCTGGGCGGCGCCGCGAGCAAGGACTTCACCTACACCATCGTGGAGCAGCGGGGCGCGGAGCCGGGCATGGTCTACGACACCCATGCGCTCATCTACAAGGTGACGGTCGCGGACGATGGCGCCGGCGCGCTGACGGCCACACCGCAGGTCTCGAGTGGAGACAACTCGCAGACCTTCACGAACACGTACCACCCGAAGGAGACCTCGGTAACGCTCAAGGCGACGAAGCGCTTCACGGGTGGCGAGCTCGCAGGGGGCGACTTCACGTTCCAGCTGCTCGACAAGGATGGCAACGTGATCCAGACCGTCCAGAATGACAAGGACGGCAAGGTCGCCTTCCAGGCAATCAGCTACGACACGCCGGGCGATCACGACTACACCATCAAGGAGGTTGCCGGCAACGACCCGACCGTCGTGTACGACACGAAGGACGTGAAGGTCCACATCAAGGTCTCCGATGAGAAGGGCGAGCTAAAGGCGACCGCCACCTACGACGGCGAGGCCGACGTTCCGACCTTCACCAACTCGAAGCCGACGACGGACGTTACCGTCGAGGCGACGAAGATCCTCACGGGCAAGGACCTGACGGCCGACGCGTTCACCTTCGGCCTGTACGACCAGGCCGGCAACGAGGTCGCCAAGGGCACCAACGACCGGGGCGGCAAGGTCGAGCTGGCCGTCAAGAACCTGAACCTGGGCGAGTACGACTACACGCTCAAGGAGGAGAAAGCCGGCCAGACCGTCGACGGCGTGGCCTACGACGCCAAGGAAGTCAAGGTCCACGTCAAGGTAGAGCAGAACCAGGGCGACAACAACAAGACGAAGGTGACCGTCACCTATGACGGTGCCGCTACGGCTCCCACCTTCAACAACACCTACGACGCAAAGGGTTCCGTAACCCTGACGGCGACCAAGACCATCAAGGTTGCGGACGGCTTCGACCACACGACGAAGCCCGCGGACGGCGAGTTCACCTTCGACCTGAAGGACGCTGCCGGCAACGTGCTCGACACCGCGAAGAACGATGCAAACGGCAAGGTCAGCTTCACGCGCGAGTTCCAGCTCTCCGACTTGGACGGCGCCGCGAGCAAGGACTTCACCTACACCATCGTGGAGCAGCCGGGCGCGGAGCCGGGCATGGTCTATGACAGCCATCCCCTCACCTATACGGTGACGGTCACGGACGGCGGGAACGGAGCACTGAATGCGAAGGCGATCGTGACGAGCGCATCCGGCTCGGATACCTTCACCAACACCTACCAGCCGGCCGCGACCGGCCTGGCCCTCGGTGCGCAGAAGAGCTATGTGAAGAAGGACGACAACACGCCGATCGTCCCCAAGTGCGGCGAGTTCACCTTCGATGTGTACGAGGGCAACCTGACGGCTGAGCAGCTTGCCGGGGCCAAGCCCGTCCGGACCGCGACCAACGGCGCGGACGGAAGTGTTAACTTCGACGCCTTCTCCTACGCGAAGCCGGGCACGCACGAGTACACCATCGTGGAGCGGAAGGGTGATCTGGCCTACGTGACCTACGACGCCGCGGTGCACCATGCCGTGGTGACGGTTGCGGACAATGCCGGCACGCTGCAGGCGAGCGTCGCCTACGACGGCACGAATGTCACGAAGCCCAGCTTCACCAACACCTACGAGGCACAGGCGACGGACTCCGGCGCGATTGCCCTCACCAAGAGCGTTGACGTGCACGACGGCAGCTATCAGCTAAAGGCGGGAGACTTCGCCTTCGAGCTGGTGGGGTCTGACGGCTCGGTGATCCAGACCCAGAAGAACGATGCGCACGGCAAGGTTGCCTTCGACAAGCTGACCTTCGACCATGCGGGCACCTTTACCTACACGGTCCGCGAGGTGCAGCCGACGGGGGACGCGCCGGGCGTGCCGGGCGTGACCTACACCGGCAAGACGTACACCCTGACCTACGTGGTGAAGGACAACAACGACGGCAAGCTGGCGGTAGAGAGCTCCACGGCGAAGCCGAGCAAGGGCACCGAGAACGGCGTCACCCCCAACACCATGACGTTTGCGAACAGCTACCAGCCGGGCGCGACCTCCTACCAGATCTCCGGCATCAAGGTGCTTGAGAATACCGATTCGGCCACCATGCGGACGCCCGCCGATGGCGAGTTCACGTTCGCGCTGATTGACGCGGCCACCGGGCAGGAGATTGACCGGACCACGAACGCGGGTATCGCGTTTACCTTCAAGGCCATCTCGTACACTGCGACTGGTTCGCATACGTACCAGGTGAAGGAGGTTGCGGGCCAAGATGGCACCATCACTTACAGCGATGCGGTGTTGGATGTGACGGTGAGCGTGACCGACGACGGCAGCGGCCAGCTGACCGCGACGGCGAACAAGACGGCCGCGGATCTGACCTTCACCAACACCTACACGCCGACGGCAACGACGGCGACGATTACCGGAACGAAGGCCCTGACCGGCCGCGACCTGGCCGAGGGCGAGTTTTCCTTCGACCTGAAGGACGCCGCCGGCAACGTGGTCCAGACGGTGCAGAACGGCGTCGACGGCACGTTCAACTTTGCGCCGCTGCAGCTGGACAAGGCGGGGACGTATGTCTATACCGTCTCCGAGCAGGTCGGCGCGGCGACGAACGGCGTCACCTACGACACGACGGTCTTTACCGCGACGGTGACGGTGACGGAGAATGCGGAGACGCACGCGCTGGAGGCGCAGGTTGCCTACAGCACGGGCGGCAAGGCTGCGGATGCGGTGGCGTTCAGCAACAGCTACGCGCCGGCCGCGACTGAGGTGAAGCTGGGGGCCTCCAAGGTGCTGAGCGGCAAGGACCTGAAGGAAGGGCAGTTCTCCTTCCAGCTGAAGGATGCCGACGGCAAGGTGCTGCAGACCGCCAAGAACGCGGCGGACGGCACGGTGGGCTTCAAGGCGATCTCGTACGACAAGCCCGGAACGTACGGCTACAGCATCTCCGAGGTGAACGACGCTCAGAAGAACGTGACGTACGACGCGGCCGAGCACCAGGTAACGGTGACGGTGACGGACGACGGCGCGGGCCATCTGGTGGCGACGGTAACCTATGACGGTGACGTGGCGCCGGTGTTCAAGAACACGTACACGCCGCCGACCACCCCGCCGGTCAACCCGCCGACGGAGCCGCCCACCAACCCACCGGTGTCGAAGGAGGAGAAGCCGGGTCTGCCGAACATGGGCGATACCAGCTTGTCGCCGATGGCCCTGGGTGGCATCGCGGGCGGCGCAGTGGTGCTGATCGCCACAGGTGTGATCCTGCGGCGCCGGAACCGGTAGCTGCGGCGGCCGAGAAGGGCTTTGATTGAGGGCGGGTGGTCGCAGGGCGCGGCCGCCCGCCCTTTTCGGTGAAAGGCTATGTTAGCCCGCCGTTTGCACGCGATTATGATTCTGCAGCTCCTAAGCGCGCCGCGCCCTCTAGAAGTCCGGAAAAGCTGCACGAAGCGGCTATCTTGACCCGGAAAAGCTGCAAATCTAGGCCAAATACACCCGGAAAAGCTGCAAAAGTTGGTAAAATCCATCCTGAAAAGCTGCAAACAGCAGGTGAAGGATGGTGCGTAGTGTGCTGAAGCGAAAGATGCTCGACACCCTCCGTTCGTGGCGGGCGGAAAAGGGCGCCGAATGCCTTCTCATCAAGGGCGCGCGACAGGTTGGCAAGTCGTACATAGTCGCCGAGTTCGGGCGGCAGGACTACGAAAGCTTCATCTCCATAGACTTCATTGGGTCCCCGGACCTTAAGCGGGTGTTCGATGGCCCAATCGATGCCGACTCGATCTACCGGCAGATATCGCTCGTCGTGCCCGGCGTGCGCTTTGTTCCAGGACGAACGCTTCTTTTCCTCGACGAGATTCAGGAGTGCCCGCGTGCTCGCGCTGCGCTTAAGTATCTCGCTCTCGACGGCAGGTGCGATGTCGTTGCGTCGGGCTCGCTTCTGGGCATTCGGTTCAAGGAGGAGGCTGCGCTCGCCTCCATTCCCGTTGGGTACGAGCGAGAGGTCGAAATGGGCCCCCTCGATTTCGAGGAGTACCTTTGGGCGCGCGGGTATGGGGAGGACGATATCGCCAATTTGCGGGAATACTATGAGTCGTTGATGCCCGTGCCCGTTGCGGTGAATCAGAAGATGATGCAGATGCTGCGCGAGTACCTCGCGGTCGGCGGTATGCCTGCGGTGGTGGACGCCTTTGCGCGGACGGGCAACTTCGCCGTTGCTTTCGACGAGCAAAGCAGGCTGCTCGCCTCGTATCTCGACGACGTGGCTCGATACGCGCAAGCCCCCGAGCGCGTGCGTGCGCGGGCGTGCTTTGAATCGTTGCCGCGCCAGCTCGCAAAGGAGAATACGAAGTTCCAGTATTCCGTGGTCGAGAACAGGGGAACGGCGCGCAAATTTGGCTCGTCCGTGGATTGGCTCGTGGGAGCAGGTATGGTGCGACGGTGCCAGTCGGTGAGCGCCGCCCAATTCCCTCTTGCCGCCTATGAAGACGGGACGAAGTTTCGCCTCTATGCTGCCGATACGGGCGTGCTCATGGCCATGTACGGCTTCGAAATGCTGGAGGCGGTGGTGAACAACAAGCTCGCGGGTCCCATGAAGGGCGGCCTCTACGAGAACCTGGTCGCCTGCATGCTTTCGGCGCGGGGTGTGGCTCTGCGTTATTGGCGGTCGCAGAAGGGCGATAGGGAAATAGAGTTTCTCGTCGACTCGCCCGACGCGAGCGTTGTGCCCATTGAGGTGAAGGCCTCGCGCGGATCTACGGTATCGCTCAACGACATGCTCGAGCGGCAGGACGTGAACCTTGGGTACAAGCTGATAGACGGTAACGTCGGCCGAGACGGCAAAAAGGTGACGCTTCCGCTATATATGGCCATGTTCTTGAAGTAGAGCCTTGCGTTGGCGGACTGACCCTTTGTCGCATTCCGTGCGGGTTATATGCAGGTATGCCTGCGCACGCTATCATGTATGGGTTAGACCGCAACTATGTACGCCATACGCGAAGGGATGCGCATGTATCTGAAGATCGACATGTTCTAGCTGGGCTTACCCCCGCAGCGGCGCCGCGCGCCCCATCAACTCTGCCGATTTTCGCCTTCACGTACATAAAGGAGTCCCACCATGCGCGACAAGCTCGAAAAGATCATTAAGGCCTACGAGGAGCTCGAGAAGAAGCTCTCCGATCCGGCCGTCGCCTCCGATATCAAGGAGTTCACGCGTCTTAACAAGGAGTACGCGCACCAGTCCGACCTCATTGCCGCCTCGCGCGAGTACATCGGCGCGCTCGATGACATCGAGGCTGCCAAGGAAATGCTCCACGATACTACCGATGCCGATGAGAAGGAGATGCTCCAGATGGACATCTCCGAAAACGAGGCCAAGTTTCCCCAGCTCGAGGAAGACATTAAGTACATGCTCATCCCGAGCGATCCCAACGACGATAAGAACACCATCGTCGAGATTCGCTCCGCCGCCGGTGGCGACGAGGCCGCCATCTTTGCCGGCGATCTGTACAAGATGTACCAGCGCTTCTGCGAGTCGCGCGGCTGGAAGACCACCGTGCTCGATTCCAGCCCCAGCGAGGCTGGCGGCTTTAAGTCCATCGAGTTCAAGGTCGAGGGCGACCGCGTCTACTCCGTCATGAAGTTCGAGTCCGGTGTGCACCGCGTCCAGCGCGTCCCCAAGACCGAGTCCCAGGGCCGTATCCAGACTTCCACGGCTACCGTCGCCGTGCTTCCCGAGGCCGAGGAGATCGACGTCCAGATTAACCAGTCCGATCTGCGCATCGACACCTACTGCGCCTCGGGCCCTGGCGGTCAGTGCGTTAACACCACCTACTCTGCCGTGCGCATCACCCATCTGCCCACCAACACCGTGGTGCAGTCGCAGGAGCAGCGCTCCCAGATCCAGAACCGCGAGGTCTGCATGCAGATGCTGCGCGCCCGTCTGTACGAGATGGAGCTTGAGAAGCAGCAGGCCGAGCTTGGTGCCGAGCGCCAGAGCCAGATCGGCCACGGTAACCGCTCTGAGAAGATCCGCACCTACAACCAGCCCCAGGACCGCGTGACCGATCACCGCATCGGTTTCAACTCCACCTACAACGGCGTCCTTCTGGGCGACCAGCTCGGCACCGTCATCGAGGCACTCGCCGCCGCCGAGCGAGCCGAGAAGCTGGCACAGGCCGTCTAGGTTACGGTGTTCTACGAACGCCGTAACCGGCCGACGCTGCGCGCCGCCCAGAACGACAATTTGTCATTCAAAAGGCAAGGCATGACCAGAAGGTCTATGCCTTGCCTTTTTCATGCCAACTTGTTCGTTCTGGGCGGCGCTCGCTGTCCGTCCTCTACCTACGGCGTTGTCTTGCTCCGGATGCGGCAGTTAGTGGTAGTCATTCTGATCCGTAGGGGACGGAGGAAAACGGATCATTTTGGTAAATTGCTATGTGGGTTTATTTAGGTTGACTTGGTAGTCTATGGGCCATTTACCTGCTTAAAGCGTCGGTCGATTACCAAAATAATGCTCAAAAAATCGTCCAAGAAGTCGCGAGCCATTTTTTGACGCGTCGTGCGTCAAGTGATTTGGCAAGTGTTTGGTTGGATATTGGTCAGTTTTGGGGCCACCTTGCCAAAAGCTTGACGGATGCAAATCTAGACGTCGACAAATGAGCACTTCGATTGCGCCGCGAGCAAAAATCTGGGCTGATTCTCGATAATCGCTTCCAATCGTCCCTTACCGCGTGCCACCCTCGCGTACAATCTGCTCCGACATTCACGCGCCGCCTGGCGCTCAAGAGGGGAGGACCCCATGGCAAACGAGATCTGGACCATCAAGCGTTGTCTCGAGTGGACCAAGGAGTACCTGGCCGAGCGCGGCGAGGAGCATCCCCGTCTTTCTGCCGAGTGGCTGCTGTGCGCGGCTACGGGCCTGGCGCGCATCGACTTGTATATGCGCATGGACGAGACGCTCGACGCGGCCCAGCTCGAGACCATGCATGCGGCTGTCGTCCGCCGCGCCAAGGGCGAACCGCTGCAGTACATCACGGGTAGCACGCAGTTCCGCATGATCGACGTAGCGTGCGCCCCCGGCGTGCTCATCCCGCGCCCCGAGACCGAGATGCTCGTCGAGGAAGTTCTGAACTATCTGGATGCCGAGGTGCTGAGCCCCGAGGCCGCCGCCCGTCAGCGCGTGGAGTTGCCCTGGAACGATGAAGTCGAGCAGGCCCGCAAGGCCGAGGCAGCACTGGCCGATGAACGCGCGACTGCCGAGCGCCGTGCCGCCAACCTCACGGCTGCCGACGAGGCGGCGCTGGGCAGCGACGTACTTGGCAGCCGCGCCTATGCCGAGGAGCTGGCCGATCGCGAGGCCGAGGAAGCCGCCGCGCGGGCAGCAGAAAGCGAAGCAGCAGAAGCCGAGGCCATGGAAGCCCCCGAGCCCGAGCTCGACGAATACGGCATTACCATCGAAGGCGACGACCAGGAGACGACCTCCGCGCAGAACGCCGCCGAGGCCACCGAGCCCGCTCCCGCCGAGCCCCGCGTCGCCCGCGTCCTCGAGGTCGGCTGCGGCACGGGCTGTATCTCGCTCTCGCTTGCCTGGGAGCGCCGCGGCCACGTCACCTGCACCGCTACCGATATCGAGCCGCGCGCCATCGACCTGGCAACCAAAAACCGCGACGCCCTAGGTCTCACGGCGGACGAGGTCGCATTCAGCCTCACCAACCTGGTAAGCTCGATTCCCCGCGAAGAGTGGGGCACCTTCGACGTCCTCGTCTCCAACCCTCCGTACATTCCCACCGACGTCATGCGCTCGCTGCCGCACGAGGTCAAGGATTTTGAGCCCGACCTGGCGCTCGAAGGCGGTGCCGACGGCCTCGACATCTTCCGCCGCTTGCTCAACGCGGCGCCCTACATGTTGCGCGCCGGTGGCCTCTTTGCCTGCGAGCTCTACGAGGGCGCTCTCGACGCCGCCGCCGATCTCTGCCGCCAAGCGGGCCTGTCGGATGTGCGCATCGTCCGCGACCTCACCGATCGTCCCCGCATCGTCCGAGCCATCGTCATCGAGCCCAAACAGCGTCAGTAATATTTATTAACTGATTTATCAAAAACTATAAAGTAGTTTATAATTAGGACGGCTGAAAGAGGTCGGCCCATGCAACCTCCTACCTTTCGGGAAATCATTGCCCTGCTCAAACACGATGGATTCGTGAAAGTCGCGCAGGTCGGCAGCCATGCTAAGTATGTTTCTGGTGATCGCGTTGTGACCGTAAATGGCTCTGGTGGCAATCGGCCGAAGAAGGGGACATGGGCAAGCATTCGCCGGCAAGCTGGTTGGTAGCCGAAGGGGTCATAATGAAACAACGATTTACCTATGACTGCGTTCTCATAAAAGAAGACGACGGTTACTGTGCCAGCTTCCCGCAGGTCCCCGGGGCCTTTGCCGATGGCGATACGCGCGAAGAAGCAATAGCTCATGCCATCGAGGCGCTGATGGCGTTTTTGGCCGACGATCTTAACAATGGTCGGGCTCCGGCTGGGTACGAGCGTTCGGCCGAGGTCGTGGCCCTTTCAGTCGAAATCGACCACGAGGACGCTCGGGAAGCGGCGTGTCGAACGTTTAAGGACGCGGCGGCGGACCTCAGGGTTTCCGCACCGCGAATCACTGCGCTGGTCAAAGCCGGCAAACTCGATGTTGAGCTTGTCGACGGCCGTCGGATGATTACGATCGACAGCATCGAGCGTTACGCCGCTCAGGAACGCCATGCCGGCAGGCCAAAGAAGTTCGTCGCAGTCCAATAACCCCTCGTTGCCTACTGATCTCGGGCTTCACTTCTGCAAAAAAGACCCTTCGAGCCTATTTCCGCTCTTGCAATATACCGTAAAACTTCTACTATAGAAGGAGAAAGGTATGTCAAATCAGCCGCATCGATACCGCATTGTGCTCGATTACATCGAGCCTTGGCTCGATGAGCAGGATGAGTCTACGTTGCGACAGATTTACGCAGACCTTTTGGTACTTGAGAAAGAAGGTCCTAGCCTTGGTCGTCCGCTGGTTGACCGCGTGAAGGGCTCGAAATTGCATCATTTAAAGGAACTAAGGGTGACGTCGTGCGGACCGTCGGTGATTCGTATCCTTTTTGCCTTTGACCCCAAACGTCAGGCAGTGTTGCTGTTGGCGGGAGATAAGTCGCAGGCGGAGTCGTCGAAGGCAAAGTGGAACGGCTGGTATGCGATCAGCATTCCCAGGGCGGAACAAATATACCGTCGCCATGTAAGGAGGCTCGATCAAGATGGAGCTGCATGAGTATATGGAATCACGCGGGATAGCGCGTGAATCTATTGCCGCCGAGCAGGAGAAAACTCGTGAACGTATCGAAGCCTATAAGCTCGCTCAAATTCGCAAACTAAAGGATCTGACGCAGGCCTCGGTGGCCCAGTCGATGGGTGTTTCTCAAAAACGCATATCGGAGCTCGAGCGCGGGGAGCTGGGATCAATGAGGCTCGACACGCTGAGCAGGTACGCAGAAAGTCTCGGCGGAAAGCTTGTCGCAAGCATTGAGTTTCCCGATCGTACCGTTACGCTTGCTCGCTAAAAATCTGCAATAACCCCCTCACTTTCACCGACTACTACGGCCGCTCACCAAACCAACATGCGCTCTGGGCAAATAGGTTGAACGTTTCGTGCGAGAATGCCCCACAGTAAACAAACTTGCACCAGAGCGTAAGGGGCTGGCATACACATGCAGACGGTCTATCGGGTATACGAGGGAGCGCGCGAGCCGCATCGGCTTGCCGTCGAGCGCACGGCCGAGGTGCTCGGTCGCGGCGGTCTGGCGCTGATCCCGACCGAGACGGTCTACGGTGTCGCCGTGGCGGCTAATGCCTTCTCGGATGCAATTCCTCAAGATACAAGTGGGCCCAAGCCGTGGCCGCGAGATCCGCAGGCCACCGTCAACGGCGCCGCGGTCCCCGCACTCGGTACCGGCTATCGTCGTATCTTTACCCTCAAGCAGCGCGAGCTCACCCAAACGGTTGCCTGGCTGGTCGATGATGCCGAGGCACTCGACCGCTATGGCGTGGATATCCCTAACGAGGCCCGCGTGCTCGCGCGACGATGCTGGCCGGGAGCCCTGACTATCGTGGTCAAGGCAGCCCCCTGCGTGCCGACCTTTATGTGCGCTGCCGACGACACGGTGGCACTTCGCGCTTCGGCCTCGCCCGTGGTGCAGGCGCTCATTCGCGCCTGTGGCAGCCCCCTTGCCTGCACCAGCGCCAACACGCATGGCGCGCCCGCGCCGGCAAGTTTTATCACGGTGGAGGGTCGCATCCTGGAGGGGGTCGATGTTGCCGTCGACGCCGGTGAGACTCCGTGTCGCGACGCCTCGACCATCGTGTCGTTTCAGCACGGCGAGCTCCAGATCCTGCGCCAAGGCGCACTTCCCGCATCAGAGATCGAACGGGTCCTGTCCGACCCGATGCAATAGAAAGGTTTAAGCGATGTCGTTGAATCTGGGCAGCCTGGGCATGGATGATGCCTCGTTTGACTTTGGCGGTTCCTACATCATGGCGCTCGACTGCGGCACCACCTCGGTACTTGCGACCATCGTCGACGAGTACGGCTGCATCGTCGCGCAGGCACGTCGCAGCGTCAAAACCAGCTTCCCGCGTCCCGGTTGGGTAGAGCAAGACCCCATGGCGGTCCTTGCCAGCCAGATCGCGGTCATGATGGAAGTCCAGTTTAAGAGCGGTATCCACTCCGACCGCATTGCCGCCATCGGCATCTCCAACCAGCGCGAGACCACGGTGGTCTGGGACCGTGTGAGCGGTCAGCCGATCTATAACGCCATCGTATGGCAGTGCCGCCGTACCGCACCTCTGATCGACGAGCTTGTCGAGCGGGGCGCAGAAGGGCTGGTGCGCTCCCGCACGGGACTCACGCTCGACCCGTATTTCTCGGCCTCCAAGGTGCAGTGGATTCTCGACAACGTCGACGGCGCACGCGAAAGCGCGGCGGCGGGCGACCTCATGTTTGGCACCATCGACACCTGGCTCATCTACAACCTCACCGGCGGCCAGGTCTTTGCCACCGACTACACCAATGCCAGCCGCACGGCACTCTTTAATATCCATACGCTCGATTGGGACGACGACCTGCTGGCACTCTTTGACGTTCCACGTTCCATGATGCCCGAGGTTCGCTGGAGCTCGGGCGACTACGGCCGCGTCGCGAGCGACATCATGACCAACATGCCGCCCATCATGGGCGTGGCGGGTGACCAACAGGCGTCGCTGTTCGGCCACTGCTGTTTCCGTCCCGGCCAGACCAAAAACACCTATGGCACGGGTTGCTTTATGCTCATGAACACCGGCGACGAGATCGTCGAATCCAAGAATGGCCTGGTCTCCACCATCGGTATCGCTGCGGACGGCAAAGTCAGCTATGCGCTCGAGGGCTCTATTTTTGCCGCCGGCTCAACGATGAACTGGCTTCGCAACAACATGGGCATCATCTCGAGCGTGAGCGAGTCGGCACAACTCGCCGCTTCGATTAGCGACAACGAGGGCTGCTACTTCGTTCCCGCCTTTGCGGGTTTGGGTGCTCCCTGGTGGGACCCGCATGCTCGCGGTATCGTGTGCGGTCTGACCGGCGCCTCGAGCCGTGCGACCATCGTACGTGCCGCCTGCGAATCCATGGCATATCAGAGCTACGACGTGCTGCGCGCCATGGAGCAGGACGTGGGGCTTTCGATTGAGCGCCTGTCTGTCGATGGCGGTGCCTCGCGCAACGAGTTCATCATGCAATTCCAGGCCGACCTGCTGGATATCCCCGTGCTGCAATGCGAGACGGTGGAGACCACGGCAATCGGTGCCGTGTACTTGGCGGGTCTTGCCGTCGGCTATTGGGAAGACCTGGAAGAGCTGGAGCAAAATGCCCAGATCGTTAGGACCTTCCTTCCCCACATGTCCGCCGAGCGCCGCGAGCAAAACCTTGCGGGCTGGCGTGATGCAGTCAGGCGCTCGCTCAGCACCGCACAGTAGGGCTGCGATGGGCTGCTCGATACAACAAACCGCTAAACTAATGCATGGCGTGCGGCGGCAACATTGCTGCACGCCTTGTCAGCAAGGCCGTTTTGCGGCCGCAACGAAAGGGGCAATCAATCCATGACCGTCACCTACGATGCGTCCCGTGTGACGCTTGTCGATCACCCGCTCGTCCAGCACAAGCTGTCGATCCTGCGCGACAAAAACACCGGCACCAACCAGTTCCGTCAGCTCGTGCGCGAACTCGCGCTTTTTGACGGCTACGAGGCCATGCGCGACCTGCCTATGGAAGACGTCGAGGTCGAGACCCCCATCACTACCGCCACGTTCAAACAGCTTGCCGGCAAGAAACTCGCCATCGTGCCCATCCTGCGTGCGGGCCTTGGCATGGTCGACGGCATCCTCGACCTGGTGCCCTCCGCTCGCGTGGGCCACATCGGCATGGAGCGCGACGAGGTCACCCACGAGCCGCACGAGTATTACTGCAAGATGCCCAAGGATATCGACCAGCGCATCTGCCTGGTCGTCGACCCCATGCTTGCCACGGGCGGTTCGGCCGAGATGGCCATCAGCTACCTGTGCGAGCGTGGTGTCAAGGACATCCGCATGCTGTGCATCGTCGCGGCCCCCGAGGGCCTCAAGTCGCTGACTGAGAAGGATCCTGATGTGCATATCTATACCTGCGCCATCGACGACCATCTCAACGATGCCGCCTACATCGTTCCCGGCCTCGGCGACGCCGGCGACCGCATCTACGGCACGCTCTAGTCGCTGGGCTAAGACGGCCGCGGCTGCAAATACGAAGAAACGGTGCGCGCGGACGAACAAAAGGCGACCGCGCGCACTCCTGTTAACGGACGTTTTGCCCTGCAGGGTTCGAGAAAAACGTATTACCGTACCTGCGGCATAAAGAAGGTCTTAAGAAAACGAACAGGTGCGTATTAACCGATGCTTTTTCGGTTGTACTTTAGCGATTGGCTCGTACAATAGTCACCAATGTTTGGCGGGAACCGTTCTGTGAAGCGTTAAAAAGGAAAGTGAGGACGCCAGTGTTTCAGATAGCCGATCTGCTCGCTATCGTTGCAGGCGCCATCGCGGGCGCAATTGCCTTCCTTCCCTTTGTCTTTACGCTCAAGCCGGTTCTTGACGATAAACAGAATGCGGACATGCTCAAGGGTATGGTGAGTCTGGCGGTCTCGGCAATCGCCCTGCTCGTCTTTACCTTGGTTGTGTTTGTGTTGTTCGGAGAGGCATTTCGCATGTTCCTCCTGGGCGAGGCGATCGGCTTCGTGGCCTTTATGGCCGCCTGCACGGTTCGCGTCGCCAAGGCGCTGCGAGATCCTCATGAGGTCGAAAGGTAAGTCGTGGAAATTTTTGAAAAGCTGCCTGATGAGATTAATCATCTGGTCAGCGAGTTCAGCTCCACCCCTGTCGTGGGCGATCTGAGCTGCGGCATCACGCAGTACTCGTTTTGGCTGATCGTCTCCACGATCGTGCTCCTGATCGTCCTGGCCGTGTTCAAGAAGAAGCAGACCCTGGTTCCCAAGGGCTTCTTCGTCAACGGTTTCGAGTACATCATCGAGTACGTCGAGAACGATATCGGCAAGGGCGTCGTGGGTGAGAACTGGAAGAAGCACTTCCCGTTCCTGTGCTCGCTTTTCCTGTTCATTCTGATCAACAACATGATCGGCCTGATCCCGGGAATGAAGCCCGGCACCGGCGCAATCGGCTCCACCGCCGCGCTCGCCATCTTCGCCTTCGTGTACTTCATCTACTACGGATGCAAGGCTCACGGCGTGATCGGCTACATCAAGAGCCTCGCCCCGCAGGGCGTGAGCTTCCCGATGAACGTGCTCGTGTGGGTCGTCGAGCTTTTCTCGACCTTCCTGCGCCTCATCACGCTCGCCGTCCGTCTGTTCTGCAACATGTTCGCAGGACACGTGGTCATGGGCTCGTTCGCCATCATGGCGAGCATGTTCATGCAGCCGCTGCTTCAGCAGGTTTCCGCGGCGCACGCCGTCGGCGCCCTGCCTTCGCTGGCCTGGCTTGCCATCCTCATCCTGATCTATGCGATCGAGCTTGTGGTCGGCGCCATCCAGGCTTACGTCTTCACGGTCCTTACCGCCGTGTATGTCTCCGAGGCAGAGGAGGTCGCGGAGGAGGAGTAGTCTTCCGTTCGCGCCTTAAAGGTAAGGTAATTCGTTAAACCGCCGGTGCCCGTACCCATGGAGCCCGGCAGTTATAAAAAGGTTATCCTGCGTGAAATAAGACACGCACGACAAAGGAGGAATCGTGGGAGTTATCGGTTACGGTCTCGGTGTTATCGGCGCTGGTCTTGCTATCGGCCTGTCTGCTCTGGGTGCTACGGGTGCTATGGCCCGTCAGCCTGAGGTCCAGGGCCGCGTGTTCACCGTCTTCATCATGGGCTCCGCCTTCGGCGAGGCTCTGGCTCTGATCGGCTTCGTTGTCGCGCTGATCGTTAAATAGCACGGAGCGTCAAGTATGAATCTTTCATCCCAGAAGAGCGCGATCGCACTCTCCGCGTCCGCGGCCGCGCTGCTCATGCCGGTTTCCGCGTTCGCTGAGGACGGCGCTGCCGGTGCGGACATCCTCATCCCTAAGATGGCGGAGTTCATCCCGGCGCTTATCGCCTTCCTGATTATCTGGATCGTGCTGGCCAAGGTCGCCCTGCCGGGCATCATGAAAACCATGGAGGAGCGCGGCAAGAAGATCGAGGAGAGCCTCGACGAGGCCGAGAAGACCAAGCAGGAGGCTATCGCCAAGCGCGCTGAGTCCGACTCGATTGTCACCGACGCCCGTCGTCAGGCTGCCGACATTGTTCTCGAAGCCCGTAAGGACGCCGAGTCCGAGCGCGCCCGTATCATCGAGGCTGCTCACAAGGAGGCCGAGGAGATCATCGCCAAGGCCCATACGACCGTCGAGGACGAGCGCAAGTCCATTTACGCCGGTGCCGCGAGCTCCATCGCCGACCTGTCCGTTGCCGTCGCCACCAAGATCGTGGGCGAGGCACTCGAGGACGAGGCCGAGCAGAAGAAGCTCATCGAGCGCTACATCCAGGAAGCAGGTAGCCTGAATGCCGACTAGCCGCTATCAGGACAAGGTGCTCGAGACCTACGCGCGCTCCCTTCTGGAAGCCGCTAAGGCCGAGAACCATGTGTTCGAGGACCTCGAGATGATCGAGCGCCTGGCTTCTGCCAGCCCCGAGATCATCGCCGTGCTCGACACCATGTCCAAGCGCGACCAGCTCGACCTTCTTCCCAAGGTGGCAGCTGCCTTTAAGTATGTTGCCGAGGAAGACGAGGATGTAGTGGGCGTGACCGTCACCACGGCGATCCCGCTCGACGACGAGCTGCGTCAAACCATCACTAAGAAATGCGAGCAGGACTTCGGCCGCAAGGTATTCCTTATCGAGCAGGTCGATCCGTCTATCGTGGGCGGCCTGGTGCTCGAGGCCCGCGGCGAGCGTCGTGACATTTCCGTCAAGACGCAGCTGCGCGTCGCGCAGGAGACCCTCGCAAACTCTGCTAATTCGTACGGAGGTGAAGCCTAATGTCCGAAACCCTCAATGCCCAGGATATCGCCAAGAAACTGCAGGAGCAGCTCACGAGCCTCTCCGCGACGGTCGATACGCATGAGGTTTCAACGGTCGACGAGGTAGGCGACGGCATCGCGCGCGTCTCCGGCCTCAAGAGCGCCATGGCAGGCGAGCTTCTGGAGTTCAAGAGCTCCGATACCGGCGAGACCGTCTTCGGCCTTGCCCAGAACCTTGACCGTGACGAGGTCGGCGCCGTTCTGTTTGGTGCCGTCGACTCCATCAAGGAAGGTGACGAGTGCCGCACCACTGGCCGCATTATGGATATCCCCGTGAGCCGTGCCATGCTCGGCCGCGTCGTCAATCCGCTCGGCCAGCCCATCGACGGCCTGGGCGACATCGTCGCCACGCACCGTCGCCCCATCGAGTTCAAGGCCCCCGGCGTCATCGACCGTACCCCGGTGTGTGAGCCGGTTCAGACCGGTCTGCTCGCTATCGACTCCATGGTGCCTATTGGCCGCGGTCAGCGTGAGCTCATCATCGGCGACCGTAAGACCGGTAAGACCGCCATCGCCATCGACGCTATCCTCAACCAGCGCGGCAAGGGCATGGTCTGCATCTATGTCGCCATCGGCCAGAAGGCCTCCACGGTTGCCAACATCCGCGAGACCCTCGCTCAGCACGGTGCGCTCGACTACACCATTATCGTTTCGGCCACCGCTGCCGATTCCGCCCCTATGCAGTACATCGCGCCTATGGCCGGTGCCGCTATCGGCGAGTTCTTCATGTACAACGGTGAGGACGGCAAGCCCGCCAGCGAGACCAACCCCGGCGGCCACGTGCTCGTCATCTACGACGACCTGTCCAAGCAGGCTGTGGCTTACCGTCAGATGTCGCTGACGCTGCATCGTCCGCCCGGACGCGAGGCCTATCCTGGCGACATCTTCTACCTGCACTCTCGTCTGCTCGAGCGTGCAGTCAAGATGTCCAAGAAGAACGGTTATGGCTCCATGACGGCTCTTCCGATCATCGAGACCCAGGACGGCGACGTCTCGGCCTACATTCCGACCAACGTCATTTCCATTACCGATGGTCAGATCTACCTGCAGTCCGAGCTCTTCTTCCAGGGCCAGCGCCCGGCAGTCGACGTGGGCATTTCCGTGTCCCGCGTCGGTGGCGACGCACAGACCAAGGCCATGAAGCAGGTCGCCGGCAACCTCCGTCTGGACCTCGCTTCGTACCAGGAGCTCGCCGGCTTCACGCAGTTCGGCTCTGACCTCGACGAGGCCACGCAAAAGCAGCTTACCCACGGCGCTCGCATGACTGAGCTCCTTAAGCAGCCGCGTTACAAGCCGTTTGAGGTTGGCGAGCAGATCGTTACGCTGTTCGCTGGCAACGAGGGCTTCCTGGATGACCTGGAGATCGCCGACGTGCTGCCTTTCCGCGCCGAGCTCATCGAGTACATGGACAATGGCTTTGGCTCGCTGCTCGACAAGGTTCGCGCCAAGAAGATCGATGATGACACCAAGGCTGAGCTCTTGCGCGTCATCGGCGACTTTAAGCAGCAGTTTATGGCCAAGCACCATTCGGATGTTTCTGGATCAGAGGAGAACTAAGCCCCATGGCCAACCTTCGCGACATTAAGAAGCGAATCTCCTCGGTTACCACGACCAAGCAGATCACGCGCACGATGGAGATGGTCTCTACGGCCAAGATCCGTCGTGCCCTCGATCGCTCCAAGCAGGCCGAGCCCTATAAGGAGGCGCTGACCGACGTCATGTTGACGGTCGCCGGCGACGCCTCCTGTTCGGGCACCGATCCCATGCTGCAGAAGCATGAGAGCGTCAAGCATGGCCTGATTGTCGTTATTGCCTCGGACCGCGGCCTTGCCGGCGGTTTCAATACGACGGTGGAGCGCACGGCCGAAAAGCTCGCCGCTTCTTGGGCGAACGACGGCATCGAGTGCGAGATCATCGCGTGCGGGCGTAAACCGGCCACGTATTTCCGTGACCGCGCAAACGTCGTCATGCACTTTGAGGGCAACTCCTCTGAGCCCGATTTCAATCAGGCCCGCATGATCTCCTCTCATATCTGCGATGCGTATCGTGCCGGTGAGCTTGACCGTGTCGAGCTTGTCTACCACCACGCCAAGAACCGCGTGGATCAGGAGCTTCGCGTCGAGCATCTGTTGCCGCTCGACCCCGAGATGATCGCTATGGCCCACGGTCCGCGTAAGAACGAGACCGACGCCCCTAAGCGCATCTCGTCCACGTTCGAGTTCGTGCCCTCTCCCGAGCATGTTCTCGGCAAGCTTGTGCCGTCTTATATCCTGACGGTCATCTACCAGGCCCTGATCGATTCGGCGGCTGCCGAGCAGGGTGCACGCCGCAAGGCCATGCACTCCGCGACGGAAAACGCCACCGCGATCATCTCGACCCTTACCCGCACGTATAGTCGCGTGCGCCAGGCTTCGATCACGACCGAGATTAACGAGATCGTCGGCGGAGCCTCAGCATTGGAGGAACAGTAATGGCTAATAACACCGTAAAGCTTGCGGTCGAGGAAGCCACCAAGAAGACGACTGCCGGTGATGGTCGCATCGTGCGAATCATCGGTCCTGTCGTCGACGTCAAGTTTGACGGTGCGGTGCCCCCGATCTACAACGCGCTCACGGTCGAGGCCGAGACCCCGATCGGTCATCTGAGCACGATCCTCGAGGTCGAGAGCCAGCTTCCGGGCGGCGTCGTCCGCACGGTCGCCATGTCCTCGACCGACGGCCTGCAGCGCGGCCTCATCGCCACCGATACCGGTGAGCCCATGAAGATGCCCGTTGGCCCCAAGACGCTCGGCCGTATTTGGAACGTCATGGGCAAGCCCGTCGACGGCAAGCCCATGCCCGAGGTGGAGGAGTTCTACCCCATCCACCATGCAGCGCCCCGTTTCGACGAGCTCACCACCAAGACCGAGATCTTCGAGACCGGCATCAAGGCCGTCGACCTGCTCGAGCCCTACATCCGTGGCGGCAAGACAGGCCTGTTCGGCGGCGCCGGCGTCGGCAAGACCGTTTTGATTCAGGAGCTCATCAACAACCTCGCCCAGGAGCACGGCGGCACCTCGGTGTTCACCGGCGTCGGCGAGCGTACCCGCGAGGGCACCGACCTGTTCCTCGAGATGAGCGAGTCTGGCGTTATCGACAAGACCTGCTTGGTCTATGGTCAGATGAACGAGCCGCCCGGAGCGCGTCTGCGCATCGGTCTGGCCGGCCTTACCACCGCTGAGTATTTCCGTGATCGCGGCCAGGACGTTCTGCTGTTCATCGACAACATCTTCCGCTTCTCCCAGGCAGGTTCCGAGGTTTCCGCACTGCTGGGCCGTATGCCGTCCGCCGTTGGTTACCAGCCCACGCTGGCAACCGAGATGGGCGACCTCCAGGAGCGCATTACCTCGACCAAGACGGGTTCCATTACCTCCGTCCAGGCTGTCTACGTCCCCGCAGACGACCTGACCGACCCGGCGCCTGCCACGACGTTTACGCACCTCGACGCCACCACGGTTCTTTCGCGTAGCATTTCGTCGCTCGGCCTGTTCCCGGCTATCGACCCGCTCGCATCTTCCTCCGACGCTCTCGATCCCTCGATCGTTGGCGAGGAGCACTACCGTGTCGCCGTCAAGGTCCAGGAGCTCCTGCAGGAGTACTCCGACCTTCAGGACATCATCGCCATTCTGGGTATGGACGAGCTGTCCGAGGAGCAGCGCCTTACGGTCAACCGTGCCCGTAAGATTCAGCAGTTCCTCTCGCAGTCCTTCCACGTCGCCGAGAAGTTCACCGGCAACCCCGGTGTCTACGTCCGCGTCGAGGATACCGTCCGCTCTTTCGCCGAGATTGTCGACGGCAAGGCCGATGACCTGCCCGAGCAGGCTTTCCGCTATGCTTCCACGATTGAGGACGTGCGCGAGCGCGCCCGCAAGATGGGGGAGAAGTAGGTTATGCGTATCCGCATCGTGTGCCCCGTGAGCTGCGCCTATGAGGGCGACGCTGCGTTTGTGTCGATTCCGTCCACGGATGGCGAGTTTGGCGTCCTGCCTGCTCACTCCAGCGAGATCTGCACGATCGACCGCGGTTACGTTTGCGTTTCCGATAAGGCCATGGGCACTGTCGACCACACGTTTGCCGTGGCCGGCGGCTATGCCCAGGTTGCGGACGATGTCGTGACCGTTCTCGCCGAGCGCGCTTGCGATTTGGCGACCGTCGATGCCGACAAGCTTAAAGCTGATATTCAAGGTTTTGAAGAGAAGCTGGGTAATTTGTCGGAGGATGATGCACGCCGCGCCTACCTCTATAATGAAATCGCATGGTGTAAGCTCAAGCTTGCCCAATAGTCAAACGATTTAGCGTTCGACCATTTGCGAACACATCATGCCCGGGATGGCCCAGCCACCCCGGGCATGCTTTTTGAAAGGGTAGACCTTGGATATTATCCGCGTTGAGGGTGGCCACGCCATCGGAGGCTCCGTGCCCGTCTCGGGCGCCAAGAACTCCGCGCTCAAACTCATGGCGGCAACGCTTCTGGCGCCGGGCAAGACGACGCTGCAGAACGTGCCCGATATTTCCGATGTCCACGTGATGGGCAAGGTGCTCAAGGGCATGGGCGCTACGATCGATGTTCTCGACGAGCACACGCTCGAGATTGATACCTCTCAGGTCGATTCTTGGGAGGCCCCCTACGAGCTCGTTGCCAAGATGCGTGCTTCCACCGCCGTCATGGGACCCCTGCTGGGCCGCTTCCATCGCGCCAAGATTGCCATGCCGGGCGGCTGCAACCTGGGTGCTCGCAAGATCGATATGCACATTCTTGGTCTCGAGGCCCTGGGCGTTGAGTTCGATACCGCCCACGGTTACATCAACGCTAATGCGCCCCAAGGTCTGCGCGGTACCACCGTCACGCTCGAGTTTGCCAGTGTCGGTGCGACCGAGAACCTTATTATGGCATCCGTGCGCGCGAAGGGTACCACGGTTATCGACAATGCCGCCCGCGAGCCCGAGATCGTCGATCTCGCCAACATGCTCAACGAGATGGGCGCCAAGATTGTTGGCGCCGGTACGCCCGTCGTGACTATCGAAGGTGTGGAAGAGCTCCATCCCGTTACCCATCGCGTGGTGGGCGACCGCATCGAGGCCGGTACCTTTATCGTTGCCGGTGCGCTGATGGCCGACGATCGCGGTGTCGATGTCACGGGCTTTTGCCCCATTCACTTGGGCATGGTGCTCAAGAAGATGGAGCTTATGGGCATCGATTGCGAGCGTACCGACGACGGCGTCCATGTAAACCGTGCCGAGCGTATCAAGCCGGTCGACATCCAGACGCTTCCGTTCCCCGGCTTCCCGACGGACATGCAGGCGCAGATTATGGTACTCTCCGCCCTTGCCGATGGTAGCTCCGTTATCACCGAGAACATCTTCGAGAATCGCTTTATGTTTGCCTCTGAGCTGGTGCGCATGGGTGCCGACATTCGTATCGAGAGCCATCATGCCATGATTCATGGCGTCAAGGGCTTCTCGGGTGCGCAGGTTACCTCGCCCGATCTGCGTGGCGGAGCGGCCCTCGTCGTAGCGGGCTTGATCGCCGACGGAACGACCGAGGTTTCGGCCATCCATCACATCAAGCGCGGCTACGAGCAGTTTGTCGAAAAGCTGCAGGCGCTCGGCGCGCATGTCGAGCATGCTTCCGTCCCCGATCCCGTCATCTACTAATACAGGTTGCCTATGTTTAATAAAAAGCCCCTCGCGGATACCACCGCCCGAAGACCCTCAACTGGTGCGCAGGCCAAGATCTACAGTCGCGATAACGTGGCTCGCTATTCCGAGCGCGCTCGTCAACGTCGTCGTAGCCACACGATTCGTCACGTCGCGCTCATTGTCGTGCTTGGCGTGCTGCTGAGTGCCACTACCGCTGCCGGCCTGTGGTTTGCCACCATTATGGGCAAGCTCGGCGATTCTAATGTCATTACCGACAATCTGCGTCGGGTTCTGGTTGACACCGATGAGGCAAAGGATCCGTTCTACGTGCTGCTTCTTGGCACCGACGGCCGTCCGGGCGAGGATACGTATCGTGCCGACTCGATTATCCTGGCACGCATCGACCCCACGCAAAAGCAGGCGACGCTCATTTCCGTTCCGCGCGACACCAAGGTCGAGTACAAGGGCGAGACCATGAAGATCAACGCCTGCCATACCGTTGGCGGCGCCGAGGCCATGGTCGAGGCGGTCAACGAGCTGTGCGGTGTTCAGATTTCCCACTATGCCGAGGTCAGCTTCGACGGTATGCAGGCGCTGATTGATTCGGTTGGCGGTATCGACATTAACGCAACCGATGATGTTGACGACCCCGAGCACCTGGATATTAAGATTACCGCTGGCCAGCAGCATATGGACGGTGCCACCGCCCTTACCTATGCCCGCTGCCGCTACACCTATGCCGACGGCGATTACACGCGCATGCGCCACCAGCGTCAGGTGCTTGGCGCCCTTGCCAACCAGATTCTCAATAACTTCGATGCCACGAAGATTTTTGGCCTGGTTAATTCGCTGTCCGATATGCTCGTAACCGATATGAGCGTTCAGGATATCGTGGCTACGGTCAACGTCATGCGCGGTATGGATGTCGACGGTATCTACTCGGCCAACCTGCCCTCGTACGCCGACGACAGCACCATGATCGACGGTGTGAGCTACGTCTTTGTCTACGAGGACGAGCTCAAGGAACTGATGGAGCGCGTCGATGCCGGCAAGGATCCCAAGGGTCCCAACACCATGGGTCTTTCCGACGGTTCCAGCTCTACGATCGGCGACCTGAACAACAACACGTCTGACGACTACGCAAACGGTACCGCAACCTCATCGGTCAGCTCTGACGATTCCGATGACTCAAGCGATTCGAGCGATTCGGACTACTACGAAGAGCCCACCGGCGACGGCAACGGCTACGAGGCCAACTACTAAGTTACGGCGTTTTACCAAACGCCGTAACGGCTCGACGCTGCGCGCCGCCCAAGGCGACAATTTGTCATTCAAAAGGCAGGACATGACCAGAAGGTCAATGCCCTGCCTTTTTCATGCCAACTTGTTCGCCTTGGACGTCGCTCGCTGACGTTGGCTCAACCTGCGGTGCTGACTACTCCCCTTGCACCAAAAACCGCCCCGTTCTCGGTTTTGAGGACGGGGCGGTTTTGCTTACCTAGATTGTTCGAGTTCCTTATGCAAAGCGGGCGACGAGCTCCTGGAGCACGTCGGTCATCTTGACGAGCGAACTGACCGGGACGAACTCGTTGACGCCGTGGTAGCAATAGCCGCCGGTGGAAAGGTTGGGGCAGGGCAGACCGCGGAACGACAGCTGTGCACCGTCGGTGCCGCCGCGAATCGGCAGCACTTGGGGTTCAACGCCGCAGGCAAGGTAGGCTTCCTTGGCAACATCAATAAGCTCGGGATAGTCACGAACGATCTCGGCCATATTTCGATACTGCTGCTTAATCTCGACCGTCACGCGCTCCTCACCCAGACGCTGGTTGAGCATCGAGGCGGCGGCATCAATAAGGTCGAGTTTCTGCTGGAACTTGGCGGCGTCATGGTCGCGGACGATATAGCGCGCTGTGGCGTGATCGACGGTCGCAGATACACCCTCAAGGTGATAAAAGCCCTCGTAGCCTTCCGTATACTCCGGGCGCTGCGCGTAGGGGAGCAACGCGTTGAAGTCGCAGAACAGATTGCCTGCGTTGACCATACGGCCCTTGGCGTCGCCCGGGTGGATGGACTGGCCCTCAAAGCGGACGGTCGCCTCGGCGGCGTTAAAGCACTCCCACTCCAGCTCGCCGATGGGGCCGCCGTCGACCGTGTAGGCGTACTTGCAGCCAAAGGCATCGATATCCAACAGCTCGGCTCCGTGGCCGATCTCCTCGTCAGGGCAGAAGCAAATGCCGAGTGTGGGATGGGGCAGAGAAGGGTCCTGAGCGATACGCGCGACAAGTGACATGATCTCGGCGACGCCTGCTTTGTCGTCCGCGCCCAGCAGCGTGGTGCCATCGCTGCAGACCAGGTCCTCACCCGCGAGGTCATTCAGGGCGGGAAGCTTGGCGGTACTCATGGCAACGGGCTTACCGTCAACCGTGCCGCAGACCAGGTCGCCGCCTTCGTAGTGTACGATATGCGGCTTCACGCCGGCGCCCGGTGCAACTTCGGTGGTGTCGAGATGGGCGATCAGGCCCAGGGCGGGCTTGTCCTCAGCGCCCGCACTTGCGGGGATATGCGCGCAGACATAGGCGTGCTCGGTCACGTGGGCATCTTCCGCACCAAGCTCGCGCAGCTCTTCAGCCAGCACGTTGGCAAGGTCAAACTGAACGGCGCTCGAGGGTACCTGGTCGCAGTTTGCATCCTCGGACTGCGTGTTGATCTGGACGTAGCGCAAAAAGCGTTCGAGGACATCGGGGCTCGTGGTGGTGTTTTCCATAAAGACCGCTCCAATCTTGGCCGTCGTGTGCAACAAGAACTCTAGCACGGTATGCCACGGCATACCACGGCGCTTGGATGGGGTAGAATCAGCCATTGAATGCAGAAGGGACGGAAGAACATGGATACGACAAATAGCTCGCGCGAACTACATCTGACGGTGGCGAACGAAGACTACTTGGAGTGCATGGTTCGCATTGAAAGCGAAGAGGGGGAAACCAACGGCGTGCGATCGGTCGACATCGCGCAGCGCCTTGGCGTCTCCAAGGCATCGGTCAATAAAGCGGTTTCGGCGCTCAAGGCATCCGAGCTTGTCGAGCAATCGCACTACGGCAAGGTAATCCTGACCGATCGCGGTCGCGAGGTTGGAACGGCTATCTGGTACCGTCATCGCCTCATCCGCACGTTTTTGGTTCAGGAGCTCGGTGTCGAATTTGAGCGAGCCGATTCCGAGGCCTGCATGATGGAGCATGCGCTATCCGAGGACACGATGAGCCGCTGGCTCGCCTATCTCGAAAAGCAGGGAATCAGCGTCGAGGAATAGCGGGATATATATGGATACGAGTTATTACAACCGCTTTGGTGCCGAGGAACTTGCGCGCCGCTTGTCGAGCGAGACCTTGTTGGCGCAGGGCCCCATGGGCAGTGTCTTGTTGAGTGAGTACGATGCCGCCGACATTCCACCGGCGTTTTGGAATCTGGCAGAGCCGCAGACCGTTTCTCGTATCCATCGCTTGTATGTCGCCGCCGGCGCGCAGGTGCTCATTACCAACACCTTTCAGGCATCAAGCTATGCCCTCAAGCACGACCAGATTGCGCCGTCCGTGGCGGAGGTCAATCGCGGGGCCGTCGACGATGCCCGCCAGGCGCACCCTCAGCTGCTGCTGGGCTCGATGGGCCCGATCGGTATTGAGTGGTTTGCCGAGGACTCTGCCGAGTATCGTGAAATCCGAGGCATTGCGCGCGAACAGGCGCACGCCTTGCTCAATGCCGGCGTTGACGGTCTGCTGATCGAGACGGTGACGTCTATCCGTAATTTGCAGCCCATGCTTGCCGGCGCTCGAGATGCCGCCGACGGCATGCCTGTTCTGGTGAGTTTTGTCGTTGACGATAAAGGCGACCTGTTAGGCGATGGCCTCAACATTGAGGCGGCCGTTTTGTACGCCGAAAAATGCGGCGCAAACTCGGTTGGTGTTAACTGCTGTTCGCTTGCGGCCGCGAGCGCCGCAGTGCCCAGGATGGTTGCATCGGCGACTACGCCCGTCACGGTGCGTCCCAACGTGGGCGATCCGGTCCAGACTCAGGATGGTCCCGTATGGCATGAGAGCCCTGAAGCCTTCGCGCACGCATGCATCGAATGGAGGCAAGCTGGCGCCGCAATGGTTGGCAGTTGCTGCGGAACCACGGCGATCACTACGGCGGCGATGGCCGAGGCACTCGATATATAAAGGTCAAAACCGCTCCATACGGGGCGGTTTTTTTATCACCTGTGCGTCATCGGCAGCATTTGCCCAAATGGTGAATGCCGGCGTCGGCAGGTTGCTGGGCGAGCGTTGCGGGTATACCTCATGCGTACCATGATCCAAACACTGTGAGGTGTCTGCGCGTGTGCGCGATAATTCATTTTGGAACTGACGGTTGGCGCGCTCGCGTCGACGACGACTTTACCGCCGACAACGTTGCTCGCATTGCCGATGCTGTCGGCGAGTTGTGGCAAAAGACCAATCCCGGCAAAACGGTATATATAGGATTCGACACGCGGCTCCAAGCGCGCGAGTTCGCTGAGCTTGCGGCGGGCGTTCTTGCGGCTCACGGATTGGACGCCGTGCTCGCGTCTCGGTCTGTCCCGACTCCCGCCCTCACGTGGGCGGCGGCTTATGACGGCGAGGCGTGCGGCGCGCTTATGGTGACGGGGTCCCATCATCCACAGGGCTATCTGTGCCTTAAGCTGCGCATGGGAGACGGCTCGACGGCCAACCAGGATGTCATCGAAGAGCTCGAGGAGACCATGGCTCCCGAGCCGATGGGGATTGAGGGACGCTATCGCACCGCAGATATTATCCCTGACTATATGCAGGCGGTGGCATCGTTTGTCGACGCCGAAGCCATTCGAGCTGCGCATCTGCGCGTTGTGGTCGACCCCATGGGAGGGGCGGCCCAGGGCTATCTTGCCGACCTGCTGCGCGAGCTTGGCGTCGAGGTCCACGAGATACATGCCGGACAGGCGTCCGGTCAAGAGGATATCTGCCCCGATCCGGTCGAGCCGTGGGTGGATTCCTGCGAACGAATTGTTGTCGAGGACGGAGCATGCGCCGGTTTGGTGACCGACGGCGATGCCGATCGCATCGGAGCGGTCGATGAGCGCGGTAGATATATACATCCACATCAGATCATGGCGCTCGTACTGGGCGATCTCGTGAAGTTCCGCAATCTTGAGGGACGTATCGTCGTCAATCTTTCGTGCTCGACGCTCGTGCGCCGTATTGCCGAGGCGCTCGGTTGCCGCGTGACCGTCAAGCCGGTGGGTTTCAAATATATAGCGGCAGAAATGAAAAAGGGCGGTGTCCTCATGGGCGGTGAGGAGGCCGGTGGTATTGGCATCGCCGCTCATATGCCCGAGCGCGATGGAATCCTTGCCTGCCTGATCCTGTGCGAGCTTATGGCAAAAACGGGCGCGCCTTTGGGCGTTCTGGTCGATCAGCTCGAGGCTAGTTTTGGCAAGACGAGCTACGGTCGACGCGATTTGCGCCTCGAAGCCGAGGACGCCGAGTCTCTACGGACGCTGCTTCCGGGTATTAATCCCAAGTCGATATGCGGCAAGGCCCCACAGAGCGTGAGTCATATGGATGGTTTGCGTTTGGCATTTGAGGATGACACGTGGTTGCTGGTTCGTCCGAGTGGGACCGAGCCAGTTGTGCGCGTGTACGCCGAGGGCTTTTCGGTGGAGGAGCGCGATGAGTTGCTCGATGCCGGTTGCGCTTTAGCTAGGGGAGCCTATCCGCTCTAGCCATGAGACCGCTCTCCATAAAGACGCACTCGGTGAATGGTAGGGAACGGCTGGCAAACGTCAGCCGAATCCAGGAATGTGTAGGAAATGTGTACGCCCAGATTCCCGCCCCGGACGCCCCTCGGGTCTGGCAATATATCTCCTTGCCGCGCGGCCCGGTCGGACCGGATGAGCCGCAGGGCGTGCACCTTGAGAACCGGATACTGCGAGGATGGACACACAAGCTGTGTCGC